>JAIBBB010000012.1 GCA_019694905.1 Cyclobacteriaceae bacterium
AGGCTGCAACCGCCGCACTCCAGCGGAAATCGTCTGAAGTCTGATCTGTCTTCAACTTCTTGTCTTCGAGGGTTTGCACGATGAGGCGGCTCTTGTCTTCGTCAGGCTTTTTGTACCGGAATTTAACTGTCATCCATTCACTGCTGGTGCTGCGAACCTCCGGGCGTGCCACCGCCTGGTATTTGAGCGGGTCGACCAGTTTTTCTTCTGCACCTACAGGTACAATTTCGTACAGAGCAGTCACCGTGTGACCTGAACCCAGTTCTCCGGCGTCCTTGCGGTCATTATTGAAGTCCTCACTTTTCAACATCCGGTTTTCATAGCCAATCAGGCGATAGGATTGGACGTGCGCAGGATTGAACTCGATTTGCAGTTTCACATCCTTGGCAATGGTGAAAAGTGTTCCGCCAAATTCATTAACGAGCACTTTCTGCGCCTCGAGAATGTTGTCGATGTACGCATAGTTGCCGTTCCCTTTGTCGGCGAGGATTTCCATTTTGGAATCCTTGTAGTTGCCCATGCCATAGCCGAGTACAGTCAGGAAGATGCCGTCTTTCCGCTTTTCGGTGATCAGCTTTTCCATGCTGCCGTCAGAAGATTCGCCTACATTAAAGTCGCCGTCAGTAGCCAGGATGACCCGGTTGTTGCCGCCGGTCTTGAAGTTCCTTTTGGCGATCTCATAGGCAAGGCGGATACCGGCACCACCTGCTGTTGAACCACCCGCCTGCAGCCGATCCAGTGCATCCAGGATTTCTTCCTTGTTGGCACCGGAAGTAGATTCAAGCACTACACCCGCGGCGCCAGCGTACACTACCATGGCTACCTGATCCTGTTCGCGCAGCTGGTCAACCAGCAGGCGGAAGGAGGCCTTCAGCAATGGCAATTTGTTCTCATCCTGCATAGACCCTGACACATCCACCAGAAAGACCAGGTTGGAGGGGGGCAGATTTTCAGTAGCGATCTTTTTTCCCTGCAGGCCGATGTGCACCAGTTGATGGTTGCGGTTCCACGGTGCTGCAGCCATTTCCAGGTAGATGGAGAAAGGATCCTCACCCTTGGGCTGGACATAGTCGTAGTCAAAGTAGTTGATCATTTCCTCAATGCGCACAGCATCTTTCGGCGGACGCTGGCCCTGCGCGATAAACCGGCGCACGTTGCTGTACGACGCGGCATCGACATCGATGGAGAAAGTTGACAGCGGATCTTTCAAGGCATCGTGAAAATCCAACTCCTGAATACCGGCATATGTTTCCGTGTTTTCTTCCGGCACAGGCTGCGCCATCCTGTAGTTTCCGGACTCCCGTTCGGCCTTTTTGAACCGACGAGGACCTCCCTGACTGCCCTGAACCCCGGCGATTTTGCCCTGCATCGAGTCAGAGATACCAGCACCCGTAACAATCACCTCGGACAGCGCCTTGACGTCGGTTTTCAACTCGACATTGATGACGTTGCTGATGCCGATTTCCACCGTTTCTGCGACATAGCCGATGAACGAGAACTGCAGCCGACCTTTTCGGTTTACTGTGATCTCATAATGGCCGTTTGCATCAGTGACTGTACCCTGCGACGATCCCACAAGGAGCACGTTGACACCTGGAATCGGTTTGTGGTCGTCGGCTGCGGTGACAACCCCACTCAGGGTGCGGGTTTGAGCCCCTGCCCACAACGTGCCCGCGGCAACCATCACGAGCGTCAGGACCAATAGCTTTTTCATAATTTTTTGGATTTGAGTTTCCCTACAGATGCCGGAGCGGGAGCCATTCCACAAACGCTTTGGTTATTTTTTTTGCAATCTTTGAACAGTAAACATGACCCTGCGCAGCGATCAGCGAACAGATGAGGAATTGGTGCGGGCGTACCGTGAGTCTGCTGATTTGCAGGTGCTGGCTACGTTGTATACCCGGTACACGTCACTGGTGTATGGCACCAGCCTGAAATATCTCAAAGACCGGGATGACGCGCGCGATGCGGTCATGCAATTGTATGAAAAGCTTGCGACCACCCTGCTGGATCACCCGGTCGACAACTTCCGGAGCTGGCTATATGTTACCTGCAGAAACCATTGTCTGATGCAGCTGCGGGCTGCGAAAAGGGCACCCAAACAAGAAATCAGCCCTTTTCTTATGGAATCTGGGTTGGCCGCGCATCCTGAACCTGACCTCCGGCTCGAAGAAGACCTCTCCCGGCTGGAGAAGTGCATGGAGACCCTGGTGCAGGAGCAACAGCAGTGCGTGCGTATGTTCTATCTGGATCAGAAGAGCTATGCGGAAGTTTCAGCAACAACGGGTTATGAACTGAACCAGGTAAAGAGTTACATCCAGAACGGCAAGCGGAATCTCAAAATTTGTATGGAATCAAATGGATCGTGATCAGGACGATATCAGGCGTTACCTCTCCGGTGAAATGACACCGGCGGAGCGGCATGCGTTGGAGCGTCGTGCACTGAACGATCCGTTCCTGCAGGATGCGATCGACGGTGCCAATGATTTTGCTGATGACTTCAGTGACGATGTAGAGGATCTCGATGCAGCTATCGTGCAACGCTCGAAGCCTGCCCGAGGGTTTTCATGGCGCATCGCTGCAGGCATCGCTGCTGTTGTCATGGTTGGCAGCTGGTTCTATTGGACGAACTCAGCGGACCAGGAGCAGCTTGCGCAGAACAACCCTGCCCCAGCAGCTGGGGTGGAGAATGACTCCATTGCGAAGGATGCAATTGATACCACCTCCTTGTCAAAGCCCCTGCTGGCATTGGAGCAACCCAGAGCCAGAGCGGGTAAGCCGTCCATTGCATCTGCCGGACCTGAGGAAGAACGACTCAGGACCCATGCCGGAGGCGCCACTGACAGTGTGGCTGCCTTGCAACTTGCCGACGCTACACTTGCAGAAGAAGCGGAACCAGTACCCGCACCCGAACAAGAGTTGGCAAGGGAGACAATCTCGTCCAAAATTCAGGGACTCCAAACGGCACCCTCTGTCAATCGCTCTTTCCGCGGGCGTGTGGTGGATGGCGAGGGAAAGCCTATTCCCGGGGTGACCGTCAAGGCAGCCCTCTCCGGTTTTGTCGCTGTTACCGATGCGGATGGAAACTACCAGGTGAATACACCGACGAAGCAGGATTCACTGGTATTTTCTTACGTTGGGTTTGAAACACAAAAGAAGAAGGCTGACGTTGGCCGGTTTGGTTCGGTATTCATGAAGGAAGAGACAGCCACGCTGGGAGAGGTGGTGATCACGGGCAGGCGACCAGACGATGCGGACGTCGAGCGCGAACCCATTGTGCACCTGGCAGAGCCGGTGGGAGGCCTCAAGGCTTATAATGATTACCTGGAGAGCAACAAGCAGTATCCGCAGCAGGCGCTGCTCAACACGCTGGAGGGACGTGTAACGCTCCAATTCACCGTCGATGTGATGGGCGATGTGTCTGAATTTACTGTAGTGCGCAGCGTGGGTCATGGCTGCGATGAGGAAGTGATGCGGCTCGTGAAGGAGGGCCCTAAGTGGATGCCCACAACGGTAGACGATGAACCGGTCGAGAGCACTGTCAAAGTGCGACTCCGGTTTACCCTCCCCGGCAAAAAATAACCGCCCGGCCAGTCTGGCACTTCCTAAGTTGGCATTTCTTGCTACTTTTAAGGATTATTGGTTCACAACCACACCATAATATGAATTTGTTCATCAAAAAACCGCTTGAAGCCCTGCTCGCTCAGGCAGGCGATTCTGAAAAGGGACTCAAGCGCACACTGGGTGCCGGAAACCTCATCGCACTTGGCATCGGCGCCATCATCGGCGCCGGTCTTTTTGTGCGCACCGCAGCCGCGGCAGGTGAAGCGGCCGGTCCCGCAGTCGTTGTGTCTTTCATCATCGCAGCCATTGGCTGTGCCTTCGCCGGTCTTTGCTATGCCGAGTTTGCCTCGATGATTCCCATTGCCGGCAGTGCTTATGCCTACGCGTATGTGACCATGGGCGAGTTCATGGCCTGGATTATCGGATGGGCGCTCGTGCTCGAGTATGCACTGGCCTCGGCCACGGTCTCCATCGCGTGGAGTGAATACCTCAACAACCTGGTCTTTGAATTGTCGGGGAAAAACATTCCCTATGAATGGTGCCACTCGCCGTTCCAGACTTCCCTTGATGGCGTGTCGGGAATCGTGAATGTCCCTGCATTGTTTATCCTTGTGATTTTAACATTGGTGCTTATCAAAGGCACACAGGAGTCTGCGACCCTCAATGCGATCATCGTATTTATCAAAGTGTCGATTGTTCTGATCTTCATCGCCATCGGCTGGGGATTCATCAACGACGCAAACTATACGCCCTTCACGATTCCCGCCGACATGCCCGGTCATGAGCCCTGGAACCGCCACGGCTGGTTTGGTGTGCTGGGTGGCGCAGGCATTGTGTTCTTTGCCTTCATCGGCTTTGACGCCGTGAGCACAGCGGCGCAGGAGGCAAAGAATCCCAAACGAGACATGCCCATTGGCATTCTCGGATCACTGGTGGTTTGTACAATCCTTTATGTCCTTTTCTCGCACGTACTCACAGGCGTTGCCAACTGGCAGGAATTTAAAGTGGCAGGCAAGGAAGCATCGGTAGCATATGCCATCAAGACCTACATGGCCGGATATGGCTGGCTCAGCACCTTGGTCACCATCGCCATTCTCGCGGGATTTTCATCGGTGATTCTTGTGATGCTACTCGGGCAGTCACGCGTATTCTATTCGATGTCCAAGGACGGACTCGTGCCTAAAGTCTTTTCTGAGTTGCATCCGAAGTTTCGGACACCCTTCAAGTCCAATGCACTGCTTTTGATATTTGTGGGCCTGTTCGCCGGTCTTGTGCCGGGTGATGTAGCGGGTGACCTTACCAGCTTTGGTACCTTGTTTGCGTTTGTGCTGGTATGTGTGGGCATCTGGGTTTTGCGTGTGAAGAATCCTGATGCGGTGCGCCCTTTTGCTACACCGCTGGTGCCGCTTGTTCCCATCCTCGGCATGCTCATTTGTTCGGCCATGATTTTTTCACTGGGTCCGTACACGCTGATGGCTGCCGGCATCTGGATGGTGTTCGGTCTGATTATCTATTTCCTGTACAGCCGTCACAATAGCAATTTGCGGAAGGAAAGTAAATAGCTTTAGCCCAAACAGAATTCACAAGGGCACTCCAACCGGAGTGCCTTTTCTGTTTACATCCCGTTTTCGGATTCGGATGTAATGGTGAGCACGTTGTTTTGCAGGTAGGTCTTGTATTTGCGCAGCGGGCGCCAGGCGGGTCCGCCGGTGGGGCTGCCGTCGGTAAAACTGAAAGCACTGTTGCAGCAAGGGTCACTCATGAACAGACTCGAGCCGTCGACGTTGACAGTTGCACAGGCTTCGTTGGGATGGTAACTGCAGTTCTTCTCGTAAACCACAAAATTGGTCGAAGTGAGCCGGTAGATGATAATGCCCCGCACGCCGAGAGAGTGTTTGATGCCGTTGATCTTGAGGTCTGACAATTCAAGAAAGCCGCCGTCTACCTGCAGTTTCACATACTCCGGAAAGGTGAGGTTGATGGGGGCATCGGGAAAGATCGCCGAAGGAATGGGGTCATCGGTGAGGTCGCGGTTGCAGGACGCCAGATTCGCCAGCACTGCGACCGACGCGATGGCGAAAATGATACCCGTTACCGTGCTGGCAGTTTTCATACAGAATGTCTGACTACAACGTCGAACTTTTCCTGTTCGTATGCCCGGAGGTCCGACTTCAGATCACCGTGTGGAACTGACGAAGGAAACGGACGTCATTTTCGGAATACAGCCTCAGGTCGTTGACGCGATAGCGAAGTTGCGTCACCCGCTCAATGCCCATCCCGAAGGCAAAGCCGGTGTATTCTTCAGGATCAATACCACCATTGCGCAGCACGTTGGGATGAACCATGCCGGAGCCGGCGATTTCAACCCAGCCGCTGTACTTGCATACATTGCATCCGGCGCCCTTACAGATCAAACAGGAGATATCGATTTCTGCGCTCGGTTCTGTGAATGGGAAGAACGACGGTCTGAAGCGAATGGCAATGTCTTTGCCATACATCTCTTTGGCGAAGTGATAGAGTGTCTGTTTGAGATCAGCGAATCCAACATTTTTGTCCACGTAGAGCCCCTCCACCTGATGGAAGAAGCAGTGTGCGCGGGCGGAGATAGCCTCATTACGGTAAACGCGGCCGGGCATGCTGGAGCGAATGGGTGGCTTCTGGCGCTCCATGAGTCGCATCTGTACGTTGGATGTATGGGTGCGAAGCAACCAGTCCGGATTTTTCTGTACAAAGAATGTATCCTGCATTTCCCGTGCGGGGTGGTTGGCCGGAAAGTTCAGCGCGGAGAAGTTGTGCCAGTCATCTTCGATCTCGGGGCCGTCCTCCACATTGAAACCAAGCCGCTCAAAAATTTCAATAATTCTGCTGCGGGTTGCATTGAGGGGATGGAGGTTACCCACCTTGCCAGAGACGGAAGGAAGCGAAAGATCCGGCGCATCCGACGCGCTGCTTCCTGCAGCAGCCAGTTGTTCTTCGGCGGCCCTGAATTTTGACTCTGCCAGTTGTTTAATTTCATTGAGCACTTTGCCCAGCGTTTTCTTCTCCTCAGGTGAGGCAGCCTTGAGCAGGTCAAACAATTCAGGAATGCTGCCCTTTTTTGACAGGAATTTCAGACGGAATGCTTCCAGGGCTGCCTTTTGGTCGAGCACATACTGTTGGATTTCATCGGCGATTGCCTTGGCTTTTTGCGAGAGCATGAGGATTTAATTTGCAGTGAGTGATTTTTTGAACTTGATTTTTCCGACAAGGAAACCGAACAGCGCCGCTGAAACCACAATCGCAGGTATCAGCCATTTGTCAGAATAGTCCCTGCATACCCATGCCAGCACAACGAAGATTGTACTGACGGCAGCGAGGATCAGTGCGGTTTCACCATGGGTATACCCGTTGCCCATCAAGGCATGATGGATGTGACTTTTGTCAGCCTTGAATGGCGATTGTCCGCGGGAAAGCCGCAGGATAATGATGCGAAGCGTATCAGTAAGCGGCACGATGATGAAACTGGCTGCAGTAGCGATAGGAGCATTGTATTGCCAGGGATTTTCATCGGGCAGACCGGCATTGACATTCATAAATCGAATGGCGAGAATTGACAACATCATGCCAATCACCATGGCGCCTGTGTCGCCCATGAAGATCACGGCGGGTTGCCAGTTGTAGATCAGGAAAGCCAGAATACCTCCGATCAACGAAAAGCACATCATGGAGAACACGAGGTCGTCCACGGCATAAAACCAGATTCCAAAGGCGCCGAGTGCCACCAACCCCACACTTCCTGCCAGTCCGTCAAGTCCATCAATCAGATTGAAGGCGTTTGTAATGATGACAATGGAGAATCCCGTGAGGCCATAGCTAACCCAGGCGGGCAGGGTTTCAATCCCCAGCAAGCCATAAAACGAATCAATGCGGACGGTGGAGATGCACAGCACGGCAATGGCCACAAGCTGACCAAACAACTTGTGTGTGGCCTTGAATGGAACGACGTCGTCGCGGACGCCTATGAGGAACACCAGGAAAAGGCTGGCGAGTATGTACCGCATGTTATCCCAGTGGCTGAAGTCCATGAATACCAGCGTTGAGAGCATGAATCCGGCAAAGATGGCAATGCCTCCAAGGGAGGGGGTAGAGACTTTGTGGACCTTTCTGCTGTCAGGCGCATCGAGAATCTTATTGCGCATCATATACCGGATGATGAGCGGCAACACCACGAAGGCGATCAGGAAAGAGGTAACACTGGATGCCAGATTTACAGCCATAGATGCAGCAACCAGCAAATTTAGCCTTTATTAGGCCTCGTTCAAATGGTGTTGTCGGGAGGAAGTTTGGTCAGCGACCAGAGCAAAGGACATAGCAGGGCAAAGAAGGATGCTCCTTTTTGTGCACTGAGTACGCATTCGAAAAGGGAAGCCGTGGCGAAGAGTACCACCAGCACGGCAACCATTGGCGCCTGATGCCGAAGCCCAAAGCGATAGGGGATGAACAGCAGCGTCAGATAGGCAAGAAGTCCCATCAAACCGCTCCGAAGAATGGTGGAGACATATTCATTGTGCGCATCATACGCGGCACTGACGAGGTCGGCATAGCCATGGGCCTCATAACTTTTCATCAGGACGGCTTTGCCGTCAGCAGTACCATATCCATACAGAGCATTGACGGACTGAATGGGCGTCACCGCACATTCCAGAATTTGTTTGCGTGCAATTATTGGATAGATGTCCGGATTGCCGGATTCCGGATGGCTGTCATTGGAGAACACGGCCAATGGGGCATTGACGAAGCGTTCCCTGGAAAAAGGCACAGCCAGAACAACTCCCGTGATAAGTGCAAGGAGTATGAATCCAGCGATACGCATCCGGCCCTGGTACCGGATGAGGTTGTAGAGAAGTGCTCCTGCAAGAAAGCAAATGACACCTGCTCTTGAATTCAGCCAGATCAGAAAGCCCAGCAGAATGGCCAGACTGAACAGTACCCATCCCAAACGCCCCCGGTTGGAAGATTGAAGCGGGAAGAACTGATGGATAATGAACAGGACAGCAAACGAGATATAGAGTGAAAGGTAGGCGGGATGAATTTTTACAATTCGATTGTTGGCGAGGATCAGTTCAGACTGGAGGTTTCTGGCGTCCCACAGATCATTGGATATAAGCGCCAGTGAAGCCAGGTTCAGGCAGATAACGCCTGCGATAAAAGCAACAATTGAATTGAAGGCAACTTTTCGGGTTACCAGTTCCCTGTTGGTAGCGATTATCAACGGAAGTATCACCAGGGGCAGCAGTGTTTCTATCCAGGCAAGCCCATCAGCGGGATTTTCTGAATAGGTCAACCCTATCACGCTGATCAGCAGCAAGGCACCTGACCCGAGCAACAAAGGCTGCCGATACCAGTTGGCGGGCATAGGGTATTGTCGGAGACAAAAGATCCACGCGATACCTGTGAGGGCAATCAATTTGCCATGCCAATCGGGCGGCAGCAAAGGCAGTGCAAAGCTGGTGGCGTACAGGCAGGCATGGAATATCCTACGGGACATGCGGCGGAACGGGGTTAATCGGACTCGTCAAATATAGCAACGATCGGGCCGTTTTATGTGACCACAAATCGGTGGTGCTACTCTTGAAAGAATGCGCGAATGTTGTCTGCCGTGTACGCGATCTGTTCCTGCGTCAGTTCAGGGAACATCGGCAGAGACAGGATCAAGGATTGGTGTTCGGTGGCAACCGGAAAATCGGCGGGAGTGTGCCCGAGATATCGGTATGCCGGCAAGTTGGGCAGCGCGGTTGGATAGTGAATGGCAGTGTGGATGCCTGCTCTTTCGAGGTGTGCTTTCAGGGCCTCCCGTTGTTTGGTTCGGATCACATATAAATGGAAGGTATGGGTTGTGCCGGGCCTTGTGAGAGGCACCTGCAAATCGCCAATTCCGCTCAGTAACTTGTTGTATGCTGCTGCGTGACCGATCCGTTGCCTTGTCCACTGCTGAATGTGCTTCAGTTTGACGCCAAGAATGGCGGCCTGGAGTGTGTCCAGCCTGCTGTTGATACCTTCTATCTCGTGTGCGTGTTTGACCAGCGCGCCATGGTTGGCATACATGCGCATCTTGCGGGCCAGCTCGTCATCATTGGTTACGATGCAACCTGCATCGCCATAGGCGCCCAGGTTTTTGCCGGGATAAAAACTCAGCGTGCCGGCTATGCCCCACGTACCCGCCAGTTTGTTCCCTTCCGCTGTGAAGTGCGACTGGGCGCAATCTTCAATCAGGTGAAGGTTGTGCTTTTTGCAAATCCTGCTGATCTCCTCCATGTGGCAACTCTGGCCGTACAGGTGAACCGGAATCACGGCGCGGGTACGCGGCGTGATGAGTTTTTCAATCTGTGCCGGGTCGATGGTATAGGTGACGGGATCAATGTCAGCGAAGACAACCCTGGCGCCTGTCTGACTGATGGTTTCAGAAGTGCTGATCCAGCTGGTGGCTGTGGTGATCACCTCATCACCTGCGCCGATGCCAAGCATTTTCATGGTGATGTAGATGGCATCAGTACCATTGGCGACGCCGATTACATGTTTGACACCATACGCCGCGGCAAAGGCACTTTCGAAGTCCTTCACAGGCTTTCCGCCAACAAAATTGGCGCCGTCAAGAATGCTTCGGATGGCGCCGTCAATGTCTTCGCGGATGGTTTGATATTGTGCTTTCAGGTCAACAAAGGGTACTTCCATGGGTAATTGGCTTACAGGTTTTTGATAAGGCGGGCGGGGTTGCCGGCGTAAACGCCCGATCGGGTGATGTCCTTGGTGACCACGGAGCCGGCACCAATCACCACATGATCGGTGATGGAAACGGGAAGGATGGTTGCGTTGGATCCGATGGAGACATGGTTGCCGATGTGCGTATGCTTCCAGAGCGATTGGTCTCCGCGTGCTGGCCCTCCTTTACTGAACAGGTCATTGATAAACATCACACCGTGTCCGATAAAGCAGTCTTCCCCGATGTCCACCAGCTCACATATAAATGTGTGAGACTGGATCTTGGTGTTCTTTCCTATGGTAACGCGCTTCTGGATTTCCACGAATGGACCTACGAACACATTGTCGCCAATGGTGCATCCGTACAGATTGACAGGTTGTACTACTTTGACATTTTCGCCAAAGGATACGTCGCGGATGCCTGATTCCAGAAGTGTAGGCGTCATGACTGTACGGCTGCAGAATAGATTTTGTCGATTATTTCTACTGTCTTCAGGCCTTCGAATCCATTGGTTGCAATAATGCCCTGCTGAGTGAGCACCTCAACCACGTTCTGATACACCTTGTCGTGATTGGACATAGAGCCCTGGTATTGGCCGTAGTTGTTGGGCGGGTTACCGGGAGGAAGGTCCTTGATTTCGAAGCCTTCTATTTGCTGGTATTCGAGTTCATTGAGGTATTGACCGCCGATTTTAATCGTGCCTTTTTCTCCAAAGATGGTAAGGGAGCCTTCCATGTTCTTCTTGAAGCTGTTGACACTATAGTTGATCGTGCCGATGGCGCCGTTGTAGAAGCGAAGCGAGACGGCTCCGGAATCTTCAAACTCAATGATGTCCTTGTGATGGAAATTGCCTGTGACCGCGGTAACGGATTTGACATCACCGACCATCCAGTATAACAAGTCGATGAAATGACTGAACTGTGTAAACAGCGTTCCGCCATCCAGCGCTTTGGTGCCCTTCCATGAGTTCTTATAATAGTCTTCATTGCGGTTCCAGAAGCAACTGAGCTGGACACTGTAGATTTTGCCTAGCCGGCCTTCGTCCAGTGCTTTTTTCACTGCAGCTACGGGTGGGTTGAAGCGATTCTGTTTGACAATGAACAGCCTGCGGTTGGCGTTTTCGGCTGCCTTGATCATTTCCCCGCAGTCTTGCACTGAAAGTGCCATGGGTTTTTCGCACAGGACGTGATAACCACTCTTCAATGCGAGGATGGACTGACTGGCGTGCAGACCGTTGGGGGTGCAGATGGATACCACCTGCACGTCTTTCTCGCTCTGGAGGAGGTCTTCGATCCGGTTGTAGGCCTTGCAGCCGAATTTTTTGGCGAAGGCATCACTCTTGGTACTGTCGATGTCGCAGACAGCCACCAGTGAACCGATGTGGGCTATGTGTTCAGCGTGTCGCTGACCAATCCGGCCGCAACCAATGAGTGCAAATTTTATCTTGTTCATGTCAGATCAATTCAGTTTTAGCTATAGGCCAGTCCGCGGCCTCTTAAGTTATTCAGTACCTTCCTCAGTTTACCCAACAGAGAATATTGATTGGGGTAATCCCGGAAGGTCTTGGGGGGCGCCTTCATGATTTGCTCAAATTCGGCTTCTGAAAGTCCAAGCTTCTTGAGCACAAATATCCTGTCCTCTTTCAGCAGCTCCTCTGGGTAGGTTGGTTGTTGCAACTCAGCCAGGGCTTGCTCCCGGGTCATCTGACCCGCAAAAATGAGTGAAGACAAATGTGCCTTCCTTTTATCTATACCAAATTTCTGTGGTAAAATGTAGCCCTGATAAAAGCGGGTGTAAATAGATTCGTAGTGTTTTCCGCCGTAGTATTTCCAGTCGAGTTTGGTTTTGAGTATTTCCATAGCCTCGACCTTGTTGTAGGTCATGTAATTGAGGAGCGAAATAATCCGAATGCCTCTTCCAAATGTATACCAGCCGTACTTAAGCGGAGAAATGGTTGGATATGTTCGTAGCTTATCAGTTCCGAAACGAGTGTTAATCCAGTTGATGTATTTCCAATCGATGTGACCGTATGACCACGTGAGGGGCATTACGGATTCTGTTTCGAAGTTATTGCCATTGATGATGTACTTGATGCCCTTTTCTGCTGCAATCTTGAAGAAGAGCGCAAAAATGGCGTGGTCGGTGGGGATCTCACCGTCTGGAGTTGATGATCTCAGGAAGGCGAGTTGAAGTGACCGGAACTCCGGCCAGTCAATTACATAAGTGAAAAGATCAATCTCAAGTTTCTTGAGCGTGTTCTCGATGTTCTTTACTGCCAATTCCGAATTCCAGCCATTATCGAAATGGATGGCAAGAGGACGAAGACCGAGCTCTTTCACTTTATAGGCGAGGTACGTGCTATCGACTCCGCCACTTACACCAATGATACAATCGTATTCCTTCCCCTTTCCTGACTCTTTGATCTTCTGCACAATGGCAGTCAGCATACCACGATTCTCTTCCTGATTGAACAGTCTCAGTTTGGCCTTCTCTTTGTATTGATAGAAATAATTGCAAATGCCGTCCTGGTCAAATGAAATATCAGGATCAGCAAGGCTGTCCATAACTGATTTATTGCAGATACTAATTTTCATTCTGGTTTTGTAGACTTCAGGTTTTGATACACAGGGATCAGCAGGGTTTGTTCATGCTGCCAACTCCACTGATTCCGCAATCTGAGAATATTACTTTTCTTCCTTTGGATTTCGGCCTGGGAAATTCCCTCAATGGTAGATAGCAGTTCATTCTCAGATATCAGCCAGCAAAGATCGGAAGAATTAAATTCACGGCTCACTTCCGGGAAGTTACTGCATATGAATGGTATTCCTGCTGTCATGTATTCGAATACCTTATTGGGAAGGCTGTAATAGTAACTCAAACACGAATTTTCAATCATACTCAGGCCTATGTCCGCACCCGCTACGTATGACAATACTTCCGAGGGGCTCACGGCCGCCATCAAATGGATGTTGCTTGATTCTTGTCTGGAGATTTCTTCAAACATATTGCCGTAACCAATGAGTATCAAATGGTGTTTGTGTGTCGATTGATGCTGGAAGGTTGAAACAAGATTGGGGATTCCTCTTCCGCCTGAAATCAGGCCAACGTAAATAAATACAATAGCATCTTCCTCAATGCCAAACATTGATCTGAAATCGACGGGTGATTCCAGGGTTCGACTAGCTGGAATATTTCGAATGGTGGCGATGTTTTGAAGATGATAGACTGATCGATACCATTCTTCAATGGACTTACTTACGACGATCATGTAGTCTACTTGACTGATCAAAAGCCGCTCAAGGTATTTTGATAGTTTTTTTCGTAAGCCTTGGGATGCATGCGTTTCCGTTTCAAGTTCATGAGCATCATACACCAACTTCACCCCAAACAGCCACTTTGCAATTGTGCCAACGGGCAGCATGGTCAATGAGTGTACATTTATGATGTCAGCTCTTAACCGGCGCTGAAGTTGCAGTATCCGAAAATAGAATACTACAAAGACGAGCAGATTACTCCACCTGGAATTGCGTTTTGAGAAAGAGGTATTGATGCGTCTCAATTTGACTCCTGGTCGAATCTGCTCTTCTTCTGGCAACCCCTCACTCCAGAGCCCTATCAGTAGCACCTGGCCAACCAGACCCTGGTCAATCAGGGCAGCAGACTCTCTCAGAATCCTGGATTCATTAAGGAAAGTCGTTGGATACACGTGAAGATTAAGCCTGAACAGCGGGTCCATCACTCTATTGTGGTAAGCATGTAAGGAGGCCTCATCAGTCCTGCCGTATGTGTAACAATTCTCTGTAATCCGGATAAGTAATCAGCACTGCTCTGTGTTTACCATGGAAGACGAACATACTTCCGGCTGCTGCAGCTGTAGCGCCGGCTTGCCTGACTACCTGCTCGAGATCGCTCAGTGTGCCTGCACCTCCGCAGGCGATCACGGGTACGTCCACTGCTGATGTGATTCTCCGTATGAGTTCCAGGTCAAATCCTGTCATCATGCCGTCCAGGTCAACATTGTTAATAAAAATCTCACCAACACCTGCTCCTTGCAAGGCTTGTGCATAGGCCACTGGATCATGTACGGCAACTTTGCGAGATGAATGTGAATAAACCTGATATTTTCCCCAGAGGTTTTTCTTGACATCCATGGCACCTACCAGCGTAGATGCGCCAAATGTTTCACTTGCCTCTTTTATGAATGAGAGATTTTCCAGGGCCGCCGTGTTGATACTCACCTTTTCAATCCCGCTCTTGGTCAACCTGCGGATTTGTTCAATTGACCTGACTGACCCTCCATAGGTAAGCGGCATGAAACACTCGGATGCAATTTCCGCCAAGTATTCGTAGGGAGGTTCCTTTCCATTTTTCGAAGCATCGATGTCAAGAAAAATCAGTTCATCAACCTCTTTCTCGTTGAAGATCTTTACCGCATTGATCGGATCGCCAATGTACCGGGCATCTTTAAACCGGAGGGTCTTCACAAGCCCATGGTCTCTCAGCAATAGAACCGGAATAACTCTTGGCAGCGCCATCAGTATTGCTCGATAAAGTTTTTATAAATCTCCTTGCCGAACCGATGGCTTTTCTCAGGATGAAATTGCACACCCAGAATATTCTCATGCTCGAAAGCAGAATGAAACCTGAGGCTGTAGGTGTTTTCTGCCAGAACATCAGTCGCGTAACGGCATTGAATGCAATAGGAATGTACAAAATAAAAACGTCTGACCTCTTCCGCTGGGGGCATCAGCCGACTTGTTTTGGCCGGCTTGACATGATCCCAGCCCATATGTGGAACCGGGTACTTTTTTCCGTCGGAAGCAGAAGGGAATTTCACTACCCTGGCTTCAATGAGGCCAAGGCCCTGCATTTTTCCTTCTTCACTGGACTGACATAGCAATTGAGCCCCCAGACAGATTCCCAGAATGGGTGTCTTGTCTTCAAGTACTTTTTGTCTGATTACATTTACAACGCCCAACGTATTGAGCATATGCATACCGAAATCAAAGGAACCAACCCCGGGTAAAATAATCCTCGTGGCGCTTTTTATGACTTCCATTTCATCTGAAATGACTGCCTCGTGCCCCGACTTCCTGATCATGTTCAGGATTGAACCCAGGTTTCCTGTATGGTAATCAATAATGACCGTCATTGGAAAAATCCAGCGCAAATATACTTCTAAGTGTCCAAGTTTGGCGACCGCATATTCTTAACAATCAAGTATATTGCTTTTTGGTGAACAAGTTCAAAAAGGGCAAATAGCAATGACGTTGAATACTCGTATTTCTCAGACGAGGTCCTGGTTTGGTATTGCCTTACTATTGGCACTGGTTTCCAGTCAATTACAGAGCCAGTCGCTCGTTATTTCAGAGTATATGGCAAGCAATACGGTTGTAGCGGCACCGGATGGAGGCTATTATCCCTGGATCGAATTGCTGAACCAGTCTGACGGCAGTATCGAGCTTTCGCAATACACCTTGACAAAGGACACAGTCAGTAACAATGAATGGGCCCTACCCGCTTATACATTGCCGTCTGGACAATCTGTGGTAATCTGGTTTTCTGGTAATGAAAGCAGGGTTCTGCCGTTTCAGGCCGGGTTTTCCGTGGATCTTTCAGAGCAGTATTTTGGACTGGTCAGACTAGGGCAGTTATCACACCTCTTGTCATTTCCCTTTCCGCCCAACGAGAATGAGTCAATTGGTCTGAATCCTTCGAAGAAAAATGAGTGGATTCACTTCAAATCTGTTGATGTCACCCCGGGCCTTCCCAACAAGTCACCCACCTTCTGGAAGAAGATTACAAATCACACCTCTTTTAACCCACGCGACTCCTCTCCCAATGCCAGTTTAGTCTATGATGGAAAAATCTGGGTTCTTGCCGGCTATCGCCAGACACCTGCAGGATGGATTTCCCTTTCAGATGTCTGGAATTCGTCCGACGGAATACACTGGAACCTGGTGAATGCATCACCGCCGTACGATCCCTACTCTTCCTATATAGTTTTTGCCAACAAGATGTGGGCCTTTGATCCAACAGGATGTTACAGTTCTACCGACGGTGTGACATGGACCAAAGAGGCTGCTACTTTTCCTGGTGGGCTCAG
Source organism: Cyclobacteriaceae bacterium (assembly GCA_019694905.1). Taxonomy (GTDB): domain Bacteria; phylum Bacteroidota; class Bacteroidia; order Cytophagales; family Cyclobacteriaceae; genus ELB16-189. The sequence goes on from JAIBBB010000012.1 coordinate 16,410, forward strand.
TTCACGCATGACCATGCTGAACAACACATTGTATGCTGTTTCTGGCTCCTATGTTTGGTCATCTACAGATGCAATTAACTGGACCACACGTAGAACGGACGCACCCTGGGGCAATCGTCGCGCCTGGCCCGGGTTTGTTGCCCACAACGGCAGGCTTTTCTACATGGGTGGGGGTATCAATTATTTCACTGGTAACGACTACTATTACAATGATGTCTGGTCTTCTGCTGATGGGGTGAACTGGGAGTTGGTTACGGCGTCGGCTGAATGGGCAGGCAGATATTGGTTTGCACCCATTTCTTTTGACAACAAGCTGTGGATTATTTCCGGTTGGAACTATTACGACTATGGTAATCCTGAGTATGGCAACATGAACGAAATCTGGGTATCTGAAGATGGCAACCACTGGCGTCAGCTGATATCAGACGACATATGGCCGAATCGTCATGCGCCTTTGGTGTGGATCAAGGACAATGCCCTTTATGTAAGTTCCGGGTACGGTGGTGGAGGTGCACGCAGGATGTATAATGATATCTGGGTTTGTGAGAAGAAGTTTGATCTTACCATCCCCATGGCTTCCTCCATAAGCTATGGTGACGACCTCGTTCCGCCGGCGTTTGCCAACAGCGTAACGCTCAATGCTGAAGCAGACGCATACTTTTCCCGCGCCGATGACAAGATCCGTGCGAAAAAGTTGGGTGTTGTCAATACGAGGATCCAATTCAATGGTGACCAGGTCTACTATCCCTACTTTACACAGCAGCAAGTGGCCATAAGCAAAAGAAATCTTGTGGTCATGGTATGGGATACATTGCGAGAAGTAGGTCAGCCCAATCCGGAGTTCCGCCTAAGGTATGATGGTTTTGCATTTGATGAGACAATAGCAGATCTGATCTCGGAACCATACTCCGAAGTTGTCGCGGACCGATACAGCCCGGTTGGTAAATATCCAATCAGGATACTCGGCGGGGCTTCAGACCATTATGACATCATTCGTATACCTGGGATACTTGATGTTACTTTTGATGGCGTACTTACGCCATATCCGAACCCAACTTCCGGGCGCATCAACTTCGTCCTGCCCTACAATCTGGAGCAAGGTGACCAGGTGATCCTCGTTGCTATGGATGGCAGGGAAGTCTATCGAGGAACTCCATTGAGTCCCACGAATTACTTTAGCATTTATCTCGATGTGCCTGATGGACTGTATGTGTATCATATCAATGCCGGAGACCGATCTTTTTCAGGGAGAATTGCTGTTAGCCACGATTGAGTCGAGATGGCGTTAATCCTGAAAAATCTAAGAAGTTCCCAAAACATCGATGGCCTCTTCGCAATCGCACTGGGAGCACTTGCCTGCACTTTCCTCGCGCCACAGAAATGGGTCAACCTTGCGACCGGTCTGGTTTTGCTGGTATGGATCAAAGCACTTATTCAAGGAAGTTTGAGTGCAAACCCGACCGAACGACTCGGTCTCTTTCTGATACTGGGTCTTTTCCTGCTGCAAGTCGCTGGACTGGCCTATAGCGAGGAACTCCCAGCAGGACTCAGGATCATTGAAACCAAATCGTCGTTCCTCATCGCTTGCCTGATTCTTACAATCAAACTCGACCGAATCAAGATTCGTGCTGTCATGTTGTTCTTTGCCCTTGCAATCACCGCAGGGTGCCTGTGGTGCCAGACGATAGGGATTAAGCAGATAATTGACCTCGACGAACCATACAGTTATTTTCTTGTGAACTATCGATATCAGAGCACTTACCTGACGGCACCGTTGGATATCAGCCCTATTTACTTTTCACTTTTTGTTGGACTATCCATACTACTGATACGAGAGTTCATAGACTTTTCACGCCCAACCCGGTCGGCTTTGCTATTGATTTGGCTTGCATATCTGTTCATATTCTTGATCCTGCTGGGCACAAGAACGATATTCCTGTCATTTACAATCATCTTTACGTTAACAACTATACCCCGGGTGTCCCGCAAATGGAGAATGCTCACAGGGATCTCACTGGTTGCTGCGTTTGCTTTTGTATTGGTCTATCTTGTAACCAAGACTCATCTGGCTGACCGGTATCTTTCTTTTCTTAATCCTGACTCGTTTACTAACGCCCCGGTCGGGCCGAACATCTCCAACTATTTTCATTTTTGGTCGTGGAAATGTGCTGCCAATTCAATGCATGGATTCACATGGATTACAGGAGTGGGTACAGGGGATGAGAATCTTGTCCTCAACAGATGCTACGTTGTCAGTGGTGTCCCCCAGATGGCTGAGGGGAATTTTAATGCCCATTCGGAGTACCTGAGTGAATTGTTAAGACATGGGCTACCCGGTCTGGCCTTGCTATTGTCTGCACTCATTCTACCCCTTATCCATATACTTCGAAGGCATCGGATCAACTGGTTGTATGTTTCATTCCTGGCTCTTTTTTGCCTCGCATCAGCGACTGAATCAACATTTTCAATCAGTCGAGGTGTGCTCTACTTTGCAGTTTTCAATTCACTGCTGATAAAGAACTGGCTGAACGAGGGCATTGAGAAACTAATGCCGACCAGAATCCAATAGAATCTCATGTTCCCGAGTGTGTTTGAACTGAGCGAAAAGATGAAGAAGATCATGTAGAGGCCCGTGAGCCAGATCCATGCAGCCTGCTTGTATTGAATTGCCTCCAGAAAACAAGCCCAGCCTCGCTTGACGCTCAAAACAAATAGCAGCACAAAGGGAAGGCATAGCAGAAGACCATATTCAAGCAGTAGCTCCAGCAGTAGATTGTGCGCATACAGACCAGAGTCCTGATTGGCCGCGGCAACTCCGTCTACACCTACTCCAAAGAGAATGTGCCAGATATCCTGTGTATAGGTCCGCAAGGCTACTTTAACCGCCACAAATCTTGAGAAAACGGATTCACCACTGAAATCAAAGTTGGTCACCCTTTGCAAGGACCCCATTTGGGTCGCCGTGAGATTGCTGAGATACCAGGTTACCCCAGTCAATGCAACTGCCGTAATAAGGACGATGGAGGCAATGGCAAGCCCGCTGAGTTTTTTTGGAAACTTGTATAAGGTAATGGCTACCACAAAGAGCAGTCCAATGGTAAGCACCCTTGCAGGAGAATTGAGCATGCCGTAGGCCAGAACAAAAAGCAGGAAGCCAGCGGCCAGACTTTGTAAGGACTGCTTCTCACACAGAATCCAGATGAAGTATTGCAGGAAGGCAAATATGCAGAAGATGGTGAAAAAGTGATAGTCCTCTCCAAAACCTGACATGTGATGAACAATGTCATTGGGGTTGTTGAACTGTTTGGGGTGAAGGTCATGTATTTGGTTGTAAAGACCCATTCCCACCCATGAAACTGCCACAGGCACAACCGTATCAATAAAAACTGGGGGTGAGAATAGTGGAGAATTGTCGTGCAATCCCAGCACAAGTATGAAGACAAGAGGAAGGTAGATGAAGAGTATGTTGATCCCAGACTTGCTGATATACCCCCAGGGTGCAATCGTCCACCAAAGTGAAAACACTACGATAACGCTCAAGACGACGATAAGTACTAGAATACTGAACTTGTATGGCGTGGTTTTAATCTTATTGAAAACCACCAGGTACAGAAAGATCAGAACAACTGCGGCCATCAAGAGAAGTGTTATGTCAATGGGTAGGATTGTCCCCACAGCTGTGAGCTTCAGTGGGCCGGACATGAATAATAGGGGGAGTGCCCTGCGGGGCGTCCAGATACAGGAAACAAGCATGAGAAGTACCATAGCCGTGAAAACAGCATTGCCAAACAGCGCAGTGGCTCCGAGGATGAGCACACCCATGTAAGGGCTGCTAGCGGTGGACTTCATGTCCTAAAGATAAGCGCCACGAGACATAGAATTCAATGCTGTAGCGAATGCAATATGTAAGCGTGTACAATTTCAAGGCTACATGAATGCTGTTATAGTAGTGATGGCCAACAAAAAAGGAAAGGAAAACCCCCGAGATAGTAAAGATTTGTATTATAAGGTCAATGTGTTGCTTTCCTCCTATTTGTACCAAAGAACTGACTGGACTGGCGACAAACTGAAAGAGGAATAATGGCATCATGATCTGACTGAAATTGGCAATCTCACCCCAGGCCTCTCCGAAAATGATCCGTACGGCCGGTTTGATTACCACATAGGCCACCGAAAATAGTGCGAGGCCAGCCAAAGAGAGCTTTTTAGTGGTCGTGATAAATAATTCCTTGCACTGCCCCTGACTCGCCATCAGTTCTGCAGCCTTTTGTCGGAAAACGTCGCCCACCGCTCGCCCGATCAGGTCTGATGGTATCAGACGTTGTGCCAGCGAAAAGTAGCCAGCAGAAGCAACGGAACCAAATAGAGAGGACATCATAAAGGTCGGAGATTGCGTGCTCCCCTTTTCAATCAAGCCAGAACCAATTGAAAATCTGGGAAATGAGGAATACCGTACGCTGACTTCTTTCAAGGCGGGCCAGCTGATCTGAAAAAGATTGGAGCCCAGTACGCGCAGCATGTAAGTATTACTAAGTGAATAGCTCGTGATATCGGCCACAATCAGGGAACTGCCGGCCGGAATGAAAATGCCAATCAGGATGGAGGCAAATGCATATCCCACCCCACGTGTAATACGCCCAATTGACATGACACGGAACCTGGCGAATCGATTGTGATAGTAGTAGAGCGATTGTGAAAAACCTGTAACCAAAATGCCCAAGGGCACCCAAAAAAGATTGAAGGACCCTTTTGGCCCACGGATAAGCGAAAGCAGCGGGTCATACAGGAATGCGACGAGCAGGAAGGTAATTAGCGTAACCCCCACACACACTGTCATTGATAGCTTGAGCAGATCAAGACCTTCCCGGTGTTCCTTGGGTACAACGATCGCCAACTCATATCGTGCAGTTGCAAAAGTGGATGCAATCATGATGCAACTGAAATAGAGGGAGTACACACCAAAGTCCTCCGGCGAGTACATTCTTGTCAGTATAGGCGAAACCAACAGAGGTACCAGTTGAGAGGCGACTGATCCAGCGGTCAGACCAACCACATTTCTGGTAAACTCCCCAAAGGGTAGTACTTGTTGTAGCCTGTTCAGCATGGACGAAAAGGGACTCATTACATCTTCGCAATTTGCGTCAGAAGCCTTTTAAAGTTTGCCTTTTGATGGTTTGAAATCAACAGGTTGTTGTGGTAAAGCAAGGAAAAACTGCCACCGAAATACCTGCAAACCTCAGAAAAGTACAATACGTCCCTGTTAAGCGCGTTCAGATTTGACCCGGTCTGTGTATTGACATCCATTACTACCAGCGGTTCTTCTATGAGCCGGAGCATACTTCTGTCCTTTAGATCAAATACAGGAAATTCAAAGCACGTCCCGCATCGGAACCCATTTATTCCGCTGAATCCAACTGAGCCATCGGCTGTCAGATGAAGGTTGTTCCAAATCTTCCAAGACTCAGGATTGATCCATCGAAGGTAATGGTGGCGTCCCCTTACTACCGCAGGAAGTTCAAGTTGATGAAGAACACTATTCAAACGAGCAAGTTCCTGAGAAGTACGCTTCTCGTCGTTAAAGGCAGGAAGCCCGGGATGGAACCCAATTTCAAATCCATTTGAATGAAGGTACTTCAGAAGGGAGGGTATGGGTTCTTTATCAATTTCATAGTGGCTGTCAACCTCATGGGGCCCTGAAATGGGAATGAAGTTGAAAGTGGACGTTACGTTGTGCTCTTTCAAAGTTTCAACAATCCAGCGAAAATTGAAATTGGGATCGTATCGATGCGACCCGGTAAATAGATAGTGGAGGATACTCAAGGCCCTGCGTATGAAAAGGCCAATGGACCGCCTTTCAATCAGGTCCCCACCTAATTTTCTAAGGTTACTTTTTGTGCCAAGATGCAAGGTCAGGGGAACATCAACATCATGACTTAATAACAGTTGATACGCCCTGGAACGAAACTTCACGCCAGGCAAAATTTCCAGAATCGCTTTCTTCAACACCTCCAGATACTCGTTCACCAGGGGGCGACGAAGAAGGTCCCCATTCATCAATATTGACTTCCTGAAGTCATACCTGCCAAGCGGATCAGGTGAGAAATCAGCAACTTCTTCATATCTGGTAAGCATAAAAAAAATGCTCCCGAGCAGATCGGCTTCGCTTATCCGGATCAAAGATTGTTGTGGTGTGGTACTGAACAGAACAGGAATTGTTGATCGAAACGCTGCCGGATCAGTGTTCTCAAGAACAGGGATAGGCCAGTGCGGGATACTGATTTTTGTGAGCCACTCATCTTCCGGTAATAAGAAAAGAACACTTGCTAATTGGAACCGATTGCCCGCCGACTCGAAAACGAAGCACTTGTCATCTCCTGACCAATCAATCTGATAATCCAATCCAAGGAATACATCAAGGACCACATGCAAGACATACTCTTTCTCTTTCCGATAGCGCGGACTTGTCTTAACAAGCAGTTGTAAATCCATTTTTGGTAGAGGTGACAAAACTACGAATTTTCGATGAGGGGACTGTACGGTTGGTTCTGTTGGTGGTTACGCGGGAATCGGTAACTTTGCCATTTGGACGTTTCAGTAGAAAGAGTAAGTATGAGTAGCACAAAACTCCGGATGATCCTGACCCTCCTGACGGTTTGGATTGGTTTCACTAATGCGGCGGCCCAAAATCTATTCAAGAGGAGATACGATTCATTGTGGCTACAAGAGTATCTATCCGTCAGCAAGAGTCAATCACCCTTGTTGTGGACAGAGCCCGATCATATGGAATCACTGCTCACCATGTATGAGGCCTATGGCGAATCCAAGTATCTTGACATGTTTGTCCGGTGTGCGGGTAACGTGATAGATCGGCGCGATGATTTCAGGAACGAACGGGGATTGTCGGCACCTTCTGACACATATGCCAGAACGCCTACCTGGTCTACCGCTGCGTACAATGTGCCGAGTGATAAGAAACCTTACGCACACCTTGTTCATACAGCCAGCATCACCTATCCTATGGCGAAGTTTGCTGCAATTGTGAATACTAACCCGGACTTGATTGATGTGAAAGTCACCGGTGGCCGAAGGTTCAAGGACCTGACAATGAAACAGGCTGCCGATCAATTGGTAGAGCTGGTTAGTGAGTCCATTCTCTTTCATGATGACATGTGGCAGGAAGATCCAATCATGGGCTGGTGCTACAAGGAAAGAGCCAATGCTCCTGTTGACTGGCGGGGAACGATTCTTGCGCTGAATATGCAGTCACTTCCAGGAAAGACACTTGCTCAGTTGTATGTTGCAACCGGTGATGAAAAATATCTGGATAGAGTTGAGAAGATTGCGGCATTCTACAAGAAGTGTCTCCAGGAGAACAAAACGCTTGGCGCCAAGAAATGGAGATACAATACGCTGCTGAGACAACAGTATAAGGATACCTTGCGCGAAGACGTAACACATTCGGCGGTTTCAGTCAGTTTCCCATACGACTGCTATGTGAACCAGATGAGTTCACCGGTTGACATGATTTTTGAAGAGGCCGATATGGTCCAGTTTGCCCGGGCGTTTTCAAGGGATATTTGTGCTGTGCCCCATGTCTTGCGCAGTGGCGTTAATTATGGCAAACAAAACTGGGATCTGAAGACCAATATGATGCCGAATCGGCCGGCGAAAATGAATTCTTTTGATTGTAGCCGGTGGATCCCGTTCACGCAATTTGATCCGATGGTATACCATCTGGCAGGGGAGCTATTTGCCCAGAACGTCTACTCCAAGGGAGTGCTCGGCAGAAACCAGCCTATCCCCCTCGCAAATTTGATAAAATATGCAGGACGCCTCATCCCTGTAACCATGCGTTACTACAAAGTACCCGGGTGGTTGGCCGGTGGCGTAAGCACCCAGAACAACAAAAGCTATATGATGGCAGTTTCTACCGATGGCACCGTTTGGGGCGCCCCATCGGGGGATTCACTCAAACCAGTCTCCTACAAATTGAAATCCGGCTATCGAACCCGCTTATTGTTAAGTGGAAATAATGCAAATGAAGCATCAGGCGGGTTGATAGCTCTGATGGAAGACGTAAGGTCAAAGGAGAAATCTATTCAAAGACTCGCGTGGCAAAATGGCACTTTTGTCGATCAAGGCAGCGCACTCACTGTGCTTAAGTCCACTTCGCTTATTGCAAGAGGCAGTTTTACTGAGAAGGGACTGAAAGATATTGGAGCGCTTGACAGCATCGCCCGTCAATTGCTCATTTACCGCTACACGCCGGCTACTGGCAAGTGGGAGTTGCAAAGATCAGTTTCATTGGCGTTGTCCATTCCTCTCACTTCACGTGTCATAGCAATCAGTGCAGGCGATCTCAACCACGATGGTGTTGATGAACTGGTGGTGGCTGCAGGCTCGCGTATCTCTGATGCTATTACCGTTTCAGTCATAGATCTCACCAATAGCAGTAACTCGATTACAATGGGTCTAGATAGCTCGGTAAAGCGTGTAGAGGGCCTTACCGCTGGCAATTTTGATGAGCAAGGTAACCTGGAGATCGCAGTCTTTACTGACAGTCAAGCACGGATTTATCACATCAAGAACCAACAACTTGAACCCATAGGGAATGAACAATTCATGGATGCGGCTCTTCGTAAAGCAATCTTTATACAATCATTGTCAGCCGACCATCAGTTGATCATCCTGAGGAACGAAGATCCCTCTGTTGTTACCTATCTGCCGGCTGATACCTCCAGATCAACTAACTAGCATTAACGTAATATCAAGTATAATTCTTCAAATATGACCGAGCAAAACCCAAAAATCGATCGTCCGGATGATGTGGACTTGAGACAAGTACTCGCATGGATTGGCGTTTTCTTCAGCACAATAGGGAGGGGTCTGGTGTACTTCCTTGCTTCCATGAGAGCAGTGGGACTTCGATACAAGATCTGGCTCGTTTCTATTGTTGTTGTTTCTCAAGCGGCAACTTTCATCTATTTCAAGGTACTTGAAGAAAGATACTATCGTGCCAATTTTTCAATCAGTTCTCAACTTCTGACACGCAGATACATCAATGGTGAGATAGATAATCTCAACCTCCTCTGCAAGGACAAAACCAGAAAGGGCCTTGCGGCTATACTCCACATCAGTGAGGAGATGGCTCAAAAGATCCATCGGTTTGGTTTCAAGGACTTCACTACCGAGGAAGAGGAAATGAAGCTGGAAGTTCTGCGGGAGAAGTTGAGGGCTCTGAAAGTCAACGAACTTAGTGCAGAGCAAAAGGATATGATCGACAACGTTGTGTCCAGGATGGGTGATGCCGAAGCGAATTCCTATGAGATCTTTGCACAAGTATATGACCCTGCAGTAGGCAAACAGGTGCTCGATGCAGTATATAAGTATATCAGGTCTCAGGATTTCATTAGCAACAGAATAAAGGTTGATAGTGTCATCCTTACGAACAGAAAAGCCAAATTGATGAGCGAATCCCGGAAGTTGGATAGCCTGAAAGCTGTGCTTTATCAGAACTTTCTTAACATGTCCAAGCAGACTAGCCAGGGGTCCAACAACGTTATTCTGAGCGATCGGTACCTGACCAACCCTATCGAGGTATTCAAGCAAGATATTACTTATGGTCAGCAAATCGATGAAATTGACCGGATCATTCTGCTGAGGACGAATTTCGAAACCACCAAGTCCTATGAGGTAATACTGATTCCTGATAATCCGAGAATTAGTTTCCTTTCACCGGTAGCTTTACTTCTTTCCTTGCTGGGTTTCTTTCTGATTGTCGGAGTGATCAAATTGAACCGATACCTGGCCACCGTTAATGTCTAAGGTATTGGGTGTTTTCAGACTGGCGGGCCTTATCATTGCACTTTCGAGCAGTCCTGGATTAGCCGTTGCCAGGCCTCAAGCGCTGGTGGTTGTGTCCGCTAACGCAGAGTGGCGGATTGTGCGGCAAGCATTTTCTGAGGCGCAAGTCAATTCCAGTCCGTACGGTGAGTATTTCATATCCCGCCTTGGAAGCAACGACTTGGAAAGGGAAGTTCTGTTCTTCCACGAAGGCTGGGGCAAAGTCGCCGCTGCCGGTGCCACCCAATACGCCATCGACCGGTGGAAGCCCCAATACATCATCAACCTGGGCACCTGCGGCGGTTTCGAAGGTCGAATCAGGAAGTTCGACGTAGTGCTCGCCGACGCCACCATCATCTACGACATCCGCGAAGCCATGGGCGACTCCAAAGAAGCCATCAGCGATTACTCCACCACGCTGGATCTGTCCTGGCTGCCGGAGCCTTACCCCACCGCCGTCACCCGAACCAAACTGGTGAGCGCCGACCGCGACCTTGTGCCCTCGGAAATTGAGTCTCTCGCAAAAGAGTATCAGGCTGTCGCCGGCGACTGGGAAAGCGGCGCCATCGCCTGGGTGGCCAAACGCAATGGCGTCCGACTGCTCATCCTGCGCGGCGTGACAGATCTTGTTTCTCCCACCCGCGGAGAAGCATACGGCAGCCCCGAAGTGTTTCAGGAAGGAACTCGCACCGTCATGATGCAACTGCTGAAAGACCTGCCGCTCTGGCTGAACCGCCTCCCGAAACAATAAGTCATTTCTCTTTCTGAAGCCGTTAGGCTATTTTTGATTCATGCTCAAAGCAAAGCTGGCTGGCACAACCTTTGTCGTAGATCCGGAGTCAGTGACGGTGGATAACCAGCCACTCGACTGGGATGTGACACAAACCAGCCCGGGTCAATACCACATTCTCCGCAACGGCCGCGGCTACGCTGTCGAGGTCGTGCGCATGGATCCACAGACGAAGACAGTCGTGCTCAAATGCAATGGCCACCTCCATACGGTGGAGATCCACGATGCCTTCGATCAGCTGCTCGAAACCATGGGTATGAGCGGAAAGGCAACCGCCAAAGTCAACAACCTTCGCGCACCCATGCCGGGCCTGATCATCGACCTCAAAGTGAAAGCCGGTGATCCGGTGAAATCCGGCGACCCGTTGCTGGTGCTGGAAGCAATGAAGATGGAGAACATCATCCGCGCAGCCGGCGACGCCGTCGTAAAGGCGGTTCGGATAAGCAAAGGAGATGGTGTGGAAAAGGGTCAGGTGCTTATCGAATTCTGACATTCGTCAGCACGGGCAACCAGGCAGCGCCGATCTTTCGAATACAGAAAATACTTGACATATTTGCAGGATCTCTAGCCCATGAAATTCAAACGTATACTGCTCAAACTCAGCGGCGAAGCGCTGATGGGTGGCTCCAAAACCAACAGCATCGACCACGATATCCTCGATCAGTACACCGCCGAAATCAAAGCGGTTAAGGATCAGGGGGTTGAACTTGCCATCGTGATCGGTGGCGGCAATATCTTCCGCGGCGGCCAGGCAGAAAACCTCGGTATCGACCGAGTGCAGGGCGACTACATGGGCATGCTCGCCACAGTCATCAACGCCATGGCCCTGCAGAGTGCGCTGGAGCGACATGGACTTTACACCCGGCTGATGTCAGGTATCAAGATGGAGCAGGTATGCGAACCATTTATCCGCCGCCGTGCCATCCGCCACCTGGAGAAAGGCCGTATCGTCATCTTCGGCGCCGGTATTGGCAACCCCTACTTTACGACCGACTCAACCGCCAGCCTCCGCGCCGTGGAAATCCAGGCTCAGGTGGTGCTCAAAGGCACCCGCGTGGATGGTGTGTACACGAAGGACCCGGAGAAATTCCCCGACGCGGTGCGCTACAAGCAACTCTCTTTTCAGGAAGCTTATGAAAAGGGCCTCAACATCATGGACATGACGGCCTTTACACTGTGTAAAGAGAACAAACTCCCTATCATCGTTTTCGACATGAACCGCAAAGGCAACCTGCTGAAGGTCGTCAATGGTGAAGAAGCAGGTACCCTGATCAGTTAGTCACTTCGGACAATCAATATGGAAGAAATCGAACTCTATCTCGAAGACGCGAAAGACCGCATGGGCAAGGCGCTCAATCATGTTGGACATGAGTTGACGAAGATCCGTGCAGGCAAGGCAAACCCCTCCATGCTCGATGGCATACAGGTGGCCTATTACGGGGCGATGAGTCCGCTCAACCAGATCGCTTCCATCACGTCACCCGACCCAAGGACGCTCTTCATCAAGCCGTGGGAGAAAAGCCAGATTCAGGAAATTGAAAAGGCCATCCTGGCGGCCAACCTCGGCCTCACGCCTCAGAACGACGGGCAGCAGGTGATCATCAATATTCCCATGCTTACCGAAGAGCGCCGCAAGCAACTGGTCAAGCAGGTTCACCAGGAGTGCGAAGCCGGCAAAGTGAGCGTTCGGGCGATCCGCAAAGAAACCAACGAAGGCATCAAAAAGATCAAAGGGGCACCTGAAGATGACCTCAAGGGTGCAGAAGAAACCGTTCAGAAACTCACCGATGATTTTATCAGCCGCATTGATGCGCTGATGAAAAAGAAGGAAGGTGAAATTATGACCGTGTAGCGTCAGCTCAGTCGCTTCGCCACGTCCTCAATTACTCCCTTCAATCCTTCGCGCAGCGTAATGCGCGGTTTCCACCCCATTGCCTCCAATTTGGAAGTGTCCAGCAGTTTCCGCGGTGTGCCGTCGGGTTTGGTGGAGTCGAACACGATCCTGCCACGGTAGCCGGTGAGCTCGGCGATCAGTTCCGCCAGCTGACGGATGGTGAGTTCGGCACCCGTTCCGACATTCACAAATTCTTCGCCTGAGTAGTTCTCCATCAAAAAAATGCACGCATCGGCGAGGTCGTCGACGTGCATGAATTCGCGGAGTGGCGTGCCGGTTCCCCATACTTCCACGGTCGGTGATTGATTGCGCACACCCATCAGAAATTTCTGGATCAAGGCGGGGATCACATGCGACTTCACCAAGTCGTAGTTGTCGTTCGGTCCGTACAGATTGGTGGGCATCGCGCTGATGAAGTCGCTGCCGTACTGTGAGCGATATGTTTCGCACAATTTGAGCCCGGCGATCTTGGCAACCGCATAAGGCTCATTCGTAGGCTCCAGGTATCCCGACAGCAGATATGATTCCTTCAGCGGCTGCGGCGCAAGTTTTGGATAGATGCACGAAGATCCGAGGAACAGCAGTTTCTTCACACCGTGGACATGACTGGAGTGAATGACGTTGCCCTCCATCATCAGATTGTCATAGAGAAACTCTGCGCGATACGAGTTGTTGGCAACGATCCCACCCACCTTGGCTGCCGCCATGAAGACGTGTGTGGGGCGGTGGGTTTCAAAGAATGCGCTCACAGCGGCCTGCTGTCGCAGATCCACTTCCCGTGAGGAGGTTGTGATGATTTGTTGCCATCCGCGGGCCCGCAGGCCTCGCACGATCGCAGAGCCAACCATGCCGGCCGCGCCGGCCACAAAAATCCGGGAAGTGCTGTCCATCATTCGTCTCTTCTAGTAATGCGGTGTCCGCCTTCTTTCAGGTATTTATCGCGCCGGAAAAGTTGCAGGTCGTGGTCGACCATCTCCTTCACCAATGTTTCCAGGGTGTAGCGCGGTTTCCATTTCAGCAGGCGCCGCGCCTTGGAAGGATCACCAATCAGTTGCTCCACTTCCGTGGGCCTGAAATAGGCTGGATCCACCTTGACCACCACCGTGCCTTTTTTCAGAGCGCCGGAGGATTCCACAACCACGCCTTGCTCTTTCAGGCCCTTGCCTTTGAATTCCACAGTGATGCCCAGCCGCGCGAACGCGAGTTTCACGAATTCACGCACCGTTGTCTTGCGGCCCGTGGCGACCACAAAGTCATCGGCCTTCTTGTGCTGGAGGATCAACCACATCGCTTCCACATAATCTTTCGCATGGCCCCAGTCGCGTTCGGCATTGAGGTTGCCAAGAAAGAGGGTGTCCTGGAGCCCCAGTGCAATCCTGCAGGCAGCACGTGTGATCTTGCGGGTCACAAAGGTTTCGCCGCGCAGGGGCGACTCATGGTTGAACAGGATACCGTTGGAGGCAAACATGTTGTATGCCTCACGGTAATTGACTGTAATCCAGTAGCCGTACAACTTGGCGACGGCGTACGGTGAGCGTGGATAAAATGGCGTTGTTTCTTTTTGTGGCACCTCCTGAACAAGTCCATACAACTCAGAGGTGGATGCCTGGTAATAACGTGTCTTCTCTGTCAGGCCCAGCAGCCGGATGGCCTCCAGCAGCCGCAGTGCACCAATGCCATCCACATCGGCAGCGTATTCCGGCATATCGAAACTCACTTTCACATGCGACATCGCACCAAGGTTGTAGACTTCGTCGGGTTGAATTTCCTGTACCAACCGGATCAGGTTGGACGTGTCCGACAAATCGCCGTAGTGCAGTCGCAGGCGCACATTCTTTTCATGCGGATCCTGATAAAGGTGATCGATGCGCTCGGTGTTGAGTGACGAACTGCGCCGCTTGATGCCGTGTACTTCGTATCCTTTGCCCAGGAGGAATTCGGTGAGGTAGGCTCCGTCCTGACCGGTGATGCCGGTGATGAGTGCCTTTTTCATGTGCGCTTAATGGGATTGGTTTTTACTTTCAATTGCCTTTCGTACGGATCCATGGGTGGCCAGCAGTGCGCCAGCTTCCGCCGCATCGACGTGCAGCGCCTCCATGACCATCCGCGTAGCCCGGTCGACGAGCTTGTGATTGGTGAGCTGCATGTCCACCATCTTGTTGCCCTTCACGCGGCCGAGCCGGATCATCACTGTGGTGGAAATCATGTTGAGTGCCAGCTTCTGCGCGGTCCCGCTCTTCATCCGGGTACTGCCTGTCACAAACTCCGGCCCCACGATAATTTCGATTGGAAAATCTACTGCTGCCGCGAGTGCGCTGCCTGTGTTGCAGGTGATACAGCCGGTGACGATGCCACGGGCGCGTGCTTCGCGCACACCACCGATCACATAAGGGGTTCGCCCGGATGCAGCGATGCCCACGAGTACGTCCTGCGGCCCGATGTTCCATGCACTCAGGTCTTTCCACGCCTGTTGCTCGTCGTCTTCAGCATTTTCCACCGCCTTGCGAATGGCCTGATCGCCGCCGGCGATAAGTCCAACCACCCGGCCCTGAGGCATGCCGTACGTAGGAGGTATTTCCGATGCGTCAAGAATGCCCAGACGGCCGCTCGTGCCGGCACCGATATAGAATAGCCGCCCACCGGCTTTCATCTTTTCCACAATGACCCCCACCAACGCTTCCACGGCCGGGATGGCGCGGGCTACAGCGTGGGGAACAGTCTGGTCCTCCGCATTCATATGCGTGAGGAGTTCCCGCACGCTCATGTGCTCAAGCTGGTCGTAGTGTGAAGAAGATTCGGTGGTGCTCACAGTCCTGCAAAGATCGCAAAGTTATTGGTGTGGCACCAACGGTTTCGACAGCAGCCTCCAGGGCATTGCTCCACGGAATCGGGTATCTTTGACCCTGCCATGGAGATATTTGCCACCGGTGACGGTTCCCACTCGCTCTACCACGCCACGCTCAACGAAACGTATCATTCGCGGCACGGTGCACTCACCGAATCACGACATGTGTTCATGCAGAATGGCCTGGCACACTTCCTCAGCATCAATCGCAAGGAGCCTGTCAGGATTTTTGAAGTAGGCTTTGGTACCGGATTGAATGCGTTACTGGCATGCCAACTGGCACAGGATACCCTAAGAAAGATGGAGTACACGGGACTGGAGCCATTCCCGCTACCCCCCGAACAGGCACTGCAACTCAACTATTGTGAACTGACTGGTCGTCCTGGCGATGTTGGTGTGTTCCATCAGATGCATGGCGCGGGCTGGGCAACGGCGCATGCCTTGTCGCCCTTTTTCACTTTCCTGAAACTGCGCACCACCTTGCAGGACTGGACCCCTGTGGGCGCATACGATGTGATCTTCTTTGACGCTTTTGCGCCGTCGCGGCAGCCGGAGTTGTGGGACGTGGACCAACTCCGCAAAATCTCCCGGCAACTTGCGCCAGGCGGCGTGCTTGTCACCTACTGTGCGAAGGGGCAATTCAAGCGCGACTTGCGCACACTGGGATTGAATGTCGAATCTATTCCGGGTCCGCCGGGAAAGCGAGAAATGGTGAGGGCCACCGCGGCGAGCTGAAGCGGATCATGCCTGCCGGCGTGAGACACGCGTCGAGCGGGATGTCGGTGCCACCCACATCGCTGATTTTCTGGACCGGCTT
>JAIBBB010000130.1 GCA_019694905.1 Cyclobacteriaceae bacterium
AAGACCGTGAGTTTCGCCATCATTGGTGCCTTGATCATGGCAATCACTTATGTGCCGATGATGGGTTCGATCTTGCTGACTGCTCCCTCCAAGGCACACCATGCGGGTCCATCCGAAAGGGTGGTTCAGTGGATGTTCAGGCTATACGAGCCAATCATCCAGTGGGGGCTTGGGCATCGCAAATCGGTAATCTTGATGGCCTTGGGAATTCTCGCCGCGGGTGTATTTGCCTTCAAGAACATTGGGGGAGAGTTTATTCCCAAACTGGCAGAAGGCGACCTGGTGATTGAGACGAATCTTCCGGTCGGTACATCCATGACAGAAACCATCGAGTTGAGCAAGAAGATCCAGAAGTTGTTGCTCGCAAAGTATCCGGATGAAGTACAAAGGGTGGTGTCCAAGATTGGCACCTCCGAGGTTCCGGTTGACCCCATGCCTATGGAGGCACAGGAAATTGTGGTGGTACTGAAGGATAAGCACCTGTGGACGCGTGCTCATGAGCAGGAGGAACTGGTGTCACTGATGGCGAAGGACCTGGAAGCTTATCCTGGTATTGTCAATTCGATCCAGCAACCAATTGAAAACCGCGTCAATGAACTGATGAGTGGTGCCCGTACCGACGTTGTGGTGAAGCTGGTGGGGACGAATCTGGATACAATGGTCAGCAAGGGCAACCAGATCATTTCACTGGTTAAGACGGTTCGCGGTGCGGCTGATGTGCAGGAGAACAAGATCTTTGGTTTGCCTCAGATTAACATCAAATATGACCGGCGCGCAATGGCGCTGTATGGCATCACTGTGGACCAGGTGAACCGAGCAGTCCAAACTGCGTTTGCAGGATCTGTGGCGGGAACCATTTATGAGAATGACAAGCGGTTTGACTTGACGATCCGGCTTTCGCTGGATGAACGTGCGCGGGCAGAATCAATTGAGAACCTTGTGATCAGCGACAACAAAGGACAGCCATTGCCGCTGAAGCAAATTGCCAGAATTTCAGAGGAAACCGGCCCCTCTGAAATTGGGCACGAAGACTTGCAGCGCAGGATGAACATCGGATTCAATGTGCGGGGTCGCGACCTCGAGTCCGTAGTGAAAGACGCGGAGGCTTTGATCAGAGAGAAGGTGGTAATTCCTTCCGGATATTCGGTGGATTTTGGCGGGGAGTTCGAGAATTTCAGACGAGCCAAACAACGCCTGTCTGTAGTTGTTCCTATCTCATTGCTAATCATCTTCGGATTGCTTTTCGCTTCGTTCAGGAACCTCAGTGACAGCATCCTGATTTATACCGTGGTTCCATTGTCTGCGGTGGGGGGTGTCTTTTCTTTGCTGCTCAGGGGTATGAATTTCAGTATTTCCGCTGGTGTGGGATTCATTGCACTATTTGGAATTGCCGTGCTCAATGGCATTCTTATACTCAACCACTTCAATGTATTGGAAAAGCAGGGTATTGCCGATATCCGTGAGCGGGTTCTCACGGGCCTGAGGGAACGCTTCAGGCCTGTGCTGATGACATCGGCAGTGGCGGCCTTGGGTTTCTTGCCGATGGCTTTATCTACCAGTGTGGGTGCTGAGGTGCAAAAGCCTTTGGCCACTGTGGTTATTGGCGGACTTTTTACTTCCACAATTCTGACGCTGCTTGTTTTGCCAGTCTTGTATGCCTTGTTCAAGCACCGACTGACAGTCCCCACAATCAAACCCAGGTGGATCACCATGCTCTTCCTTGGTTTTGTTCCATTGGTTTCCCAGGCGCAGCAAACCATCACCATGGACAGTGCGGTTGTGAAAGCAATGCGGGCTAATCCGGAAATGGAGCTCGCAGGGCAGAAGAAGTCTCGACAGAACAGTTTGCTTCCGGCAACTTTCAACCTGAAGACGCCGGATCTCGTGTTTGAAGCACCAACTGGTCATGATCTGAGACCTGGCATACTTCAGGTTATCGACTATCCAGGTATCTATGCGTTCCAGAGACGGGTTCAGGAGGGCAACGTTGAATTGGCCGACATCGAATCCAGAATCACACGAAACTCACTGTCCTATAGGGTAAGGCTCAGCTACAGCGAGTTGCAGTACTTCATTGCCAAATTGAGGCTGCTGCAATCTCAGGATTCAATTTTCGATGATTTGCTCAAGGTCAATGAGGTACGCTATCGCGTGGGCCAGATTTCAAACCTTGAGCGGGTAAACGGTGAGTCTCAGTACAAGCGAATTCAGTATGGGTTGCGGCAGACCCGGACAGATCTGAAGAGCGCGCGCTATAGTTTCAACCTGCTCCTGGGGCGTGCCAACGATACTACCTTTTTGCCCGCGTCACCCTTGAGTAAGATGGAGGTTATGGATGCCGGCATCAGTATGGATACCCTGTTGCTAAGCAACAATCCCCTAATGGCCTACAGCACAGAACAGGTGGTAATAAGCGCTAATTCACTGCGGCTTGAGCGCAGCAAGCGAGTGCCAGGCCTGGTGGTGGGGGTACTTAATCAGGGTGCTCCTGAGACCGGGTGGCTGCCCCGCCTGCGCTTTGGTATTACATTGCCGTTGTGGCAATGGACGTATCAGTCACAGATTAATGCGGCAAAGACAGGGGTAGAGATGGCGCGGACGCAGCGCAAACTTGCGTCATTTGAGTTGCAGACTGAATACGCCCGTGCACAAGCTGAGTTCAACCAGAACAGGGAGAGTCTGGAGTACTTTGAAACTGCAGGGTTGTTGCAATCGCGAGAAATTCTGCGAAGTGCGAAAGAGAGTTTCCGCCTCGGAAGTATCAACTACTATGCCTACTTGCAGAATCTGGAACTCTCTTTTACTATTCGTCAGAACTATCTGGAAACACTGAGGAAATTCAACCAATCCGTACTCAGACTTCAATATCTCAAAGGAGAATTTCAGAACCCGTAACTTAATTTGATCATGAAACACATATTTATATATCCGATTTTTCTGAGTTTGGCAGCGTTGATCACGCAGTGCAGTTCACCAGCCAGGGATGGCGCCGCCCATGATGAACCCGGCACCGTTTCAATCAGCGACAGTTCACTGCAATTAATGGGTGTTCAATTGTCCGAACCTGTCTTCAAGGTGGTGGAATCAAAAATATACCTGAATGGGAAGGTCGTGGCTCAGCCGAATTACCGTGCTTCTGTTTCTTCTGATATAGAAGGAAAGATTGAGCGTGTTTTTGTAAGGGAGGGTGACTGGGTCGACAAGGGACAGCCCATACTCTCCATGCGGAGCATGGCGCTTATCGAACTGCAGAGCGAGTACCTCGCCAAGAAAAGTGAATTTGATTTTCTGACCATTGAGTTGCACCGTCAGGAAGAACTCATCCGCCAGAACGTAGGGGCCCTGGCAGATTATCAGACAACCGACGCCAAGTACAAATCCGCGCAAAGCCAGGTAGCAGCACTCAAAGCCAAACTGCGCCTTCTGGGGGTGGATATTGCATTACTTGATTCACCGGATCGCAATAACATCGCTGCGCTGGTTACTATTTCGGCCCCCATCGAAGGATACGTTTTTAATTTGCCAGTGCAGATTGGTATGCTGGCAACAACAGATATGGTGCTGACCGAACTGATTAATACACAAAAACTGATGGCAGAAGTTTACTTGTATGACAACGACCTCGATGATGTACATGAAGGCCAAACCGTGGAAATTGATTTTGTCAACCATCTCTATCCATCAGTCAAAGGCAGCGTCGTTCGATTGTCACGTGCATTTGATGCATCGACCCGGGCGGTTCGTGCGCATGTGTCGTTTGAATCCCCCAAAGAGCGGCTTATTCTTCCTGACATGAGTGTGCGATGTGCGCTGATCCGCTCAGACAGCAAGACTCCAGGCCTCGCGGTGCCGGCCTCCGCACTACTCGATGAGGATGGGCATCAGTTTGTCTACATCAGTATGCCTTCTGAGGATCGGAACGGACTGAAGAAGTTGCAAAAAGTGCGTGTGACCGCAGGGGCGCAAAACGGGCTGGAACGTCAGATCAGCTTTGCCAATCAGCCCGGCGGTCCTTACTTGATTGTTACCCAGAACCCTCTTATCGTTGACAATGAGAGAAAGAAACGGTTGGTGCAGTAGTTAGAACATCCAACCCAGTCTCACACCCATGGTCACACTGCGGCCGTCGCCCTGACCGATTGCATAGACGTTTCCGGTAGTGCGGGTATAGACAAAATGAACCTTGAACAAACTGCTACCGCCTCCGGCATCGATATCAAGTCCAAGTTCCGCCTGCCACCCCCAAAGGTTGCGCTGGTAGTGGTCGGTCACCCAGTTGTATGGATGGAATCCGTCAATGACACTTTGGTAAGTTTGGTTTACCCTCATGGTGTGAATGAAAGTAGGACCAACGGCTCCGGAGAGCCGCATTCCTTGCTGAAATATGTCTTGTGGCGTTCTGAACAGCAGTAACAACGGGAATTCCAGCGTGCTCATTCGCAGTCGTTCCAGATGAGTGGAGTCTGGATCGCCGCTTCGGTACCCGGTTGGAGTATCTACAAAAACCCAGGGATGGGAAAAAGCACCCCCAGTGACATCTTTGTTGAGCAATCCGGCACCCCGTTGTTGAAAGCCGGCTGCAAGGCCAACGCCAAGGAAGGAATTGAAGAAGTACTCAGCGCGGATGTTGCCCCCAATGGAAGGCTTGGCGAAGTAAGAATCACTGACGGCAGGGCCCTGGATAGTACTCCAGTATTGATTGAAGGTGCCGCCCCAGTGGAAGCTCTTGTCAAAGGTGTTCTTCAAATCCCCCTCCTGAAGAATTCGTTCGCGCGAGGTTTGACCAAAGGCAATGATGCTTTGTGCAAGCATCAGTGCAAGGAGTACTTGTCGAAAGATGATGTGGGGTCGTCTCATGTGTATTATGAATGACGGTGGTGTTTGTCGGGTTTATGACCGGTGGTGCGGTTCATCAATTTGTATATGGCCGGAAGTGTTACTAGTGTGAGTACAGTGGCCGATATCAAACCACTGATAACTACCACTGCCAACGGGCGTTGCGTTTCAGAGCCAATGCCCGATGAGAGGGCAGCGGGTAGGAGACCCAGGCCAGCCATCAGGGCGGTCATCACAACCGGGCGGACCCGGGTCATGGCACCCTCCATAATGGCTGTGGTCAGATCGCGGCCCTGATCATAGAGTTTGTTGAAGACATCCACCATGATGACGCCGTTCTGCACACAGACGCCAAACAGGGCGATAAATCCTACGCCGGCAGAAATGCTGAAGTTGATGCCTGTTACAAAGAGCCCCAGAATGCCTCCGATGAGGGCAAAGGGTACATTCATTAGCACAATGCCTGCATATTTGGCCGAGCCAAACATGAAGAACAGCCACATGAAAATCAGTGCGATTGAAATAGGTACCACAATCTTCAACTGATTGGTGGCGCGGACCTGGTTCTCAAATTCACCATTCCATGT
The DNA here is from genome assembly GCA_019694905.1 of Cyclobacteriaceae bacterium. Classification (GTDB taxonomy): domain Bacteria; phylum Bacteroidota; class Bacteroidia; order Cytophagales; family Cyclobacteriaceae; genus ELB16-189. The sequence goes on from JAIBBB010000130.1 coordinate 5,424, forward strand.
CATGGCGTAGCCCTTGCCCAGTTTCACACCCGCCTTTACCTTCGATTGAGCCTCAGCGATCGTGCTTCCAAGGTCTCTTCCGCGCACGGAAAACTTAATGGGAATGAATCGCTGGTTCCCTTCCCGGTACACAAAGGCAGGCCCGGTTCTCTTCTCAACCAGTGCAATCTCCCGCATCGGAATCTTTGTGCCGTTGGTGCAGGGTACCATCAATTTCTCAATTTCCTTTTCAGAGGTTCTGAACTCGGAAGAGAACCGGACACGGATATCAAATCGCTTTTCATCAACGTAGAAAGTAGAGACCTTCTTTCCACCGATCGCCATATCGATCAGGTTGTTGGCTTCCACTACGTTGGCACCGTACCGTGCCATGCGAAGCCGGTCCAGTTCAATCCGAAGCTCCGGCTGACCCAACGATTTGAAAATGCCGAGATCCTGAACGCCCTCAATGGTCGACATGATGTTGCGTACACTGTCCGCCTTGCGCTCAAGTACGGCAAAGTCATCGCCAAAGATCTTGATCGCCATTTCACCCTTCACGCCGGACACTGCCTCCTGCACGTTGTCTGAGATGGGTTGGGAAAAACCAAATACTACACCGGGAAACTGGTCATTGAGTTCTTTCTGCATGCCGGCGATTATCTCTTCCTTCGATGCACCGCGGGTCCATTCATCTTTGGGATAGAGGTCCACAAAGAACTCTACGTTGAAGAATCCGGTTGGATCGGTGCCATCATTGGGGCGGCCGTTCTGTGAGATGACGCCGCGCACTTCCGGGTAGTGTTGGAAGACCTCGCGCATCCTGGACGACATCGTGTTGGCCCGGGAGAATGCGATGCTCTGAGGCATACTGGCGCGCACATAGATGGATCCCTCATTCAACTGGGGAAGAAATTCCGTACCCAACTGGCCAGCAACGAGCAGACTTGCCACCAGCAGCGAGACTGCAACGCCAATGCTCAGTCGGGGCCTGGACAATGACCACAGCAATGCAGGCCTGTAAACGCGTTCCAGTGTATTGACGACGATGTTGTCACGCTCGCGCACATTTTGATTGAGCAGGGTTTTGCAGAGCAAGGGCACCAGCGTCAATGTGAAGATCAGCGCTCCCAGCAGAGCAAATCCAATTGTGTAGGCCAGCGGACTGAACATCTTGCCTTCCACTTTCTGGAATGCGAAGATGGGGATGAGTGCTGTAATGATGATGAGTTTGGAGTACAGAATGGGTTTACCCATCTCGATGGAAATCTTCTTCACCATGCCCATCTTGGACATGAGATTGAATTTGAGCGACCCCAACTGATGCTGTCGGTGGGCGAGGTATACAAAAACCCCTTCTACCATGACAACTGCGCCGTCGATGATGATGCCAAAGTCAATGGCGCCGATCGAAAGGAGGTTCGCAGACATGCCTTTCAGACGCATGCAGATGAAAGCGAACAGCAAAGCAAGCGGGATGATGATGGCTACGATCAATGTGGTTCGCCAGTCCAGCAGGAAGACCGACAGAATGAATGTAACCAGAAGCATGCCCACGATCAGGTTTTCCATCACGGTGTGGGTAGTGAGGTTGACGAGCGTGGTGCGGTCATAGAATACCCGGATGGCCACGCCATCAGGAAGTACCCGGTCGTTCAGGTCTGCGATCGTGACATTGAGCAGTTTCAGCACCTGGCTCGGATTCTCGCCCTTGCGAAGCAGCACGATTCCTTCCACCACATCATCTTCACTATCCCGGCCCACTTTGCCCAGCCGGGGTTTGAAGGACTCTGAGACTTTGGCAACGTCCTTCACGAAAATGGGCGTGCCGTTGATGTTTTTGATGATGATTGTCTCGATGTCTGAAATGGACCGGATCAGACCAAGTCCGCGGACGAGGTACGTTTGGGTTCCCTCTTCAATTACGTCGCCGCCGACATTGCCGTTATTTTCTTCGATAGCATCAAACACGTCTTCTGCGCTGAAGCCGTAGGCAATCAGGGAATTGGGGTTGAGGGTGACTTCAAAGGTCTTTACTTCACCGCCGAAACTGATCACATCTGCAACGCCTGGCACGGCTTTGAGCCGCTTGTCGATGACCCAGTCCTGGATTTCCTTCAATTCGCGAACGGTCTTTCCGTTGCCGGTCAGGGTGTAGCGGTAAATTTCACCGGTCGGGCCCGATGGTGGCTGGACCTCGGCGTCGGCTCCCTCGGGCAGTGTCACATTGGCAATTTGGTTGTAGACCAGTTGCCGGGCATGGAAATCATCGACTTCGTCTTCGAAAAAGATGGTCACTACTGAAAGACCAAAAAGGGAGATGGAGCGAAGGGAAGTCTTTTTGGGCACCACGTTCATTTCCATTTCGATGGGGATGGTGACAAACTTCTCCATCTCTTCGGCACTTCTGCCGGGCCACTGCGTAATGATGACAATGCGCGTGTTGATTACGTCGGGGAAGGCTTCGATGGGTGTTGACAGAAAGCTGCGTATACCCAACGCTACAATAAGGAGCGTGCCAAGGAAAATGATGACCTTGTTTCGCAGGGAGAACGAGATGATCGACTTGATAAGCTGGATCATGGTGCTACTGCAGGTTGAAGCTGGTCATGGCAAAGAGAGAGCCTTCCGATATCACTACGTCTCCGCTTCGCAACCCGTCAAGCACTTCTACTGAAGCGCCATAGGTTTTGCCTGGTGCGATCTGTGCTTTTTCAAAGCCGCCTCCATCTGTTTTGCGCATCACGTAATAGTGGTTGTTCTCAAGAACGACGGCGGACTGCGGCACAGAAAGAACGAGTTGAGTGTTTTTGGGTGTAATGATCACATTGGCGAACATTTCCGGCTTCAGCAGTCCCTCGTGATTGATCAGTTCGGTACGCACGCGGATCACGCGCGATTGAGGATCCAGCATGGTCCCTATTTTCTTTATGGTTCCTTTGAAAGCTTTGTCCGGGTAAGCAATCGTACGAACCGTGACATAATCACCTTCGCTGACTTTGGCCATGTCACTTTCGTGAACGTTGGCCCATACCCAGACTGTTTCAAGATCACTGATGGTAAAGATGTTGGTTGCATTGTCGTTTCTGATTTGGGTTCCTTCATTGATGTTGCGTTCCACGATGTATCCGGGGCGGGGAGCCACCACGCGGAACATGGCGTCCAGTTCATTTTCGGAACCGCCGTACAGTTCCAGAATCTGTTTCTTTTCATTGAATTCGCTGTGCGCATTGCTGTATTCCTTCTGTGCTTCCGCATATTCTTTGCTCGATAACATGCCGCTTTTATACAGCTCGGTGGAGCGGGCCAGATTGGTTTCTTCTACTTCGAAGTTTGCCTTGGCGATGTTGAAGTCTCGCTGATAGGTGCTGATATCCGTACTGAGGATCGTGGCAAGAATTTCTCCTTTGTGGACGTAATCGCCCAGTGAGACATTGACTTTGTTGACACTGCCGCTCACGATGGGATAGACGCGGACGACGTTGTTTTCATCAAAGCTCACTTCACCTACTGCGGCGAACTCATCTACTGCGGGGATCTTCCGCGCAGTGTCGAGTTTGATGTATTTCAGCTGGTCAGTGGTGAAACTGATTTGTTGAAGGGTTTCATGGGCTGGTTTATCCTTGTGCGATGATTTACTGCAGGACCCGATGGTGAGGGCAGTAAATGTGAAGATCAGGATGCGTTTCATGATTAGTAATCAATTAGAGTTTGGCCAACTGCAAAATTCAGTTCGTTCACGTTGTTAAGGAACAGCTGCTTCAATTCGATCAGCTGGATGTTGGTGAGAATATAGATGCGCTGCTGGTCGATGAACTGGAGCAGGCTGATATTTCGCTTTTGAAAATTCTGGTTGGTACTAATGTTGAGGTTGCTCAATCGCTCGAGGAAATTGGCGGTATAATTGGCGAGCCCGGTGTTGGAGCTCCGGTAGCGATTGTAGGCGGCGATGACTTCATTGCGCGCCCCGTTCTCCATTTGCTGATATTGCAAATTGGACTGGCTCACCGACAGTTTAGCTTGCTTGATGCGGCCCTGGTTGCGGTCGTACAAGGGCAGGAAGATCTCGGTTGTGAAACCATGGTAGGGGCGGATGTAGTTACTTCCCCGGTCGTATGGCTGATAGCCCAATTTGATGTCGGGCACTCCCGAAGACTGTTGGAGTTGAAGATTCTTTTCCTGGTAGCGGATGTTGATGCGTGCCGCGGCCACATCAGGTCTGGAGGATGCTGCCTGGTCTGCCAGCTGATTGGGGTCGAATTCTTCTGCGATGGCTGGAATCCGTTGCTCCACCAGGAAGGTGGTATCCTGGGAGAAGTAGAGCAACGTGCGGAGGTCACCCAGTAACCTCTCCTTTTCGTTGTGATTGGTGAGGGCATCTGCTTTCACGTCGAGGTATTCGGCCTCCAGGCGTACTGCTTCGGTGGTGGAAATGGCGCCCACTTCCAGTTGCTTTCGGGTGGCTTCAATAAGCCGATCGTAGTTTTGCAGTACCTGGCGGTAGAGGACCTCCTTTTGTTGAACGGCTGCGAGATCGCAGTAAGTGTTGCCCATTTCGAAGAGGAGCGACCGGAGAACGTCCTCCATTTGCTTTTCTGCCATTTCCACACCGATGCGGGCGAGCTTGACGGAATTGGTGTGTTTCCCGGCAATGGAAATGGTCTGCTCGAGTTGCCAGAGCGACTGATTGCGCAGGTGGAAGTACTCGTTTGTTTCCTGGTTGTAGAGGTCCCCGTTGATGATGAAGTTGGGATTGTTCCACACTTTGGCCTGGATGACTTTTGCTTTCGCAATACCTATTTCATAGTATGCTGCAAGCAAACCAAGATTTTTTGTGAAGAGCCGGTCTTTGGCTTTTTGAAAACTCAGCACAGTATCCGGCCTTTGTGCCAAACCGGAAAGAGAAGTGGCAAGCAGGATTGTTCCAATGAGAGCAACGCGAAGTTTGAACATATTGGTTATTGACGGCTTTTGAGGAATTACCAGGCCCGAAGGAACCGGTACAAATACACTAACGCCCTACCGTACGGCAGGCGTCCGGACTCCGCCGCGTTGGCGGCAGCGCAATAGATGAGGAAATCAGATTCTCAACCTGAGCAACCTGAGGTAGGTTGGTGTTTGAAAGGCAGCCATGTGCCAGTCCTGCACATGGTACCTGCGATCAATATTGCGACCAAAAGGGGGATACTCGCTGGTGTGCACCGCAGAGGTGCAGGCACAAAGTTCTGTTGTTTCGGTTAGCTCTTCATCGGCGTTACAAAGGAAAGTGCCGGCATGCAGACTTCTGTGTTTTTCAAAATGAGTGCCGCTGGGTGTGTTCTTTTGGAACTCCTGATGTTCTGTCAGGCCAATTCCACTGATCAGCAGACTCGCGATG
>JAIBBB010000131.1 GCA_019694905.1 Cyclobacteriaceae bacterium
ATGACGCAGTACGATGCCGGCTCAACGCCCATGTGGGGCTGCTTTGATACGGTGGCAACTGCCAGCGACTTCAGAGTGACCATGCCCACTGTGAGTCTCAATCAGAAAAACGTCGCGGTTAACGAATGGCAGAAGCGCTCAGAAAAATTCATCTACGCACGCGAAGACAGCAACAACGACATTGAATTCAACAGGGTGCTGTGGCATGGACTGAAGGGCGATGTGCCCTTCCCGGGGCCGAAGCGGTCGGCGTTTGTCACCGCGCTGCAGGGTGATGATGACGACGACTGACGCACCTCAATTGTGTGGAACACCGTTGAGAAACGTTGCCTTCGGGACAGGATTATTCTCTATCTTCCCATACCCTAACCCCTGCCAGGATGAAGTCCGGAACACTTTCTCTACTGTGCACCCTTGCGCTGGTGTCTTGTGGCACCAGGCCATCCGCAGAAAATAGTACCGGCGATTCAACGCAGGTGGTCAGTGCACCGCGCGAATTCCACTTCAGGGATAACAATTTCCTGATCAACCCACTCGCATTGGATCTCACCGATACGGCCGCCGTCGCTGCCCTCTCACCCACCTACCGGTCCACCGGTGTTGACAGAGAAGACGGTAGCCCCTGGTACCGCCGATACGAATTCGACGGCCCCTTGTCAATTTCATGGGACTACTACCCAAGGGGAGAAAGCCGACGGATCTGGCTGCGGGAAATCTCCACCGGCGACTCGACTGTGTCATTCACCAGTGGCATCCAGGTGGGCATGAGCAGGGCCGGCTTCATGAACGCATTCCATCTCAATGACGCGGCGGCTGAAGCAGCAGATGTAATCAAGGCTACCTATGAAGGCACTTCGGATGGCGAATTACATACAGGCACGTTTACGTTCAGCAACGACAAACTTTCCTGGGTGCGGCTGCAATTTCAATACAGCAGTCCGCCGCGATCAATGGATGAATTCGAGTGGGCATGGACGAGCGTGAAGGAAACCGATAAAACCCTGTACAGGCACTGTGTGCCCTATACATTCGAACTGGAGGAAATACCGGTCATCCGCAATGGCGAAAGCCTCACCATGACCATCCTTAAGTTGGGCCTCGTGCAGGATAGCAGGATTGACACAGTGGAGTGGATCCGTCGAACCAGCAAAGGCCTTTCTATCAGGACCCGCACACCGCAGAATCAGGCCTTCACAGTGATTGTGAATTTTCTCAACGCCGACTGGACGCTGGCGACATGGAACGATGAGATGTTCATGGTTTCAGGGGAAGCCATTGCACTGCCCACCGTTGATTGTGCGGGCGGTGGCGAAAGCGAAGACGATCCGGACTAGGTCGTTGGTACACTATTTGCGTTTTTCAAGTACACCCACCGTTGCTTTTGGTTTTGACACGCTTCCTTGACAATCTCATTCTCGTCGGCGCCTTGCAAGGGTTCGTCGTTGGCCTCCTGGTCGTGATGAATTCCCGCACCACCTATGCGGGCCGCATCCTTGGATTTTTGCTGTTGATCATGGCCCTGGCGTGCCTGAAAATCTATCTGATGAACACAGACGCCCTGGCAAATCCCGTGGGCTTGCTTATTGACGCATTTGTTCCGTTTATGATCATCATGCCTGTCGGTCCGCTGATCTACTTTTATTGCAGGAGTGAGACCGATCGCACATTCAGAATCAAGGCGAACCACCGCATTCATTTCTTCCCGGTCGCCATCGACTTGCTTCAGCATGTGGCCGCCATTGTCTTTGCCTTGTTTGTGCTGGTCGGATGGGTACACCAGAATGAAAACCGCTTCGGAATCTGGTTCGATACCTATAACCAGTATGCTGATATTCCCAGATGGGCTTCCATGACCACCTACCTTGTCTTTTCATTTCGACATCTGAGCAGTTACCGCCAACCAGGTGCCAGTGCCGATCAGGCACACAACAACCACAGCTGGCTCCGGGAGTTTCTCTGGGTGTTTCTGGCATTCGACCTTGTCTGGTTGTGTTACCTGATCCCCTATGTCACTCCTGGCTGGACGGACCAGCTGCTGGCGACGCTAGACTGGTATCCACTCTATTTGCCGTTGGTATTGCTCATCTACTGGCTTGGGATCCGCAGTCTACTGCTCAACAGGCATGAACTCGTCCGGAAGAAAGGCAGCCCATTGACTTTGCCGCCCGAACAAATCGCGGAGGCCAGCCGGCTGCTTCAAAAGGCAATGGAAGAAGACAAGTTGTATCAGGACCCTGAGTTGAGCCTGCCCCGCCTTGCGGGCCATCTGAAAATCTCTGCGAAAGTGCTGTCGGTCGTGATCCGGCAAATTTCAGGCATGAGCTTCACTGAGTACATCAACCACTTCCGCGTGGAACAAATCAAGATGCGACTGAAGTCACCGGACAGCAAGAGATTCACGATTACCGCACTCGCCTATCAGTCCGGGTTCAATTCCCAGCCGACTTTCCAACGCGCTTTCAAGTCCCTGACCGGCATGACGCCAAGTGAATTCATGGTCAAAAACAACGACGGCCTATCAAAAACTGACTGAATACCATTCAAATCGCGATTTGAATAGACCTGAGGGCTTCTGGCCGCGTTCTTTGTCCAAAACACTCGCATGAAGTACGCACTCCCTATCGCTTTCTTGCTCACATCCGCTGGAATTGTCTGCGGACAATCCAGCGCTACAGTGCCCGACGACTATACTGGCGTCTACCATTCCCGGATCGACACGTCCCTGTTGTTTGTAGTCAAGAAGAAAAAGGGCCAGCTGTACCTTCAAATTGTTGGTCAGGGGGAGGTTGGCCTTAGCCGTGCGGGCCGCGATAAGTTCAAAGCCAATCGCGTCCGTCCGGAAGCCATTGTTGAATTTGCTCGAGATCCGGCTACGGGTCAGGTGCAAATGAAATGGATTCAGAAAATGGCGAGTACCCGCATGGTGCGCACGGCTTCCCCGGAGGCCGACAGCCTCGCACGACAAACCGGTGAGTGGTCCCGATTTGTTGGCAACTATCAACTGAGTAAAATCCGAAACAAGACCGCAAGAGTACGCGTGGTGGCAGGGCAACTTGCTGTTCAATTTAGCGGCGAAGGCTCACTGCGGCTACAGCAGGAGTCCGGCAACCGCTTTGTGATTCAGGACGGGGAGATGCGGATGACCTTTGATTTTCTGCCAAATGCAGTGGGACAGATTGAAGGCATCGAAATGAACAGGCAGGGCGGTGTGACCTTCGTGAAATCAAAAAAACAGGAAACAGTGGCGGAAGAAGTAGTGTATGGCTTCAACCGACCCAATGGTTTTACGCGCGCCGATACATTGCGTGGAGCGCTGACACCCCTGCGGAGCAATTTCGATGTGCTGTTTTACGATTTGCAGGTAACTGTGGATCCGGACAACCAGCGGGTGGAAGGTGCAAACACCATCAGGTTCAAGGCTACTCAGGAGTTGAATCGGCTGCAACTGGATCTGTTCTCCAACATGCGCGTTAAGCAGATTCTGTTCCGCAACCAGCCGCTGCCGTACACACGCGAAAGCCATGCCATCTTCGTGCAGTTTCCGGCACAACTCCGCGCAGGACTGAACTACGAAATTACCGTGGCCTATGACGGAAAACCGCAGCGACCCGATGGGGCCAGCCTCGCCGGGGGAATATTCTGGCTGCAAGACAAGCAGGGCAACCCGTGGATTGAAACCGTGACGCAGGGCGCTGGCGCCAGCCTCTGGTGGCCGTGCAAAGATCATCTGTCGGATAAACCTGACAGCATGCGCATCCGTGTCTCCGTACCGAAAGGAATGACGAACATATCCAATGGCGTCCTGAGAAGGCAAACTGAGTCGCGCACGCACACCACAACTGAATGGTATGTCAGCTACCCCATCACCACCTACTGCATAGCACTCAACATCGGTGACTACGTGCACCTCACTGACCAACGGCTCAGGGGCAGTGACACGCTTAAACTTCACTACTACAGCAAACCGTATGACCTTGAGCAAGGGCGCAAACTCTTCAGGCACGTGAAGCCGATGCTCAGCGTCTTTGAAAAATACTTTGGCCCTTACCCCTTTTCCCGCGACGGCCTGACAGTGATGGAATCCATTTACCCAATGGAACACCAGGGTGCCGTAACCTTTGGCTCCCTTTTCAATCCCTTTAACAGTGACCGTTATGACTCCGCCGACATTCTGCGCACCATGTGGCATGAAGTAGCGCACGAGTGGTGGGGCAACCACATCACAGTGAAAGATTATGCCGACATGTGGGTTCATGAGGCCTTCGCCACCTATGCCGAAGCATTGGCCTACCGCGAATTGCAAGGACCCGAAGCGGCGCTGCGCTATTTGAATGGTTCACCGCCGGATAACAAGCAAGCCATCATCGGCACCTATGGTGTGAATGACTTCCACATGGGCGACATGTACACCAAGGGCGCCCTGATGCTCCACACGCTCCAACATGTCATCAACAACGACACAGTCTGGTTTGGTTTGTTGCGCAGCATCCAAACCCAATTTGCCCATCAGACCATTACCTCCGATGACGTGATTCAGTTCATCAACGACTACACAAAGACAGACTATACCGCTTTCTTCCGTCAGTACCTGAACCATCCGGCCATTCCCCGATTGTTGTTGAAATTTGAAAGACGCGGCAAAGACACCGTGGTGCTGTATCGATGGAAGACCGATGAACCGGCGTTCGCCATTCCTGTGCAAGTCACCACCACCCGCAACAATTTCGCGTTCATACAGCCAACCCAGCAATGGAAGGAACTGAACATTGGGGCCATGAAGCGAAAGGACTTTCGTGTCGACACCTCACATTTCTATGTCGGGGTGAAGGAGGAGTGAGTCTTTGAGGAGTAGCCGCAATCGGCCACCGTGCAACTCAGGGCATAGTCGGTGCTATCGCCTCAATTTGCTATTTTGTGGTATAAGGTTGATCGCAACACACCCTGCTGACATTGAAACCCTGATCCTTCACCAATGAAACTAAAAACCATCCGAAATACTATTCTGCCCTGCCTGCTTGTATTGACGCTGGCTTGCGGACCCGCTACCCGCGAGGAGGCCTCTGACACAACCGCCGTCAGCACCACCCCCACCGCAGTCGACACTACGCCACTTTCCGGGATGCTCACATTCAAGGATGTGAATGCATCTGAAGGTAACATCGCCCTCATCTTCACCACAGCGAGTGGAGAAGAACGCTGGTTCGCGGCGTGGGACACCGGCATCCATCCAGAAGAATTTTATACATCCACCCCACGCGACGGAACGCCCTTTCCAGAAGTCCAGGCCAACGCCGAGGCAGTCGGAAAAACCTTCTTCCTCACCTGGCGGAGCGAAACCACAGACGACAACCCTTCCGGCGAACCGCAGGAAGTACTTATTCTGGTCACCGCCTCCAGGCAGCCCGATTAATTCTCAAAAAATAAATAGGAAGCGAATTTGCGTAGTTATTTGGCTACATATATATTTGTAGCCAAATAACTACATAATGAATACCCGTCGGGATGTATTTCAGGCGATCGCAGATCCCTCACGACGCGCCATCTTGCTGCTCCTCGCCACCGTGCCTTCCATGACAGCCGGGGCTATCGCCGCCAACTTCGACAGCGCCAGACCCACCATTTCAAAACACCTGCAGATTCTCACCGCCTGCAAATTGCTAAACCAACAGACTTCCGGACGCGAAGTGCACTATCAGATCAACGCTACCCACATGAAGCAAGTGGCCGACTTCATAGAACCCTTCCGGGCGCTGTGGGAACAACGCTTCAACAAACTGGAATCTGTCATGAAAAAATACAAATCCCGCTGACATGGAAATGAAAACAAAAGTACTCGCGAACGATGGCGAACAGCACTTGCTGATTTCACGCGTGTTTGATCTTCCTCTAGAACTTCTTTTCAAGGCCTATGCAGAACCCGACCTGGTATCGCAGTGGATGGGCACCGTAGTGAAAAAAATGGACAATCGGGTCCACGGCTCGTTTGAGTTTGAGACGACCGACCCCAAGGGCAACAAGATGCAGTTCCACGGCACCATCCACACATGGGTACCTGACAGGCAAATCGTACGCACTTTTGAATTCGTGGGAATGCCCTTCGGCGTACAACTCGAACAGCTGGATTTCAGTGCACTGCCAGACGGCCGCAGCAGCCTGCGGATTCAATCTGTCTTCCAGAGCGTCGCACAGCGCGACCAGCAACTGAAACTGCCTTTCGCCTTTGGCCTAAGCATGGCCCACAACCGGCTTGAGCAAATCCTTCAACCAAAATAAGGCATCATGAAAACACTGGTCACACCCGAAATCAAACGCGTCATCCTGCGATGGACGCACCTCATCGCCGTCATACCCTTGCTGGGTTATGTTTATGGCGATCCTCAGGAAGTGGTACAATATGCGTCTGCTGTACGCTTTTTCTTTGTGCCGGCAATCATGCTCACAGGCTATTGGATGTACGCGGGCTTCTCCGTGGGCGTTATCGGCGTAGCACTATGGCTTGTCACCAACCACTACTTTGGTTCCGGTACAGCCATACTGAGTCAGTTTGCACTCTTTGCCACCTGGAAGATCTGGCAAAAACTGCGCAAACACTCATAGCAGCTCAGGCTCGTTGCCAGCCTGTTACCTCCTACCTCTCTTACTTCACCTTCTTCCCAGGGATATCCTGGCCACCCTGGTGCAGCACAAGGTTTTCAATTCCCTGCGCACCGGAGTGAAAAGTAACGGTAGCAGCAACGACCTTCAGATAGAATTCAGTAGCACTCTTTGCGTAGAGTTCAAAGCGCGGTTGATTCGTGGCCTGCGCATACAGCTGCTTACCTGCCCGTGTAATTTCCAGATTAAAGGACGGCGCGAGTTGGTACGTTCCCACATAAGTCTCCAGGACTTCCTCCGGTACATCGGCATCCGCGGTAGCCACCTTCACACCCAACTTCTCAAGGGCAGCGATGCCACCGGTGTTGCCCGGGTTGAGTTCTACGGACTTCTTGTAATTCTCGATGGCCAGCTCCTTCTGATTGTTTTTCAACAGCACCTCTGCATAACTGTCATACGTATTGAAAGAGGCCGGATACTGCTCCACATTGAGTTTGAGCAAAGCCAATGCCGCCGGTAGATTGGAGTCGGCGTAGTCGAGTCCCAGGTTGTTCAGCACCTGTTCACTGAAATCGTAGGTGTCGCCACTGCTCTTCAGCTTTTTGTACAACTCCACTGCCGCCTCCGGGCCCTGACTGGCAATTGCCTTGCGCAGTGCCGGCACCACACTCGCCTTCACTTCTGCCAACGGCGCGTCGGGGTTCAACAGACGAAATCCGATGTCATCAGCGCCAGCCGTTGAGTTCGTCAGCACCACCACCCCTGTGCCAGTCTCTTTCACAAACCCCGCAAAACACCGATATCCTCCGGTACCTCCGTTGTGCCAGATTACATCACCGGCCTTGCTCTTCGCAATGTGCCAGCCAAGTCCGACACGCATCGTGCCCGCTTTGTCGTGTCTGGCCTGGTGGGTAAGATTCATGGCCGGCTGCAGGGGCGAAGCAGTCAACCCCAGGTTCGCAGCCAGGAACTTCAGCATATCGGAAGTGGAACTCCGGATCGCGCCGGCACCCGCCAGTGTGGGAATGTCCCAATTCTCCACGGCCTTGCCATCGCTGTAGCCTACAGCCAGGTTCTTCTTCATCTTTGAATCGAGCGTGATCTTGGTTTCCTTCATTTGCAGGGGACCTGCAATGGTCTTGATCATCAGTTCCTCATACGTGGTACCGGCATTGCGCGCAAGAATATGGCCCAGCAAACCCTGTGCAAGATTGGAGTACTCATATTTTTCGCCGATGTCGCGAGGCAACTCATAACCGGTCAGAAAATCATACATCTGCTTCACGGTATAATCGGCGTAGGGGTTATTGGGGTTGGCAGGCGCCAGGTTGCCAGGCAGGCGCGGCAGACCTGAGGTATGGTCCGATAGCATGCCCAACGGAATTTCCTTGCCCCCGCGTTGGGGTAATTTCACTTCAGCGGGCAAGTACTTTTGCGCAGGGTCGTCAAGTTTCACCTTGCCATCAATCACCTGCTGTGCCAGCATGATGGCAGTAAATACCTTGGAAATAGATCCGATCTCATATATCGTGTGCTCATTGGTGGCCAGGCCATCCGGCTTCAGCTTGCCAAAATTGTAATAGTGCGAGCCACTCCTGTCGACAATGCCCACCACAATACCAGGGCTGGCTTCATATTCAATTCGCTTCCTGATGCTGGCTTCCACATCTTCCGGAAGTTTGCTGGTTGATTGTGCTGACACTGCAACCACCCATCCGGTGAGCAGCAGTAGCGTGGTAAGGGTTCTTTTCATATGGTGAAGATAAATTTACATTTCTCAATTTTATACCTGGCCGCTGGCAATTCTTTCTGCATAATTGACCCGAATTGTTTTTCAAGAACAGGTCCCATCAAAATTCCTCAGTAATCAGGTCAATCCCGCCTCCATTGTCGCGAATGACCTTGCGCCTGATCGCAAGGATTTCTATCTTGATCTGGATTCTGCCAAGCTTCATAACAATCTCATCGCCATGGAAACAACCTCAAAAGGTATGCGCTGGACCGGTCTCATCATCATGATTCTTGTCGTCCTGTTTCTGCTCGTCGACGCCATCATGAAAGTCCTGGAGACAACGCCGTCGGTGGAAGGATCTGTGCAACTCGGCTGGCCCAGCGAAGGAGTGCAAGGCATCGGCATCGTGCTGCTCCTTGCCACGGTGTTGTACGTGATCCCACGCACTGCCATTCTCGGGGCCATTCTCATCACGGGCTACCTGGGCGGCGCCACAGCCATCATGATCCGTGCCAATGTCCCTGGGCATCCCTATCTCTTCCCGGTGTTCATGGGTGTGCTCGTGTGGGCCGGACTTTATCTGAGGGATGCAGCCTTACGCGCACTGATTCCACTCCGAAAATTATGAACGATTTGCGAGTAGCCTGGACGTGACAAACCAGTCGGAGAAATGAAATGCTACTCCTAATCAAAGTGAATCTCCTGAGCGATCACGACAACTCGTGCCCGCCGACACCAGAATGATCCTGGTTAGTTCTGACAACTCATAATCACAATCAAGCGTAGTATTCCTGTATCAACACCCGCAGGGATAGCCTATGCACCTCAAGTCAATCCTCCGCTTCACCGCATTGATCTTTCTCTACATGGTGCTCTTCGTGCTGGGCTCTATGGCCGTAGCCGGACACTTTCCAAATACACCGTCCGAACCTGGCATACTGTCCGAAGGATCCGGTTTGTTTATTTTGTCCATTGCCAATACAGCGCTTGTTGTATGGCTGATCACCCAATCGCGTCTGCGCGGCTGGAGGCTCGCACTCTTGCTGGGGATTTCCTACTACGGGTCATATACGCTGCTCACCCAAATTGAAACCTGGTACTTTCTATCCAGCATCAATATTTCACCGGACCTCCTCGTGCGTCTGTTCATCATGGGAATTCCAGTGCCGTTCATTTTTATCCCACTTGCGATTCGCGTATACGGTCGCTGGCAGACCAACGACCTGAAGCAGGCCTTGATGACGGTATCCATGTCGCCAAATAAATGGATCCTGACTTTTGGAGGCTTGTCGTTGCTCTATGTTGTTTGCTACTGGTGCGCCGGATACTTCATCGCCTGGCAAAACCCAGCCCTCCGCACATTTTATGGCAATACAGATCAGCTGTTGACATTCCGCGATCACACGGTTAATGCGCTCGTCAACACGCCCGATCTATTCTTACTGCAATTGTTCAGGGGTCTCCTGTTTGCACTGATCATTCTGTCTGTAATGTGCAGCAGCGGTTCGGGCGTATGGTTGACAGCGCTGATGGCGGCATCATTACTGGCTCTACCCCATTTTGTTCATCTTCTGTCAAATCCGCTGATGCCTCTCGCCAGTGTCCGCCTCAGCCACCTGATAGAAACAGCGTCATCCAATTTCCTGTATGGCATTGTCGCTGTGGGAATTATTCACCGCATGAACGTCCACTCGTCGAATGGAAGCACCAGGTCAGCTTAGGCTTCCTTCAGCGAATTCACCGGGTTGGTAGTAGCTGCCGACACACAGTGGTAACCCACGGTGGCAAACGCAACAACGAGCGAAACCCCGGCGGCGTAGACAAACACCACCCACGCAAAACCCATGTTGTAGGCGAAGCCTTCCAGCCATCGGTTAGTCGCAACATAGGCAATCGGGCTCGCCACGAGCATGCCCACCACCACCAGCAAAAGAAATTCCTTTGACATGAGCACCACAATGTTGGGCACTGAAGCTCCCAGCACCTTCCGCACAGCCACAGCCTTGCGACTCGCCTCCATAGTAAAAGACGCCAAACCATATAATCCCAAACAGGAAATGAGAATGGCCAGCAGCGCAAATACCGCAAAGAGCTGGCCTAACTTTTTCTCCTGGTCAAATAACTGGTCAAACGTCTCATCCAGGAACTGGTATTCAAATTCCCGGCCCGGTGCGACCTGCTTCCAGGTTCGCTCCACTTCCTTCACATTCGCCGTCAGATCACCGGCCTTCAACTTTACAGCCATAAAGCGTCCTTCGTAGTGCGGCTCCAGAAACATCACCAGCGGGTCAATGGCATCGTGCAAATGCTTGAAATGAAAATCTTCGATCACACCAATCACACGACCCGGTGTGGCAGAACGTCCCCCAAAATCCATCAGCTTCCCCACCGCCTCATCCAGATTCCAGCCAAAGTGC
>JAIBBB010000362.1 GCA_019694905.1 Cyclobacteriaceae bacterium
GGCAGATTTTCATTGAGCGGCTGGCTAAAATACAACTTAGTTTACTCACTGTCGCCGGACTCACAGTTCATCCACTAACTTTACCTGCTTGAGAAAGGTAATTTTGTTCAATCCGCGAAGCGCGAGGGCGAAGCACCGCATCCCCAACTCCATCCTGCAGGTTGGAGCAGCGATACATGGTGAGTTTGAATACACACTGGTCGACGGCAATCTGGAACGCGACCCATGGACCCGGATCAAATCGCTCATGGATACGGGTGAGTATGGTTATTTTGGTTGTACGGTCATGCCCGGTCCGCAGCTCCGGCAGGCGATTCCTTACAGCAGGGAAATTCACAACCGGTATCCCGGAGTCGTGGTCATCTGGGGCGGCTACTTTGCTTCCAACCAGAGTGCCACGGTAGTTCAGTCTGGTTACGTGGATTTTGTGGTCAATGGGCCCGGTGATGAGGCGTTCCCACAGCTGTTACGCGCCCTGGCCCTCGGCCAGCCAGCAGATGAGATCCGCAACCTGGTATTCTTCCGGCATGGCAAAGTGGTGAAGACTCCTATGGCTCCTCTGCAGGACCAGGATACACTTCCCCAATTGCCCTACGAGTTTTTGCATCAGTGTTATCCTATAGAAAAATACCTGGGGCGCACATTCATGGGCCGACGAACAGCCGCCTATCACTCCAGCATGGGGTGCCCGTTTACCTGTTCGTTTTGCGCCGTGGTGCCTATCTACAATGCGAGATGGAAGGGAAAGTCTGCGGCCCTCGTATATAAAGATGTCAAGTACCTGATAGAGACGCATGGAGCCGATGCAGTGGAATTCCATGACAATAATTTTTTTGTCAGCGAAAAGCGCACGGCTGAATTTGCCCGGCTTATTGAGCATGATGGCATCCAGTGGTGGGGCGAGGGGCGGATTGATACCATGTCAAAGTACAGCGACGAAACGCTTGCACTCATGCGAAAGTCGGGTTGCCGCATGATCTTTTTTGGCGCCGAGACCGGCAACGATGCACTGCTCAAGCAAATGGATAAGGGCGGCACACAAACGGCAGCACAGATGGAGGCATTCGCGGCCCGGATGAAGCGATTTGATATCATACCGGAATACTCTTTTGTGTTGGGTTTTCCCGCAGAAACACCCGAACAGGTGATGAAGCAGATTGATGAGGATATTTCATTTATCAAACGCATTAAGGAAATCAACCCGGATACTGAGATCATCATCTACGTCTATAGTCCGGTACCGACTGAAGGATCTGAACTATTCGATCAGGTGAAGGCCACTGGTTTTCGCTTCCCCACACACCTGGACGACTGGCTTCAGCCGGAGTGGCAGAATTTCGATCTGCGCAAGAACCCACTCACCCCCTGGCTTACCCCCGCGATGGTTAACCGCATTCTTGGCTTCGAGACTGTCCTGCACGCACAGTATCCGACGGTGTCAGATTTTCGCATTACCCGATTTCAGAAACGCGTTATGCGCGCGCTCAGTACACTGCGGTACCGGTTCAATGTATTTGGATGGCCCTATGAGCTGAAAGCATTGCAAAAGTACTGGCTGCGTTATCGGCAACCGGAAATTGAAGGATTCTATGCCGAATGACACAAAGCGATCGGTCAAAGGTTTTTTTGCATTCATACTTGTCCCGCTGACGAGACGATATCTGAAGAGCGACCGGACGGCCTACGCCGGGGGTCTGCGGCTCGAAGTTCCTGCCGGCGTATTTCATCCGACATTGTTTCCAAGCTCGCGCATGTTGTGGACCTATCTCGCAAAGGCATCGCTGCGCGATCGGTCACTCCTTGAGATTGGGTGCGGCTCGGGAGTGCTTTCCATCAAGTCTGCCTTGCAGGGCGCCCAGGTAACAGCCATCGATATAAGTCCGCTGGCGGTGAATGCCACCCGAAGAAACGCGGGGGCTCATCGTGTGGATATGACTATTCTTCAGTCTGACATTTATGAGAACTTACCGGCACAGCCCTTCGACTGGGTGGTTGTAAATCCACCTTATTACCGTGGTGCGCCCCGCAGTGTGGAGGAGTACGCCTGGAGATGCGGTGAGCAGATGGAGTATTTCGAACATCTCTTTGGAGGCCTGGGTCGGTTCACGCACGCACAATCGGAGGTGATCATGTCGCTCACGGGCAACAGTGAGGTAGAGGTCATTCAATCCATTGCCGGAAAGTCTGGTTTTCAGCTTGAACTTCTTGTCAACAGGTATTCCTGGCTGGACGGTCGTGACTATCTTTTCAGGGTGCACCCAACCCGAGTTTGAGGGAACAAACACACTTTTGACATACAGGATCAGACTCGACCTTGAGTTGTTTGCGGAAGGCGATGGCCTGAGCGCTGTTGATTACCTTTTCGAATCCATCTTTCTAGTTTCCATACGCTGGATGGAAATAGCAGGGCAGGATGTCGCCGTTTGATTCAACAACTGCTGATACCCAGGGGGCATTGCAAACCACTTTGGGAAAGCTGCTTTTTCCTGCAAGTGCCTCGTAGTAGGCCGGTATCCTCAGTAGTTTTTGTGGAGATTCGGCTACAAACCGGCGATCAAAAAGATCGTTTCTGGTGTCTGTGAGCTTCCGGATAATTTGTCTCAATTGAAGCGCCTCTTCATGGGAAAGAGCGACAGCATCCTGTTGTGCGGCATTCCACGGGTCGGGCCTGTTGAAGGCGGTGGAACTCACGTCAGCGGCCAGAAAAGAAATCTGATCAAGCTGAAGTTCCAGGGCCGCATCAATGGTCTCTTCGAGTGCGCGGTAGTTGGCTTTCTGAATGACGGAGCGGCCGGTGATCCTGAATGCCGGAGACTCTTGCCTGAGCGCTCGCACACCTTCCTGCATTTTTTCATAGGCTGCGGGAATGTTGCGAATGGCGTCGTGGATGTGGCTGGGGCCATCCAGCGACACAATCACTTCATTGCAATTGGTCACAATATCCCTGGCGTGCGTTTTGAGAAGCAGCCCGGTGGACAGCAGACTGACATGGATGCGGAGGCGCTGCAGTTCTTTGCACAAAACAAAGAGGTTTCTGTGCATCAGGGCTTCCCCGCCGGAAAGGGCGACATGCTTTACGCCCAACTTCTGAAAGGCGTTCACGTGTTGCAAAAGGTCTTCTGCAGAGAGTTCAGTCTTCGTTTGGTTCGCCTTCCAGATGTCGCACATCACGCAGCGGCAGTTGCATCGACTGTGAGGCATCACGACCAGCACGGGTACCTCGTGCAGTCGATGGGTGAGGTTGTTCAG
>JAIBBB010000363.1 GCA_019694905.1 Cyclobacteriaceae bacterium
GGTCACCCACGGGTGACCCTTTTTTTTGCGCTGTGGCATCTCCCACCATTGGACACTGTGGCTCAGCCGTCATTCTTTTCTACATATTTCTCCTGTATTGCCCGCCAACGGCAAACAACGCCTGTGTGAGTTGCCCCAGCGAGCAGACCTTTGCCGCGTCCATCATGGCCGCAAAGATGTTCTCATTGTGAATGGCCGCGCGCTGTACAGCACCAATCGCGGCTGCGCTATGGTTGTGCTGGTTTGCATGCAGTTCTTTCAACATACTGATCTGGTATTCCTTTTCTTCAGGAAATGCACGGATCACTTCCTGCGGCAGGATGGTCGGTGAACCTTTGGAGCTCAGAAAGGTGTTGACGCCAATGATCGGCAGCGTGCCATTGTGTTTCAGTGTTTCATAATAGAGACTCTCTTCCTGAATCTTGCTGCGCTGATACATGGTTTCCATAGCGCCCAGCACGCCGCCGCGTTCAGTAATGCGGTCGAATTCGGCAAGGACGGCTTCTTCCACCAGGTCCGTCAGTTCTTCGATAACAAAAGAGCCCTGCAATGGATTTTCATTTCGGGCGAGTCCGAGTTCACGGTTGATGATCAGTTGGATCGCCATGGCCCTACGCACACTTTCCTCTGTGGGCGTGGTGATGGCCTCGTCATATGCGTTGGTGTGCAGTGAATTGCAGTTGTCGTAAATGGCATACAGCGCCTGGAGGGTGGTGCGGATATCGTTGAAATCAATTTCCTGCGCATGGAGTGACCTGCCGGAAGTCTGGATGTGGTATTTGAGCATCTGGCTGCGCGCATTGGCACCGTAGCGCAGCTTCATGGCTTTCGCCCAGATGCGGCGAGCCACGCGGCCAATGACGGCGTATTCGGGGTCGACTCCGTTGCTGAAGAAGAAAGACAGGTTCGGTGCGAAGTCGTCGATGTGCATGCCCCGGCTCAGGTAGTACTCGACGTAAGTAAAGCCATTGGCCAGTGTGAAGGCAAGCTGGGTGATGGGATTGGCACCGGCTTCTGCAATGTGATAACCCGAGATGGAGACCGAATAGAAGTTGCGCACTTTCTGTGACACAAAGTATTGCTGTACGTCGCCCATCAGTCGCAGCGCAAATTCGGTGGAGAAGATGCAGGTGTTTTGTGCCTGGTCTTCTTTCAGGATGTCTGCCTGCACCGTGCCGCGCACCTGTTGCAGGGTGTCGCGCCTGATCTTCTCATAAACATCCGCCGGCAGCACCTGGTCACCGGTGATGCCGAGGAGCAGCAAGCCCAGCCCGTCGTTGGTCTCCGGCAATGATCCCTGATAAGCCGGCCTGGTGGTGCCTGCAGGATAATTTTTGTTGAGTGCCTTTTCTACTTCTGCGACGAGTCCGTGCTGGCGGATGTATTTTTCGCACTGCTGGTCAACGGCAGCATTGAAGTAGAAGGCAAGCAGCATGGGTGCCGGACCATTGATGGTCATCGATACCGATGTGCGTGGATCGCACAGGTCAAAGCCACTGTAGAGTTTTTTGGCGTCGTCGAGGCAGCAGATGCTCACGCCGGCGTTGCCAATCTTGCCGTAAATGTCCGGACGGTAATCAGGATCGCGGCCGTAGAGCGTCACCGAATCAAAGGCTGTGGAGAGCCGCTTGGCGGGCATGTCCTTGCTTACGTAGTGGAACCTGCGATTGGTGCGTTCGGGCCCGCCTTCGCCGGCGAACATCCGCGTGGGGTCTTCCCCTTCGCGCTTGAAAGGATAGATACCCGCGGTAAACGGAAATTCGCCGGGAATATTCTCTTGCAGTTGCCACCGGAGAATGTCTCCCCAGCCTTCATACCGGGGCAAGGCAATTTTAGGAACCTGGGTGTGGGAGAGTGAAGTGGTGTGGGTTTCAATTCCGATCTCTTTGTCGCGTACCTTGAAGCGGAAGATTTTGTCGCGGTAGGTCTTCACCCGCTCCGGCCATTGCTCAAGCAGTTGGCGGTTGCGCGGGTCGAGTTGAAGCGTCAGTTTTTCTTCTGCCTTCTGCAAAGATGTTTTGGCAGCGGGATCATCCACGAGCCCGCCTGCCTGCAGCAGGGCCTGCCATTGACTGGCCAGCCGGCTCTGCTTCTCCACCCATCGGTCGTACGCCCGGTTGCTTTCAGTGATTTCACTGAGATACCGCGAACGTTGGGGTGGAATGATGAAAATCTTCTCTGACATCTCGTCGCTCGCAGGGTGGGTGACGCCGAAAGGTGCGCCGGTCTTGGTTGCGATCACTGAGACAATCTTCTGATACAGCTGATTGGTTCCGGGATCATTGAACTGAGACGCGATGGTGCCAAAGACCGGCATGCTCTCCACGGGTTGGTCCCACTGCTGGTGGTTGCGCTGGTATTGTTTTTTTACGTCCCTGAGTGCATCCTGTGCGCCGCGCTTGTCGAATTTGTTGAGCGCAATGACATCGGCGAAATCAAGCATGTCTATTTTCTCCAGCTGTGTGGCTGCACCATATTCGGGCGTCATGACATACAATGACACGTCGCTGTGGTCCAGAATTTCCGTGTCGCTCTGGCCGATGCCTGATGTCTCAAGGATGATCAGGTCGAAGGCGGCGGCTTTCAGAATGGCAAGCGCATCTTTTACGTAAGCCGACAACGCGAGGTTGCTCTGCCTTGTGGCAAGTGAACGCATGTAGATGTTGGGATGATGGATCGCGTTCATCCGGATGCGATCACCCAGCAGAGCACCACCCGTTTTCCGCTTGGATGGATCTACCGACAGAATGCCGATGAACTTGTCTGGAAAGTCCAGGTGGAACCGACGGATGATCTCGTCGACCATCGATGACTTGCCTGCGCCGCCTGTGCCGGTGACGCCCAGCACAGGAACAGTCTGCGTCAAAGCACGGCGATGCAGTTCTTGTAGCGCTGCTGCATGTTTCTCCGGATAGTTCTCTGCCGCGGAGATCCATTGTCCCAGCAGCAGATGATTGGCGGGTGTCAGCGCTCCGGTTGCGGTGACGGATTCGCCGGTTGCAAAATCACTTTGGGCCACGAGGTCGTTGATCATTCCCTGCAGGCCCATCGCACGGCCATCGTCAGGAGAATAGATGCGGGTGATCCCATAGGCCATCAACCCGCGGATTTCTTCCGGAAGGATAACGCCGCCACCTCCGCCGAAGATCCGGATGTGTCCGGCATTCTTCTCAATGAGCAGGTCGCGCATGTAGCGGAAGTATTCGTTGTGTCCGCCCTGGTAGCTGGTCATCGCAATG
>JAIBBB010000132.1 GCA_019694905.1 Cyclobacteriaceae bacterium
ATGGATACACGGTATGCCACATCAGGGCGCCTGAAAAAGTTGCGTGGGCATTAAGTCCGAGGTTGCGGCTTGCCCTGGCCGCCAATTTGAGCTGGTCAACCGCCCAGGCGGTGCGTTCTTTGGGTTTACCTCTGAGGCTCCTGGGAGCGAAACCGTCAAACATCACATCGTATGCAGGGTGTACAGCGACGAGTTGCCCTTGCAGGTGTGTGGATAGTTCGGTGATTTTGAGCCCGCAGGACTCAACTGTTTCTCTGATTTCATCCGCGTAGTCCTTGCTTTCTGCGGCTCGTTTCAAGTCGATGGCCCTTGCGTCCCAGGAAGGAATCTGTACGCCAACGAATCCCAGCGATGCCACCCATTTACATATTGATTTCAAGTCATTGAAAGGAGGTTCATCTCCCATGAATTGCGCCAGAAAAATGGCAGGACCCTGAATGTTTTTCATATGCAGTATCAGATTTTGAGTTTGGTCCACTTACGGCTGGATTTGGCCGACCGGATTACAGTTTCAATGAAGGCCATTCCACGAACGCCGTCATTGACATCCGGGAAGTCATATCGTGCAGTATTGAGTTTCTTCCCTGGCTTAAAGTCCCGGACGGCACGACCGAATGCGAGGTAGATATTGGCGAAGGCTTCGAGATAACCTTCCGGGTGACCCCAGGGAGTGCGCGTATTCAACCTTGCCGCGTCAGACAGGTAAGCCCAACCGGCGCGATACAGTTCATTTGGCTGTCCATAGACCCGAACCAACAATGAATTAGGTTCTTCCTGTCTCCAGATGACGGCACCTTTCTCGCCGTAGATCCTAATGTTCAGGTTATTTTCCTCACCTGCTGCTATTTGGGTAGCGGTAAGAACGCCAGTGGCTCCCTTGTTGAAGCGCAGCAGGAGTGCGCTGTCGTCATCCAGCTTTCTTCCCTTGACAACGATGTTCAGGTCCGCATTTACTTCGGTAATTGAGAGTCCCGACATATACTCTGCGAGGTTGGCGGCATGAGTGCCGATGTCTCCGATTGCACCACCGGCACCGGAACGCGCAGGGTCAGTCCGCCAGCTTGCCTGCTTGTTGGTTTCCTCAATGAAGTTTGTCAACCACCCCTGGTGGTATTCTACATAGATCTTGCGGACCTTTCCGATCTTTCCCTGCGCGATCTGATGTCGGGCTTCCTTCACCATCGGATAGCCTGTATATGTGTGGGTCAGGCCAAGCAGAAGTCCGGTTTTTTCCACCACCTTTTGCAAGGCACGGGCTTCGGCGGCAGAGAAGGCAAGCGGCTTATCAATGATGACATGAAATCCGTTTTCGAGTGCCATCTTCGCCGGATCGGCATGAACGTGGTTGGGCGTGACAATAGACACAAAGTCCATGCGCTGATCGCCGGGCAGGTTTCGCTCCTTTTCGATCATCTCCGCGTAAGTACGGTATACACGGTGCGGGTTCAGATACAAGGCCTCGCCGGTCGCGCGTGATTTGCGGGGGTCACTGCTGAAAGCACCGCAAACCAATTCAATTTCTCCGTCCAGCGCAGCTGCCTTCCGATGCACCGCACCAATGAACGCTTCGGAACTTCCGCCGATCATTCCCATTCTTAATTTCCGCGTAGGCATGGTCTCTTGTTTAGGGTAAGCAATTTATTTGAAAATTGATCCCTGCGGATGCCTTTGATGGATTTTTTTGGCTGTTTATCAGTCAACGAGAGCAGGCTTTGCCTTTAAATTCCACTAACTTCCATCAAACAAAAAGCCGATGACAAAGAAACTGACGAGCCTGTCTGTATTGCTACTTTGTTTGATACACCTGGTACATAGCCAGGCTGTAGACGAGCGCCGCATCCGTGAATACCTTGAGAAGCACCGCGGCGACTGGCACGAAATGAATGTGCCCTTTCAGGATGGTCAACTGCTGTACGATCTGTTCTCCAGAACCATTACCAGCACATTGTCGAAATAGGGACTTCAACCGGCCACTCCACCGTTTGGCTTGCGTGGGCAGCGAGCCAAACAGGCGGGAAAGTTGTCACGCTGGAACTCAATGAGCGGCGACAAAAGGAAGCCATACGCAATGTGGAGGAAGCCGGGCTCACCGCCTTTGTTGAATTCAGACTGGGCAACGCGCATGAGCTTGTCAAAACACTCGGATTCAGGCCCGACTTTGTCTTTTCCGACGCAGACAAAGACTGGTATCTCCAGTATTTCCTCGACCTCAGGGAATCATTGCTGCCTGGCGGATGCTACACCACGCACAACGTAACGGATGGCCAGGCGGGGGACAAGTACATTGATTATCTCCAGCATGACCCTGACTTCACCAGCCGGATTGAGCGAAGCAGCCGTGCCGGAGTAATGGTGAGCTTCAAGAAGAAATGATCACTGAAGGTGCTTGCGGTCAATCAGATCGCGGAAGGCCTTTTTGTAAGTGTCACTCACAGGAATCATGGCTTGTCCGATTTGCACTTCGTTTTTGTGAACCACCTCAATTGCATCAATGGCCACAATAAAGGAATTGTGAATCCTTATAAACCTCTCCGGTGGCAACTGATCTTCCAGTACTTTCAGTCGCTGCAGTGTAATGACCTTCTGGGTACGTGTATGAATGGTTACGTAATCCTTCAATCCTTCCACATACAGGATATCTGCCCACCTCACTTTGACGAGCTTGGTGCCGTCTTTGATAAACACATAAGACGAATCTTCTTCCAGGGTTCGTGGCGCGGGTGATTGTTCAAGCCCCTTGCGGCGCTGGTTGACGCGTTCCACTGCGCGCATAAACCGGTCGAATGTTACGGGTTTGAGCAAGTAGTCTGTAACGTCCAGGTCAAAGCTCTCAAGAGCATACTCCGAGTACGCCGTTGTGAGAATCACGTAAGGTTTCTGCTGCAGGATTTTGAGAAAAGAAATGCCGGTAATCTCAGGCATCTGGATGTCGAGAAAAAGCACATCCACAGGGTGGAGGCGCATTACCTCCATGGCCTTTACAGGGTTTGGGCATGTGTCAATCAGTTCAAGGAAAGGAACTTTTGACACATAATCCGCCAGCAGATTCCGGGCCAATGGCTCATCATCAACAATAAGTACCTTAAGGTTCTCACCATTGCTCATGCAAGGTCAATCTTGAGTTCAACCCGGTACTGGTCCTCCGTGTTCCGGATGACCAGTGTATGCTTTTCAGGATAGCTGAGGTGCAGTCGGCGCTGAACATTCTGCAGGCCGATTCCAGACTTGCCGTCCGTGCGCTGTGATTCCGGCCGTTTGCTGTTCTCCACCACGAAGAGGCACTCGCTGCCCGTCACTTTGATGAGCAGGTTGACCCATGAACCGGGTGCATCGCTCGACACGCCATGCTTGAATGCATTCTCGAGGAAAGTGATCAGAATGAGCGGGCATATCTGGACATCCTCCGTCACACCGTCCACATCGAAGCGGACGGGTATCTGGTTATTCAACCTGAGTCGTTCGAGGCTGATGTAGTTCTGCATGTATTCAATCTCCTTGTTCAGTCTCACCAGCGGATAGTTGCTGTCATAGATCATGTAACGCATCATCTGAGACAGTTTGGCTACAACTTCTGTGGTGTTGGGAGACTGCGTGTACGCCAGGTAATAGAGGTTATTTAGCGTATTAAAGAGGAAGTGCGGGTTGATCTGGGCTTTTAGAAAGTTGAGCTCTGCCGTGAGTTTTTCATTTTCAACCTCCCTCCTCCTGGATTCCAGTTCAAACCACTCGGCGGCAAAACGGATCATGCTGATGAAGATGGCAATGAACAAAGTGCCGGCAATGAGTTCCACCACATAGGTAGTGCTGTAAAAGTACTTGGCCCTGTGTGTATAGTCGTCGACGAGGTATCGCTGCAGGATGACCCGTGCCGTAATCAAAATCGCGAAAGGGATTCCGAATTCGAGAATATATTTCCAGACATTCTTGCTCTTGAGGAAGCGGGGAAGGAAGATGAAGAAATTCAGGTAGGCGACCGCCATAGCAAAGGACATCTGAATTCCTGCAAAGCTCAAGGCGCGGCCCCAGTCCACTTCTCCCCTGCTCCTTTGAAACTGAAGCATGGTATATATAAATAGAGTGGAGTATGCACACCAAAAGAAGAAGTGCAATAGAAAAACCCGGTTTCGTTGAACGAAAGTCTGCATCATGCGTCTTGCAAAGATTGGCGAAAAGACAGGTAATGCCCACCGTTTGAACAGATTTTCTACCGCTCGCACGCCAGGTACGACAATCCGGATGATGTACTCGATCAATGGGCTGAGCGCGGCCGGAACAAGAACTGTCGAGAAAACGTTGAGGACTGTCTAAAAACGACCTTTGCCACCAACCAAAGCGCTTCCTTTGGCGTTTTGAACCTGTAAACAGACTCAAATGACACCACGATACCTCGTTCTAGGATCATTCTTGCTGATATGTGGCCTGGCTTATGGTCAACAACCGCCCACCCAGCAGGACGGCAACCGTCCACCGATGCAAGGCGGAAACCGCCAGCCTTCAGGCAACCGACCGCAGGGGCAGGGAAATTGGGGCAATCAACCCGGTGGACCCGGCAACCAGGGATTTCAGCCGGGTGCTCAGAAAGGAGACGGACGCATCAGTGGTATTGTGATGGATTCCACATTGAATCAGCCGATTGAATTTGCCACTGTGGCGCTGATCAATTCAAAAACCAACAAGCCGGTTGATGGTGGTATCACTGATGACAAAGGGAAGTTTGTAATTAAAGAAATCGCTAATGGTGACTACAGGCTGGAAGTGTCCTTTATTGGCTTCGGAACCAAGCGGGTTGAGCTATCCATCACAGACAAGAAATACGACATCCATATCGGTACGCTGAAGATTGCCCCCAGTGCTGAGATACTGAAAGAAGTGGTCGTTGAGGGTCAGAAGACACTGGTGGAAGAAAAAGTTGACCGTACCATTTACAATGCAGAAAATGACATCACTGCCAAGGGTGGTGATGCCACAGATGTGCTCAAACGCGTGCCCATGTTATCGGTTGACCTTGATGGTAATGTATCGCTCCGGGGAAGCCAGAACATCCGGGTGCTCATCAACAACAAGCCGTCCACCATTGCTGCCAGCAGTGTGGCAGATGCGTTAAAGCAAATCCCCGCCGACCAGATCAAATCTGTTGAAGTAATTACTTCCCCTTCTGCCAAGTATGATGCAGAGGGATCTGCCGGGATCATCAATATCATTACCAAGAAGAACAATATGCAGGGCCTCACGCTCAATGTCGATGCCGGTACAGGACTGCGCGGATCCAATCTGGGTCTGAACGGTAGCTATCGCGTTGGCAAGATGGGCTTCAGTCTGGGCGGCTTTGGTCGCGCCGGATACAACGTGACCGGTATTTCTCACAATGAGCAGACAACTACCTCAGCTTTCAAAGATATCAATGGGCTTGACTCTATCCTGACCCGTCGGAACGTACAGGATGCGACTACCCGCAACAATAATCTCTTCGGCCACTACAACCTGGGCTGGGACTACGACATCAATAAATACAACTCCCTCACGGCTTCCGCACGTCTCGGTATCCGGAACATGAACAACTACCAGGACAATTTTGCGACGGCTTCCACTACACTGCTGAACGGCACCCAGCAATCGGCGTTCAATTCGTTGCGCAATGTCTTTACGCCCAACGATGGCAACAACATGGATCTGAGCATGAACTACCAACGCACCTTTCCAAAGGCGCAGCGGGAGTTTAACGTTCTGGCACTGTACAGTCGCAACAATCAGACCGGCGGGTTCAACTACAGCAACCTGGATCCTTCCACCACTTCCATTCTTGGGTATACCAAAAACGTCAACAAGAGTTTCAATCAGGAGAGCACCATTCAAATTGACTACCAGGAGCCCATTGGTACCAATCAGCTCATAGAGCTTGGAGTGAAAGACATCGCAAGAAAAGTATCCAGCGATTACAAGTACTTTATTGCGGGCTCCGACGGTGTGTACAGTGAAATCAACAGTGTCAATCAGCCTTCCAACGTTCTTAACTATGAGCAGAACGTAACAGCGGGCTATCTTGCTTACACGCTGAACGCAGGCAAAGGATACAGCCTGAAAGCGGGATCACGCTATGAATACACAACCATCAAGGCCCATCTGCAGGACGACAAGCCTATCGATATTCCCTCGTATGGTGTACTGGTTCCCAGCCTTAATCTTTCCAAGAAGCTGGCCAACGGAAAAACCATCAAGCTGGCATACAACCGCCGGATTCAGCGGCCTTCGTTGCAATTCCTGAACCCCAACCGGCAATCCAACAACCCGCCCAACGTATCTGAGGGCAACCCGACTCTGTCGCCGGAGTACACCAACAACTATGAACTTGGCTACAGCACCTTTATCAAGGGAACAACACTGAACTTCTCCACCTTTGTACGCAACACGAATAACTCAATCCAGAGCGTCCGCAGCATTGATACGCTGGTGCATGGCATTCTCACTACCTACAAGAACATAGGAAGCGAAAATGCTTACGGGTTCAGCATCTTCGCCAACATCAACATTTCCAATAAGTTCTCACTGAATGGCGGAACCGACACCTATTATGCCGTCTTGAAGAACAATGTCAGCGATCCTCTGTACAATGCAAGCAACCAGGGTTGGGTCTATAACATTCGCGCATTTGGTAACTACAACCTGGTGAAAGGCTGGGCCATCCAGTTCTTTGGTTTCTACCGGGGACGGCAGGTTCAACTTCAGGGATATCAGGGGGGCTTCGGCGTGTACAGTCTGGGATTCCGCAAGGACATCGCCGAAAAGAAGGGCAGTTTAGGGTTCCGGGTGGAGAACTTCCTGACCAATGGCATCACGGTCCGCAATTCGCTCTCCAGTCCGATACTGGTTCAGAGTGGAAAGAATGTGATGCATAACACCAACTTCCTGCTCACCTTCAGCTACCGCATCGGGAAAATGAGTTTTGACGCGCCTAGAAAACGGAAGAAATCCATTGAGAACGATGATATGAAAGAAGGTGGCGACAACCAGAATCAAAATCAGCAAAACAGAAATTAAAGGCGGTTAGAAGGGAAGGTTAGAGTGGTTACTGCCGGGGCAACACCCCGGCAGTTTTGTTATTCCATACTACCCAGTTCTTCCATTGCTATGTTTCTGATCATGGGCTGTTTCTCCATCCAGTTCACCTCTACCATACAAACGCCAAAGTCCTCTACCACTTTGCCACGCATCGAATAGAATCCCCTGCCTCTGAACGGAAACTTCCAGGCGATCTGCGGAAAGTGAACGGTGTCAAAGACCTGCCCCTTTTCGTCATAGAATGTGCCAAAGTACATTGGCTCTCCTTTGAGCGTACTCGTGTTTTTGGTCGTTACAATGTACCCGATCATAGAAACTTGCCTGCCCAGTTTGGACGACAGTTCATCTGCCATTGTATCGCCTCGCTCCCTGGTAGCCAGCAACCGAAAAGGGTCACACAGCGGAAATCCCAGTAATTCGATTTCATCAAAGGCATCTTCCCAATCGTTCCTTTCAAGAGGTGGTAGTGGGTAAGTCGACGGTTCTGTATTGAACAACGGTACTGTGATTTCCTTCCGCGCCCGCTGGTCGCTGAAGAACAGCATGGCCTCCCACAAGAGCTTTTGTTTGGATTGCCCGGTGAAGCGAAATGAACCGCACCGGATCAGGATGCGAATTTGCTCCAGCCCACATCTGGTTCTGGCCAGGAAATCCGGCAGGCTCCGGTATCCGCCATGCTTCATCCTCTCAATCTCAATCTGACGGGCCAATCCAGTTTCCAGGCTCTTCAGGTGGATGAATCCGATATAGATGCTATTACCCGTGATGGTCGTGAGATAGTCGCTGTGATTCACACAAGGCGCTTCAATCGATGCGCCGCTCATCCGCGCTTCATGGAAGTAAAACTCAGTTCGGTAGAATCCACCAAAATTGTTGATGACACCCACCATGAATTCAAGGGGGTAGTGTGCCTTGAGATAGAGGCTTTGGTAACTCTCAACCGCATAGCTGGCAGAGTGGCCCTTCGCGAAAGAGTAGCCGGAGAAAGACTCGATCTCAAACCAGACCCGATCCACCACCTTCTGTTCAATACCTCGCGCAAGGCAATTGGTGAAGAAGCGTTCACGAACGCGTTCAAATTCCCTTCTGGACCGGTACTTACCCGACATACCCCGCCTGAGCACGTCGGCCTCTGTCAGTGTGAGCCCCGCAAAGTGGTGTGCCACTTTGATCACATCTTCCTGATAGACCATTACCCCGTAAGTCTCCTTCATCAGTTCATCCATACGCGGATGGATTGATTCATACGTCTTTCCATTTCGCACTGCATGGAATCGCTCAATGTAGGCACGCATCATGCCCGATCGGGCTACGCCCGGACGAATGATGGAACTGGCCGCCACGAGGGTAAGGTAATCCTCACAACGCAACTTGCCCAGTAACATGCGCATGGCGGGTGACTCTACATAAAAGCAACCCATGGCACGGGACGTACGCAGAAGTTCCCTCACCCGGGGGTCTTGCTTGAAGTCTCTGAACCGGTTGATATCAACCACCACGCCCTTGTTGCGATGGACATGCCGGACCGTTTCTTTCAGGTGACCAAGACCGCGCTGACTGAGGATGTCGAATTTAAAGATGCCGAGATCTTCCGCATTGTGCATTTCAAATTGTGCGACGGGGTATCCTTTGGGCGGCATCTCTGTTGCTGTATAGGCATAAATGGGTTGGTCCGTGATAAGTACACCGCCGGCGTGAATGCTGATGTTGGCCGGCAGGTCCTTGATGCGCTGAGCATAGGTAAAGATCAACTCTGCGATATGATCCCGATGTCTGTTTCGTTCCGGATCTTCCACCAGTGCATCAATCTCTTCCTTCGGAAGACCAAAGACTTTTCCAAGCTCCCGAATGACAGACCGCGCCTGATAGGTCACATGGGTTCCCAGCAAACACACACGATCTTTGCCATAACGTCCGAACAGGTAGTCGTAGATCGCATCCCGGTTGTCCCATGAAAAGTCGATGTCAAAATCCGGAGGCGAAGTGCGCTCGGAATTGAGGAATCGTTCAAAATACAAATCCAGTTCAATGGGATCCACATTCGTTATGCCCAGACAATAGGCAACCACGCTATTGGCGCCTGACCCCCGCCCCACATAGGCATAGCCATGCTGGTTGGCAAACTGCACCATTTCATAGGTGATGAGGTAGTATGCTCCAAAGCCCTTCTCTCTGATGATTCTCAATTCACGTTCAAGTCGTTCACAGAGGACGGGGTCATCGGCATCGTAGAGTTTTCGAAACCCCTCCCAGGCAGATTGTGTCAGGCGGTCCCAGTCTTCCTCCACAGATCCCGAAATGGACTGGAGGTTTTTGTCGGTGCCCAGGGGAATTTCCAGAGAACAACTGTCAAGAATCTTCCGGGTGTTCTCCATCAGTTCAGGCCAGCGTTCAAAACGCTTGCTGAACTCATTCTCCGGCATCATAATTTCATCCGGAGAAGCCACCTGATCCGGCTGCAGTTTACTCAGCAGGGTGTTGGCATCAATCGCCCGGAGCAGTCTGTGCACATTGAAGTCTGACTTCCCTGAAAATGTGACTGGATGAAGAACGACGGCGCGATGCGAAAACGATTGATAATTGCGTTGAAAACTCAGTTGCTGGGTGTCAGTCCACCGGACGCCCAGCCATTCATGATCATCCATTTCTTCCGGCTCAAGTCTTCCAAACGGATAGATCACCCAAACATCCTCCATCACCGGCGCCCGCCGAGGAAGCAATTTGTGTTCGGCATTCAAGTGCGACAAATAGCGGTTGATCCGCTCGAAGCCTTTGGCGTTGCGGGCGATCATAATGAAGCCCAGTTCATTTTCTCTCCTGAATTCCACTCCGACACCTATTTCCAACAGGTATCCCGGGGCGCCAAAACGGTTCAATCCTGACACCGGGTCCGGTTGGTGCTCCAGACAAATACGCTGCAGCTCAATCCAGGATGACACGTTGTTGATTTCAGTCAGAACCAGTTTTCTGATCCCGCAGCGGCGGGCCTCATCAAACAATTTCTGTACGGGCATGGTGCCGTATTTGAAGGAAAAAGCCGTGTGACAGTTGATAAACATGGGACTGACAAATATAGTCCAGCGGGCAGGTTCGGTCAGTGGATGTAACTTCCTGAATAACCACTAATTTTGGGTTATAAACGGACCCTGCTGGCAACCCGTTTCATTGGACCATTAACCCGTATGCTGCACATGAAAAAGCGGAT
The DNA here is from genome assembly GCA_019694905.1 of Cyclobacteriaceae bacterium. Lineage (GTDB taxonomy): Bacteria > Bacteroidota > Bacteroidia > Cytophagales > Cyclobacteriaceae > ELB16-189. The sequence continues at coordinate 10,262 of JAIBBB010000132.1, forward strand.
TGAGCAAATCCTCACCCACCGATTTGGCCTGGTTGCCCTTCTGGCCCTGGTCTTGCTGACGATCTCGCTGATCACACGCATCGTCCTCATGTTCAAGTCATTCGACGGAGTTGAATTCACCTTCTCCCACCTTGCCGGGATATTCTTGATTGGCGCCTTCTATGATCTTGTCAACGCATCCTATTTTCTGATTCCGCTCGTCCTGTACGTGTGGCTGGCACCCACCCGTTTCTTTGATCGTCGCTGGCACCATGGCATACTCTATGGGCTCTTCTTTTTCTTCACCTTTCTGCTGCTTTTCAATGCTGTATCCGAGTGGTTCTTCTGGGATGAGTTTAACACCCGTTACAATTTTATTGCGGTAGACTATCTCGTCTATACCAATGAGGTTTTAGGCAACATTCAACAATCTTATCCCATCG
>JAIBBB010000364.1 GCA_019694905.1 Cyclobacteriaceae bacterium
TAGGGCTCTTCTTTTTTACCAGCGCCAATCTGGAGTGGGGCATTCTCTGCTCCGTACTGGCCAGCCTCGGTTATGCGGGCAGTCTCGTGTTCTATGATGCCTATCTTCCAGAAATAGTCACCGAAGACCGGCTGGATGACGTCAGTGCGCGCGGTTATTCATTCGGTTACACGGGTTCTGTGATCCTGATGATTGTCAATATCATCATGATTGAAAAGTGGGAACTGTTTGGTTTTTCCAGCCAGGGATTGGCCACGCGCTTTGCCTTCCTCACGGTTGGTTTGTGGTGGATAGGCTTTGCGCAGATTCCTTTCCGCAAGTTGCCACAGCGTGTGATTCCGCGCGCTCCCGGCGACAGAAATTTGCTCAATGGTTTTCACGAGCTGCGCAAGGTGTGGGACAGCCTGGCGCAACTGCCCGATCTCAAGCGATTTCTGTTTGCCTATTTCTTCTACAACATGGGCGTGCAGACTGTCATGTACCTGGCAGCCACATTTGGAGCGAAGGAACTGCAGCTCGAGAGCTCCAAGCTCATCGCGACCGTGCTGATCATTCAATTGGTGGCTGCCGTCGGCGCGTGGATTTTCTCCCGCGTGTCACACCGCAAGGGCAACAAATTCTCGCTGATGGTCATGATCATCATCTGGATTGCCATTTGTGGCATGGCCTATCTCACCCACAACGAATATGAATTCTATGGCATCGCTGTACTCGTTGGCCTCGTCATGGGTGGCATCCAGGCATTGTCGCGGGCAACGTATTCCAAACTGATACCCCGCGACACAGTGGACACTGCGTCTTATTTCAGCTTCTATGACGTGTTGTATAACCTGTGCCTCGCGATCGGCACCTTCACTTATGGTTTGATTGAGCACCTCACCGGCAGCATGCGCAACAGCACGTTGGCGCTGATGGTGTTCTTTGTGCTGGGACTGCTTTTATTGTGGCGTGTGACGATCAAGCACGTGCCCGGCGCTCAGCCTTCCTCCAATGCCTGAAGGCGCGCCAGCAGGGGCGGGTGCGAGTAATGCAACCACACATACGCCGGGTGCGGATAAAGTTCACTTAATGACTCCACGGACAGTCGCTTCAATGCTGACGCGAGGGCAGCACCGCTGAAGTGGTGACGGGCCCAGGCGTCGGCTTCAAATTCATGACGCCGGCTCAATGCGTTCATCCAGATACCCAGCACACCCGACAGCGGGGAGATGAGGATCGCGAAGGCGATGAGGTTCACGTGCATCGCCACTTCACCGGCGCCCAACGCGAGTGACAGTGTTTCACTGTGCAACATCTGCGCGAGGATGAACAGCATAAAGAAGACCTGCACCACGCTGAGGATATAGCCGGAGACTATGTGCCGTTTCTTGTAGTGGCCGACTTCGTGGGCGAGGATGGCGACGAGTTCATCGGTGGTGTGCTTTTCGATGAGCGTGTCATACAACACAATCTTTTTGCTGCGTCCGAAGCCGGAGAAGAATGCGTTGGCTTTGCTCGAACGTCTGGATCCGTCCATCACCAGAATGTGCTGCACCGGAAACTGCGCGCGGGTGGCGAAGGCTTCAATCGCTGTTTTTAGCGGCCCGTCGGCCAAGGGTGTGAGTTTGTTGAACAGTGGCAGCAGCCACGAAGTGTAAACCAACTGGAGGACCAGCATGACGCCGGCAGCGACGAGACCAAACCAGATCCAGAACTGGTCGCCGGCCCATGCGATAAGCCACCACATGGCGGCCATCATGGCACCGCCGATGAGTGCACCCAGCGCGTAGCCTTTGAATTTGTCAAGCCAGAAGGTGCGCGCTGTGGTTTTGTTGAACCCGTAGCGTGCCTCGATCACAAAAGTACTGTACCACTGAAATGGGGTGCCAAGCAGGTCCGATGCGAGTGCCAGCACGCCGAAGAATGCGAGTGCCAGCGGCAGGTCGCCCGTTACCCAGTAGCGCAGCTGGTGGTCCAGCCACCCAAATCCGCCGGTGAGCAGCATCAGGAAGGAAGCAACGAAGCCGAGTGCGCCGGTCCACAGCGAGAACCGGCCGTGTTCGCGGTGGTAGCGGACAGATTGCGCATATTTTTCGGGGTCGTAGAACGCAGTCACCTCCGGTGGCAGTTCTGTGCGCGTGGAGGACAATTCGAGCAGGTCAATAGCGAGGCCTATTAAATAGCTGACGGCGGTGATGGAAAGCAGAAGAATGAGGAGAGACGAAGGGGAGAGGCTCATGGGACAAAGATAGCATAACGGATGCCCGGAGTTCTGGGTTCAGCGCGACCAAGTTTCCGTATCTTGCGGCTCGAAAATCACAGCCCATGTCTGCTACTGTACAATTGCCCACGCGCCCGCCACGTCAGTTTCTTCCGGAGTCGCTCACCATCACCACCTGGGATCAGCTGAAGCCGTATTTTGATGACCTGTTGTTCCGGCCGCTGCACACGCAGGCCGACCTGCGGCGGTGGTTTGAAGACCGAAGTGAAATCGAAGCTGTGCTGAGTGAAGACCTCGGCTGGCGCTACGTGCGAATGACCTGCTACACGGAGAATGCGGAGTATGGCAAGGCCTATCAGGATTTTGTACAAAACATCCAGCCCGAATTGTCGCCGGTTGCCGATCAGCTCAACCGACGGGCGGTGGAGCATCCGCTCATTGGGGAGCTGTCGAACGAAGCGGGCTTCGACATCATGATCCGCAACATGCGCAAGGACATGGAGATCTTCCGCGAGGCAAACATCCCCCTCTTCACAGAGATCAACACAGAGACGCAGCAGTACGCGCAGATTTCCGGCGCCATGACCATCACGCGCGAGGGTCAGGAACTCACCTTGCAGCAGGCGGGCGTGTTGCTGATGTCGCCCGACCGCAACCTGCGCGAGAGTGTGTACCGCCAGACAGCGGAGCGACGGCTCGCCGACAAGGACAAACTTGACCAGTTGTTCAGCAAACTGATTCAACTCCGGCACCAGGTGGCAGTCAATGCCGGCTTCAGCAACTTCAGAGACTATCAGTTCCGGGCCTACGGGCGCTTCGACTATACGCCAGACGACTGCAGGCGTTTCCATGAAAGCATAGAAGCGGAAGTGGTACCCATCCTCAACCAGCTCGCCGCCGAGCGCGCAAAGAAATTGCAGCTGTCCAAACTGCGCCCGTGGGACAAGGCAGTGGACGCGGACGGATTACCCGCGCTGAAAGCATTTGACGGTGGACGTGACCTCACGGAAAAAGCCATCACCACTTT
>JAIBBB010000133.1 GCA_019694905.1 Cyclobacteriaceae bacterium
GCATAAAGCACACCCTTGTCATACGATGTACTGCCAACAGCGGGTTGTGAAATTGTATGATACTCCATTCCGGTCTTGAGCTTGCCGATGTCTTTGAGGAAGCGGTTCCAGGCTACCTGGACGTCGGCTTTTTTGCCCTGAAGTTCGGTGCGATAGCCTGTAGCGGATGTGCCTTTCATTTTCACTTCACCACTGGTGACCATAACCTTTTGGGCATTAGCCATGCCAGTGAGACACAACGCGAATAATACCAATGACAAACTTTTCATGCGATAATTTGTTACTACCATTGCCTAAAGATCATTCAAAAACTTGATAAAATCAGTACTTATCACAGGTGCCAGCGGATTGATTGGCACGCGCCTTACCGAAATCCTCCTGCAAAATGGATACCAGGTCCGGCATTTGGGACGCAGTGTTGCGACCAGATCCGGTGTACAGGGTTATAGGTGGGATATTACAGAGGGCCACGCTGATCCGGCCGCTTTTGAGGGTGTGTCGCATGTGGTGCATCTCGCCGGGGCAGGTGTGGCGGATGCGCGCTGGACAGCGTCCAGGAAACGGGAGATTCTGGAGAGTCGCACACAGTCTACCCTGTTGCTTCATAAGATGCTCGCACAGCACGGAAAGTCTGTTCAGGCCCTGGTGAGTGCTTCGGCAGTTGGCTTCTATGGACTCGATACTGGTGAAAGACTCATGCACGAGCATGACGAAGCTGGTGTGGATTTTCTGGCTTCTGTTACCCGACAATGGGAGGGTGCTGTTGACGGACCAAACTCTTCAGTCAGTCGCATTGTAAAATTGAGAATCGGAGTCGTGCTTTCTGAGCGAGGCGGTGCCTGGCCCAAGCTTGCGCAAACAATTCGGTACGGTTTGGGTGCTGCGCTGGGTACAGGCGAGCAGTGGATGAGTTGGATTCATTTGGATGATTTGTGTGAGATCTTCAGGTTCGCCCTTGAAAATGAAACACTATCGGGTACTTTCAATGCCGTTGCACCAGCACCCGTGACCAACGGACAGTTCAACAAAATTGCTGCACGGGTGCTCCATCGGCCCCTATGGCTTCCCAATGTCCCTTCCTGGACACTAAGACTTGCATTGGGGGAGATGTCAGGTATGATATTAGGTGGCAACCGGGTGAGCAGCGAAGCCATTGAAAACGCAGGATTCAATTTTGAATTCCCCGATCTTGAGGATGCCTTGACGCAAGTGGCCGCTCACAGCCGTTAGGTCTTGGCAAAAGTTGACGGAGGTCATCGCATATCCTCAGTCATCTGTCGTTATTTGCAGGATTCTATCCCTGAAGGACAACACCTCGTCGGAAACTTCAGCAACCGGTGAACTCTTTTGTACAGTTTTAGGCATTCATAGACATGAAAAAAATTCTGATCTCAATTTTTGTTATCGGCCTGCTCTTAGCGGTCGGTGTGTATTGGTACGTCAACAACAAGCCACATCGATCCGTCGCGGCTGAAGAGGCAATTGAAGTTGCTGCGCCGGCTCTCTTTGAGAAGTTTCAACAAGACGAAGCCGCTGCGAACCAGTTGTATCTCAACAAGACCCTGCTGGTAAAGGGAAAGATTGCCTCACAAATTGCAGGCCCTGACGGAAACACGGTGATTGTGCTGGAGACATCAGACAGTCTGTTTGGAATTAACTGTACGCTGGACAAGGCTTCCACTTCCAACGTAGGCGACAGTGTTTCTGTACGAGGCATTTGTACGGGTTACCTATCCGATGTTATCATCATTCACGGCATCGAAGAAAAGATTCAATAATTCTCACCATGACTTTCTCTGCTGATCAACGTTCTAAGTTCCTGGCTTTTCTAAGTGTTTTGGCATTTGCGCTGGTTGTCTCCTGCACACACACGCCGTTTCCGATTACCGAAGAGGTCACTCCGGTCACACCGGGGGGAAACAACGGAGGTGGCACCACTGTGACTTGTGAGTACAAGGGCGTGTGTTTCGAGAGCGTAGTACTTCCAATTTTTGTGTCTAAATGCGCCAGTTCCGGCTGCCATGATGCTACTACACACGAAGAAGGTCTCATACTGAATTCGTATGGAGCGGTCACCCGAACAAAGAATGGAGTAACCACCATTCGTAGTTCTGTCTATGAGAAAATCCTCAATGGTGAAATGCCACCGCGCACTTCGCCTCAGCTCACCAAATCCGACATGGATTCAATCAAGAAGTGGGTAGGCCAGGGCGTTCCCTTTACTACCAAATGCAATTGCAATTGCGACACCACAATTTTCACGTACTCCGGTTCAGTGAAGGCAACACTGGACAACAGCTGTGTAGGTTGTCACAGTGGCAGCGGAGCAGGTGGAGGAGTAGATCTTTCCAGTTATGCAGGTGTGCTGGCCTCTGTCAACAGCGGCAAGCTTCTGCCATCAATCACCCAAAGCAGCCCGACCACCGTGTCACCTATGCCCAAAGGAGGAGCCAAACTGAGTGATTGTCAGATCCGCCAAATTGAGAAATGGATTGCTGCACAGGCGCTCAATAACTAACATTCTATGTCTCGTTTTGTATTATTTGGTCTCATTTTCCTGTTATCGGGCTGCTACTACGATGTGGGTTCCAAGTTGTACCCGGCACCTCCGTGCACTACCCTTACGGCCTATACTTATAAAACGGAAGTAGCACCTATTCTGAACACATACTGCAACAATTGTCACTCCGGCAAATTCGCGTCGGCTGGCATAGTTCTTGACAACTATACGGATGTGAAGGCATACGTTGATAATGGGAAGTTGTTGGGAACGATCGAATGGACAGGCGGGGTAAGCCCTATGCCCAAAGGGGGCAGCAAACTTTCTACCTGCAACATTGGTAAAGTAAAGGCCTGGATTGAAGCGGGTGCCCAGAATAATTAACTTAGTGACCAAAACAATATCCAACTCATGAAACGCTCTCTCGTCATCGTTCTGTTGCTGGCTGCGACATCAGCGTACAGTCAGGTATTCTTTACCCGCAATGGGAAAGTAAGCTTCTTCAGCAAGACACCCATGGAGAACATTGATGCTGTCAATAGTGAAGTATTCAGTGCGTTCGATAGCCAGAAAGGCGACCTCGCGTTTGCCATTCTGATCAAGAGTTTCCGGTTTGAGAAGGCGCTCATGGAAGAGCATTTCAATGAAAACTACATGGAGTCGGACAAACTGCCCAAGTCAACTTTCAATGGCAAGGTGGTTAATCTCAAGGAAGTGGATGTGAAGAAGGATGGTACCTATAACGTGCAGGTGGAAGGCGAACTGACCATCCATGGGGTGACAAAGAAGGTAGCCTACCCCGGACAAATCATTGTCGCCGGCGGTAAGGTGTCCGCCAAAGCCAATTTTCAAATTAAATTGGCTGATTATGATGTAAAGATTCCTTCCGTCGTTGCCGGTAAGATTGCTGAAACCATCGACATCACGGTTGATTGCCAATATCAACCCAAGTAATAGCGAACAATGAAAGGCTTTTTGTTAGGTGTCCTTCTGCTGGGAAGTGCCGTATCCGCACCGGCCCAGGATCTGTTGAACATGCTTGAGGGTGAGGCCGACAAGACCAAGGGCCCGGACTTTGCAACAGCGACTTTCAAAACCACCCGTTTGATCAATGGACACAGTATTGAGAATGTAGCACCAGGCGTCCTGGACTTCAGGATTTCCCACCGATTTGGATTTGTCAACAGGGGCATCAGCGAGTTTTACGGCCTGGATGTATCTACCATTCGCCTTGGTCTCGACTATGGTATTTCCAAAAGGCTTATGGTGGGATTGGGACGGAGTTCCTACCAGAAGCAACTTGATGCATTTGCCAAATTCAAGATTCTTCGGCAAGCCAATGGCGGGATGCCTTTGTCGCTGAGCGTGGTTTCCTCTGCCATGATCAAAACAGGTCCCTATGACAACCCCGACAGGCCCAACTATTTTTCTTCGAGACTGTACTATTCCTGGCAAGTACTGATCGCGCGGAAATTCAGCGAGGGGATCTCGCTGCAATTGATGCCCAGTGTCGTGCACTATAATCTCGTGGAGGCACCTGAAGTGATTAACGATGTGATTGCGCTGGGGGCAGGTGGCCGCTTTAAATTGAGCAAAAGGGTGAGCCTTAACCTGGAGTACTATTATCAGTTACCCGACCACAAGTTTACTACTTCTTATAATTCACTGGCCGTTGGATTTGACATTGAAACAGGCGGACATGTCTTCCAGTTGCAGTTCACCAATTCGACCGGGATGACCGAGCGCACCTTCATTTCAGAGACAGATGGGAATGTTGCCAAAGGAGACATTCACTTCGGTTTCAATATTTCCCGCGTATTTACGATCAAAGACCCTCGTCAATAGATCTCAGGGCTTGCTGACGGCTACCGCGATCCGGGAGTCTGCAGTGCCATAATACAGGAACCACTGATCGTGAAACCAGGCAAGTCCCTCCAGAAAAACGACCTGGTTGACCTGTCCATTGATTTCATAGGGCCGGTCGGGTTTCATGAACCAGTTTGGAGTTCGGTCAATCAGCTGTGAAGGATCGTTGGGGTCGAACAGTGCCTGGCCGGCACTGTAGGCATCCGGACCTGGATCGGCAGCGCCTCCTTCGTGCAAATTCATGCTGTTGTAGATGAGCACTATTCCAGCTTCTGTGCGCAATGCGAATGGTCCGCTTTCTACCAGTCTGCTATCAAACATGCCCTGCCGGGGCGACAGTACTGGTTTCAAAGAATCGCCTTGCAGGATTGGCGACCAGTGCAGCAGATCCGGTGAATGGGCAAGATAGAGTTGCGTATCACCAAAGTACATCCAGTATTCATTCTTCACCTTGGTGGCAACGATACGTTCACCTTGTCTTTCAGCAACGATGGCCCCGGATTTTGACCACACGTCGCGGTACTTGCCGGTGAGTACGGTACCGAGTTTGGTCCAACGCAGCAGGTCAGGGGAAGTGGCGAAACACAGTCGGGCAGTTTTTCCGTCGTAGGCAGTATATGTAAGCAAATAGCCACCATCAGGGTGTTCAACCAACCGCGGGTCTTCGACACCGCCTTCCCACTCCACCGATTTCATTGAGTCTTCGGCGGGAAAGAAGACCGGTGCGGGTAGCTTGGTGAAGTGCAAACCATCGTCGCTGCTTGCAAGCCCGAGCCTTGACGTGCCTGCGTACCGGCCAATCTGGTCCTCAGCTCTGAACAACAAATAGAGTTTATTGTCTCTTACCACAGCAGCTGGATTGAACACGTCTTTTTCATCCCACAGTACTTCTTTCTTCAGGATTGGATCCAGGAACTTGTTTTCCCCTGGTGTCAGGACGGGGTTAACACTATCTACCTTGACAAACGGACCGAGCGCCCACGACGCCGAAGGCTGAGCTTGTCTTTCAGTGGGCTGACACCCAAAGAGTGTCGCAACGGCGCATATCATGAGTAAGTGACCGGGCGAATTCCTGGAAATAATTTTCATTGTATCTTCGAAGCTTGATTGAACACAACAAGTTAGTGACTATGAGATCGAATAAGAAGCAATTGGAAGAAGAGATCAATCAGGCAATTGAAGAGGATAAGCGTATCCAACAGGCCTTCAAGAACCGGGACTGGAGCGAAATCAAGAGTTCCGACTCCTGGACCATCTTCAAGACGATGAGCGAATTTGTCGAAGGCTTTGAGAAATTGGCGAAGATCGGGCCCTGTGTGACTATTTTCGGGTCAGCCCGCGTGAAGTCATCCCATGCCTACTACAAGAAGGCTGAGGAGATAGCTTATCAATTGGTCAAGCATGGATATGGTGTGATCACGGGTGGTGGTCCAGGTATCATGGAGGCTGGTAACCGCGGCGCCAACCGCGCCGGGGGAAAATCTGTAGGCCTGAACATCTATCTCCCCCATGAACAAAAGGGCAACCCGTATATCGATCCCGACAAACTAATCACGTTTGATTATTTCTTTGTGCGCAAGGTGATGTTTGTGAAGTACTCGCAAGGATTTATTGTCATGCCCGGTGGATTTGGTACCCTCGATGAACTGACTGAAGCTTTGACCCTGATTCAGACCAAGAAGATTGCCCGTTTCCCGATCGTGATGGTTGGCAAGAAATTCTGGTCGGGTATGCTGGACTGGATTCGGAAGGTGCTGGTTGCTGAGAAGATGATTGAAGAATCGGATCTCGAGCTCATCAATGTGGTTGATACACCGGAAGAAGCCGTCAAGGTGATCGACGACTTCTATTCCAAGTATTTGCTGTCGCCAAACTTCTGATTGTATGCGACCCTGGATTCTTGCCGAAAATCACTGGGGCACAGTCAAGTCCACCTCCTATGACCTTGCCGTGTTGCCCTGGGGTGCCTGTGAGGCACATAACTATCACTTGCCCTACGGCACGGACATCATAGAGGCCGACAAAATCGCCGCAGAGTCTGCGCGTATTGCGTGGCAAAATGGAGCGAAAGTGATTGTGTTGCCCGCAATTCCCTTCGGGGTGAATACAGGTCAGTGGGACGTGGCGCTCGATATCAACATGAATCCCTCAACGCAACTGGCGATACTGCGTGATGTCATAGAGGTACTCGACCGGCAGGGCATCAACAAGCTCATGATCCTGAACAGCCATGGAGGCAATGATTTCAAGACGATGATCAGGGAACTGGGGCTGAAATTCCCCCGCATGTTTTTGTGTTCCTGTAACTGGTACCAGTCGGTGGATCAGAAGCAGTTTTTTGAGAACAAGGATGACCACGCCGGAGAAATGGAAACAAGTTTATTGTTGCACCTGACACCTGATTTGGTGAGGCCATTGTCGGAAGCAGGTGATGGTGCCGCCAAACGTTTCAGGTTTGCCGCCATCCGTGAAGGCTGGGCGTGGGCAGAACGGAAGTGGATGCAGGTAACCAATGATACGGGTGTCGGGGATCCCAGAAAGGCTACGGCTGAGAAGGGGCAGCGGTATTTTGCCGCAGTCACCCAAAAGGTGTCCGCATTCATGGAGCACCTGGCAAAGACGCCTAACGACAGCCTGTACGAATCCTAGGTTCGGGCTGCCAGAATTTCCTTCACATTTTTGCGAATGGTTTCCGAGAGCTCGTCGGTGGGCAGGTCATTGATGTCGCGGCCGAAGGGATCTTCAATTTCTTCGGCAATTAACTCCACACTTAGTAGCACGAATGATACGAGCAGTACCGTCGGTATGGTGAAGTAACCAAACGTCGTAATCAGTCCGAAAGGAAGTGTGATCAGGTAGATGAAGATGAACTTCTTGATGTACATCATATATGAGTACGGAATCGGTGTCTTCTTGATCCTTTCGCAGGCACCCAGGATGTCGGTGAAGTCTTTCAGCTCCTTGTCGAGATTCAATAACTGGTGACTTGTGAGAACGCCTTGCCGCCCTAGATCTTCCACGCGGCGGTACATCATGGCGGAAATTCGGTTGGGCTTGTGATTCGCCTGTTGAATCTCGGCGGCGAAATGTTCATCTGAGACTTCGAGTTCATTGACAAGAACACCACGGCGGAGTTGCTCTTTCAGTGCAACGGCGAAATTGCCAGTCATGACTGCGAACCAGGTGCGGTCAGGATGATCCAGCGGAAGTGCGGCATGTAGTTTGAGCGCAAAATTCCTGGAACTGTTAACGAGGCCGCCCCATAAACGACGCCCTTCCCACCAACGGTCGTAGGAGGAGTTGGTTCGAAAGACCAGAAAGAGACCCAGCACGATACCCAGCAGGCTGTGAACGGCGGTGGAACCCGGAAATTCATGGGGTTCCAGATCAATCAGGTCGAGCACAGTATAACAGACTACGGCAGAGAACACGGCCAGAAACACAAGTGCTGGCAGCAAAGTGCGAACGACTTGCTTACTATAGGAATGAAATATCAGTTCAAACCAAATTTTTGGATTGTAGTTGACCATACGGGTAGGTTGGTTCAAAATTAAACAGGGCCGGTAAGAATACCGGCCCCGTTCAATCTTTTTTTTGAGGCCACCTCCAAAGGTGCCGTCAGAGCTTATTTCAGGCGTGCTTTGAAGAATGCGAGTGTTTGCTGGTACGCATCTTTGGCAGCCGCTTCATTGTAGTTGCCCATAGGGTTGCTTGGATTGGCAAAGCCGTGTTCAGCATCATAGCTCTTAACAGTGAGGTTCTTCCCTGCAGCTTTCATGTTGGCCTGGAACTTGGCGACCACGTCTGTATTGATATACTTTTCCTTACCGGCGAAAAGACCCAATACATCGCAATTGAGTGTTTTGAGCAGATTGACGTCATCGACGGGCATTCCGTAATAGATGACGCAGGCGTCCGCCTGCTTACCTGCGTTGAGCGCGGCCTGCAAGGATTGACCGCCGCCAAAGCACCAGCCAACCGTACCGATGTGCGCGTTTTTGCCTGCGAACGCAATGGCACCTTTTACCAGTGTGGCACCCCGCTCCTGTTTGAACTCCTGCATGTAGCGACCGGCAGTTTCACGGTCTGTCGCGACTTTTCCGTCGTACATGTCAATGGCAAGGACATTTACGTTGCCAAGATCATTGTAGAGTTCCTCGCTGTGACGGCGGATGTTGTCATTGAGGCCCCACCATTCCTGGAAAACGAAAACCCAGTTGTTGGTGGGCTTGGCTGCTTTCAACAGGTAACCGCGACCCTCTGTGCCATCAGCACACTTGAAGGTGATGTCTTGCCCGCCGGCCAGACTCTTGTGCACGTACACACGGGGAAGTGGGTGCTCCATGTTGAAGTCCTTGTTGGAGGCAAACATGGCAAACTTCTCAGTAGAGGCTGTGTGGCAAACGGTCACATCATTTTGGGCGCGCACCGCGAAGAATGCCAGTACGAGCAGAAGCGTAAGGGTTTTTCTCATGTTGTATAGTTATGGTTTAAGTTGCCCGGTTAACACCCTTTCATAGGTGATGTAGTCGGTATTCACCGGTTCAAGACCCAATTCACGCAAGCGCATGGCGATTTGACCGCGGTGATACGTTCCATGGTTAACAACATGGATCATAATTTGTTCCACATCATTGGTAAAAAGATCACCGGTGTAGTTGTGATACGTCATCTGACGACTGAATTTTTCATGGCTGGCAATAAATGTATTCCAGCGGTTGGCCGCTTCGGTTGCCATTTCCCTCAAACGGGATATTTTTTGGGTGCTCCACAACTTGTGTTCCGGCGGCGGGAGCGATTCAATGCGATTCAACCACAGAAATTGGGCGGTAAGTATGTGATTCATCAGCGTCAGGATTTTTTCGTCCTCCACCCGCTGCTGCTGCAGCGCGGTCAGCACGCGATCATTTGCCCAGGCGTTGTAGTTGTACCATTTCACAAAGAAGTCTTTCATAGTATAGGGGAGCTGCTTGGAGTTTGATATTTTCGGAGGCAATTGCCGGATGTTGAAGATAACAGCTATGAAGCAAAGGATAAAACTAAAATCGCTCCTGTTCCTGTGCTGCCTTCTCGCAAGTGCAGGAGCGCAATCGCAGCGCAGCAATCCCACGGCCGGCATGGAGCCAATGCTCGACCTGAAGTTTACGGCAACCGAGCGTGATTCGCTGTTGTCCAGGCTGGAGGACTATCTCACATTGTACAAATCCTTGCATCATCATGCGCTGCCTAATTCGGCAGGTATGGCGTTGTTCTTTGACCCACGCCCAACCGGATTTGTAATGCCAGCCGATGTGGAAAAACCGGAATGGAATCTACCTGACCATGTCGCTATGCCAGCCAACCGCGAAGCCCTGGCCTTCATGCCGGTGTATCAATTGGCCAGCCTGATCCGATCGCGGCAACTTACTTCCGTTGAGCTCACCAAATTGTACATCGCCCGGCTGAAACGACACAGTGAAACTTTGCAGTGTACCATCACGCTCATGGAAGAAAGTGCGTTGTCACAGGCGTCCCGTGCGGATCGGGAAATCGCCACAGGTCGCTATCGGGGCCCGCTGCACGGCATACCATACGGACTGAAAGATCTTTTTGCCGTAGAAGGCACTCCCACTACCTGGGGTGCAACTCCTTACAGAGAACAGGTTGTTGCCGGAACCGCCACAGTAGTGCGCAAGCTTGAAGAGGCAGGTGCAGTGCTCGTCGCCAAGCTTACACTCGGTGCGCTGGCAATGGGCGACATCTGGTATGGCGGTAAAACCCGCAACCCATGGAATCTCTTGCAAGGCTCAAGCGGATCTTCTGCCGGATCGGCCGCAGCTACAGCAGCGGGACTGGTTGCCTTTGCCATTGGCACCGAGACCTGGGGCTCCATTGTATCACCCTCCACGCGCTGTGGCGCCACGGGATTGCGCCCCACTTTTGGCGCCGTAAGCCGCGCTGGCGCCATGACACTGAGTTGGAGCATGGACAAGGTAGGACCGATCTGCCGCTCCGCGCTGGATTGCGCCCTGGTCTATGATGTGATCAGGGGCGAAGATGCCGCCGATCCCGTCACACGGAAATCAACTTTTTCGTATCGTGCTGCAACACCAATAACACGTCTGCGGATCGGATATATCAAGTCGTTGTTTGACCTCGACACTGCTAATCGCGGGCACCACGACCGTGCACTGAATGTGCTGCGCAAATTGGGTGTGGACCTGGTGCCCGTGGAAGTACCACAAGGTCTGCCCGTGGATGCACTCTCCATGATTACCGGTGTA
>JAIBBB010000365.1 GCA_019694905.1 Cyclobacteriaceae bacterium
GTATTACAAATGACAGCGGTGGCGTTATTTGAGTCAATGAGTGGAAGCGAAGCATAAAACTCTCCCCCCACGCAGCCGTCATTGCGAGGTCCGCCACAGGCGGGCCGAAGCAATCTGACGGTTGGGTACATCTGTTCGTGGCTGTGGGCGAACTGAATTCCCCTTGAGCGGAGGAACGGGTAGGGGTGGTTTACAAACCAATTAGCCGATTGAACTTTTCACGGCGAAGTTCACGCGCCAGAAGGTCGACTATATACATATGAATCCTGTGGCGGCGGGAATCGTGGATGATCCGGAACATTATGTCTTTAGTTCAGCTCGCGACCATATGACCCGGAGGAATGGACTGGTGGAGATTTCTTATATTGGCTAAGGTGAGGAGAATTCGGTCATAGGAACTTTCGCTCTTATGAATGCCCGGTGCGGCCAGACGAAAAGGCGCGAATGGACTACAAGTCCGCCTTCGATGGAGGTGTGTGCTTCGAAAGGGTCCGGACGAATGTCCGGACCAACTGGGAAGACGATGTGCTGACGGGGCTTTTTGCCGATGGGAAGTGCAACACTAAGTCGTAGAAAATATGAAAGGAACAAGAGTGAGTATTGTCCGAACTCTAGTAGTTGGGATGGCGTTTTGGCTGACATCCTGCATTCAGGGAGACAAGTGTTCAGAGGCCACCCGAAATTCACTCGGTGTAGTTTCAGATGAGAAGACAGCAATTGGCATTGCTGAAGCAGTCTTGGTACCAGTTTTTGGCGATGACGTGATTGATCACAGGCCCTTCAGGGCTGAACTGCAGGATAGTGTTTGGGTTGTTAGAGGTAGAAAGACAAGTAGCGGAAAGGGTGAGGTCCCCGTGGTAGTAATTGGAGTGCAGAATGCCTGTATTTATGATCTTTATCACGAAAAATAGGTAAATGGTAAACAACTGCTCGATAATCCAAATATGGCCTGTGTTTGTAACTCCTTTTGATGGAGTTGTGTGCTTCAAAGGGGTCAGAACGACCGTTGGGATATGAATAATTTGTTAATCTCATGGAGGTTTGTATGGATCCTAATGATCCTCTCGTGCGGATCTAGTGGCAAAAAGTCGAATCCTGATTCGCATTTACAAGGGAAAATTGCTCCTATTGCGCTCATTGGGATTGATGAATTACAGCAAGAGGACCTGCCATTAATGCTTCGGACTATTTCAAACTGCAATCCATCAGTCATTGCTATTTGTGTTCTTATTAATGAGGTGGATTCTGCCCTTGTAAGTTCTGTTAAGAATTCAGGTAGAGTCTTGTTGGGGTATACTATTGTCGACAATAGAGTCATTGAGTCTGATGCTAAACTTAAGCGGGTTTCTCTTGGCAGGGGATTTATGGATTATACGATGAGAGGTGATCGGGTTGCTGGCAACTTGGTTAGTACATCATTTGGTGGAACCATTGAATATAGCATGCCAATCACAATACTCCAACATCATGACAAGGAAAGATTCATCGACCTTTTTGAACAACTGATTCCATTGAAACCTTACAAGATAAATTTCACGCGCAGACTTGAGGACTTTGATGTGGTAGATGATAGTGAACTTGACTCTCCTTCAATTTGTGAGAGACTAAAAGGAAAAATAGTACTTCTTGGCAGAATGGATTCTTCACCAGAGAACACCGTTGAAGTCGAGTTCCAAACCGGTGAACGATCAAGAATCCCCCAGATTCTGGTCGTAGCAAATTCAACGTTGACACTCTTAGAGAGTGGCCTGGTTGAACTGGATTAATACACTATGGCAGGCGACATGAACTATATGGATGGCAGGGCCAACAGGAAGTACTGATAATGAAAGGACTTATACAATTAGTTCTTGCAGCATTACTGACGGTGTCATGCAACCCGATGCCGGAGAAGAAGAGTACGATTGATGAACTGGGGCGCTTGTATCCGAACTATGAATTCAGGCACTTTCCTGAGTTTATTGACAACTACCTGGAGCTTCATTTGCAAGGAGCAAAAATTGATTCAGCGGAGATTTCTGAGATCTATCAGCATGCGTTGCGTCATTCAACGGATTCTGTAGGTAACCGAAAGTGGCCATTTACGCACCTCATCGTATACGACTCTTCGGGAGATTACTTATTCACTGTGAGTGGTACCCAAAAGGCAATCAGATTCTTCAATGATCCGGTACATTAGTCAATCTTCTGCTTTGGGGCAGAATTCATCGGGTACATTGAAGGAATGGACTTAATTTGTAGCGGATGTCCGGGCACGCGGGGAAAACTCGTAGACAAAGGCAGGGGAAAAGCAATGACAATTCTTAACAACGAGAATAAGAGTCGATTCCTTCTCCTTGGAGGCATACTACTTGCGAGCTTAATTGCCGTCGCATACCATCTGTGGCTTCGATCCCTTCCTCAGCGGTATACCGTCGGTGAAATTTACGAAGTGAAATCCGCTGCGAAAGGTGATCCGCATGCGAGGTTCAGATACTCCATCGATGGGATTACCTACACAAATACGGTAGGCATTGAAACAAGGATTAGGAGGTTGTTGATTGGAAAGTGTTATGTCATCAGTGTCCCAGTGGGTCACGAGGGATCTGGTAGTCTGCTTTGGGAGCATTCTGTGCCGCCAGGAAAGATAGCTCCGCCTGAAGGCTGGAAGAAACTACCTAGTTTTGATTAGATCAGAAGAGGCTTGAATAATGCCTCGAACGGCCAGCTAATTTGTAACGTGCCAAATATTGCCACCGTGCCAATGGTGAAGGATAAATCGTAAACTGTCAACAGTTCACTGTTCACGACCCACCGATCACTGTTTACTGTTCACAGTTCACGGTTCACTGTTCACAACTCCCCCGCCCACCCCGACTACACTGACGCTCCGTCGGGGCAAGCCGCCCCCTAATGCACCGAAACCTCCGGATCAATCTCCTGCGCCCAGGCGCGGATGCCGCCTTTGAGGTTGTAGAGATTGGTGAACCCGTGGTTCTTCTCCAGCCATTGGACGATGTTGCCGCTCCGGCCGCCGCTGCGACAGTGGATGATGACCTGCTTGCCCTTTTCTATCCGACCGATACTGGTCGGTACTTCGGCCATGGGGATCAGTTCGCCGCCGAGGTTGCCTTCTTCAAAGTCGTGCGGCTCACGGACGTCGATGAGCTGGAAGTCGGCGTTGGTATCTTTCAGGGACTTGAGTTCTTGGACGGTGA
>JAIBBB010000134.1 GCA_019694905.1 Cyclobacteriaceae bacterium
GACAATTTCAGAAGCTCCACTGGACCGGTGAAGCGCCTGTGTACCGTTGGTGGTTGTGAAAGCAATCCTGCAGCCTTTCATCTCTTCGCCCATGTATTCAAACGGCGAGTTACCCTTGTCAAATCCTTCCACATGTTGGCCGTTGCGCTCACCTGAGGTCAGATAGCCATCCGCCTTCCGCTGCCGGCATTGTTCCAGATCTGCGTATGGAATGATGTGATCGGCTCCGTGGGCCAGTGCAGTAACCATGCAGGAGGTTGCTCGCAACACGTCCACCACTACTACGGTGGTTCCCTGCAGTGCGTACAAGTGCAGGAGATCCGGGCTCATGCAAACATCGATGGGTCGCGTGGCTTCCATCTCAGTAGAGTACTCTGAATTTGATGGTGTGTTCAATGGCGCGGAGTTCCTTGATCACATCCTTGTTGTATTCCTTGTTGATATCAGTGATCACGTATCCGATCTCTTCGGTGGTCTTGAGGTACTGGCCCATGATATTGATCCCGTTGTCGGCCAGCACTTTGTTGATTCTTGCCAGGATGCCCGGCACGTTGTCGTGGATGTGAATCAGCCGGTGCGCATTTTCCAGTGTCGGCAGTGTGAGGTTGGGAAAGTTAACGCTGTTGCTGGTAGATCCTGTGTTGATGTAGTCCATCATCTTGCCGGGCACAAAGTTGCCGATATTTTCCTGTGCCTCAGAAGTGCTTCCGCCGATATGGGGAGTCAGGATGGTATTGGGCAGCCCGCGTAATTCAGAAGCAAACTCTTCGTCGTTGCTGATGGGTTCGTAGGGGAACACGTCCACTGCACAGCCAGCCACTTTGCCGCTGAGGATGTTAGCACGGAGGGCGGGCACATCCACCACGTGGCCGCGGCTGAGGTTAAGGAACACAACACCCTTTTTCATCAGATCAAATTCTGCCTGGCTGATGAAGTTGGTGTTTGACTCGCGCCCATCCACATGCATGGTTACCACGTCAGCCTGCGTGAGCAGTTCTTTCAGCGTTTTGCATTTTGTTGCGTTGCCAAGCGCAAGCTTCTCCTCTTTGTCGTAGTAGAGCACTTTCATGCCCAGGTTTTCTGCCAGCACGGAGAGTTGGGCGCCGATATTGCCGTAGCCAATGATGCCCAGCTTCTTCCCGCGCACTTCAAAACTGCCTTTCGCTGATTTGTCCCATTTACCCTGGTGCATTTTCGCAGACTTGTCGGCGATGTTGCGCATCAGCATAATCATTTCGGCAATGGCCAGTTCAACGACCGACCGCGTGTTGCTGAAGGGCGCGTTGAAGACAGCCACCCCTTTCCTGGAGGCGGCCTTCAGGTCGATCTGGTTGGTGCCAATGCAAAATGCGCCGATCACCATGAGTCTGCTGGCGTTGTCCAGCACCCGTGCAGTCACTTGTGTCTTAGACCGGATGCCGAGCACGGATACATTGCGGATCTTCTCACAGAGTTCGTCTTCGTCGAGCCCGGCCGGATAGGTTTCCACGTTGAATCCTTCCGATCGCATGAGTTCGATCGCCACAGGGTGCACATTCTCCAGGAGGAGTACATTAATGCGGTTCTTGGGATACGAGATTGCGGTGTTGAGCTTGTTGAGATACAAAAATTCATCCAAGCTTGGTGCAATGTGGTCGGCCTTGTTGAGGACACTTTCGCGCTCTACATTTTCAGTGAACGCGTAAAACTTGTTGGCAAGCCCGGCGTGCTTGATTTCATAATCAGTGTACCCATCGCCAATTACATACACATCGCCGGGCAGGTTCAGTCTTTTGAGTTGCTCCACCTTGCCGTTGTTGGCCGACAAAGGGTTCTCTGTATCGAATCCTGTGACCCGGCCTTGCTCGTCGAAGCGGAACTCGTTGGCGAGGATATTCTCCGGCTTGATACCGAATTCCGTGACAACCGGCTCGATGAACTCACGGAAGCCGTTCGACACAATGTAGATGTTGGCTGCATGTGTGGCGAAGAACTCTTTGTTGCGTTTGAAGGATTCCGACACCAGGGAACGGAGTCGTTCGATGAGTTTAGGCAAGTGCTTTTTTTCCGGTGACAACAACTGGAGGCGTTGTTCCAGTGATTCGCGGAACGACAGCGATCCATCCATGCCTTTGTTGGTGATTTCAGCGATCCGCTTTTTGCGTACCTCCTTTTCGGGGTGGCCCTCCAGCGAGATGTCTGCGAGCACATCGAATGCCTCGACCTTGGTAAAGGTGCTGTCGAAGTCGATGACGAAGTACCGGTTAACTTTCATGGCCGCAAAAATAGCCACATGGCCGGACATACAGCCGGGGCCTGATCTCAAAAGTTTTGCGAACGGTTGATAGGAGGAAGCCTTATAATCGCCTGATATCCATCCGGATGCGCCATTCCGTGGGATAGAGGTTATTCAATCGGTTGCTGAGCACGTGGACCCAACCCAGCGGGAGCCCGTGGAAGGTAGCAAGGTGATAGCCATTCCCGGTGCCGGGGTGGGGCAAAGTGTCCTTTCTGAGGTATGCAAGGGCATCGTCAAGCGTCAGTTCAATCACAGGGAAGGCCTCAGGTCTGAGTACGGTGCTCACCGCCAGTGCATGTGCCGGAACCAGTTTGGGGCCTTTCGCTTCGGCCAGCAAGGTTCCGGCGCTTACGACGGGCATATGTTCGCGTAGCCGCTCCGCCAAGCCTGCAGTTTGGACAGACCGAAGCCAGCAAAATTCATCTTGTTCGAAGATGATGTGTTCGCAAGGGTAGTGAATCCAGTCGTGCAATTCCTTCTTCTTCGAAACATGCCGGGTCGGTGTTCGATCCGTGCCGGAGCGCGGTGCGGCTTCATGCTTGATCATCGCACTTATGAAAAAGCCTTCACCTTCCACTTTATGCGTGTAGCA
The DNA here is from genome assembly GCA_019694905.1 of Cyclobacteriaceae bacterium. Classification (GTDB taxonomy): domain Bacteria; phylum Bacteroidota; class Bacteroidia; order Cytophagales; family Cyclobacteriaceae; genus ELB16-189. The sequence continues at coordinate 2,871 of JAIBBB010000134.1, forward strand.
ACGGTATCCACGCACTTCTTTGTGCTCAATTTTTTCCACACTCCACGCGGGCGGTGCTGTCCAGTCAACGAAAGAGAGTGGATGTTCCTGTGCGAACCAGTGAAGATTTTCTTCGTTCTCGTCCGGCGACCACGTGCAGGTTGAATAGATCAACACACCACCTTCACGCAGTGCGCCCCACGCATCGGCGAGGATACGCCGCTGTCGCAGACTGCAATGATGCACATGTTCTGGTGACCACTCCTGGCGGGCATTGTCGTCTTTCCTGAAGAGGCCTTCACCAGAGCACGGTGCATCGATCAGGACAACATCAAATAGGCCAGGCACTGCACCGAATCGGGCGGGATCAGCGTGTGTGATGATGCTGTTGGGTTGTCCCCATTTGATAAGATTCTCCTGCAGGATGGTGGTGCGGCTCCGCACTACTTCGTTGCTGACGAGTACACTGTGGGCTGACAATAATGATATGAGATGTGTGGACTTGCCGCCGGGTGCCGCACAGAGGTCGAGCACTGTCAGCGGCTTGTCAAGATCCACGGCCGCCCTGATCACCTGCTCCAGTAGCATGGAACTTGCTTCCTGCACGTAGTAGCCACCGGCGTGCAGGGCAGGATCCAGTGTGAAGTTGGGGCGTTCGGACAGATAGTAACCAGTCGAGCACCAGGGGACGCTGATTCCGCTACCCTGATACTGCTTGGCCGGGTTGGCGCGAATACTCACCGGACTTTTGCCATCGAGTGATTGTTCCAGCGCGGGCCAGTCGGATCCCACTTGCCGCGTCATGCGGTTGACAAATTCAGCGTGCAGTGCTTGCGGCATGCACTCAATTTACCAATTCGCGGGACGCGGGCAAGGAGGTCAGAAGAGGAATGGTTCCTCGCTCAGTGCTTGCTGGAGTGAAGTTTCTTTGCGTGTGCGGGAGGACTGGGTCTCAGCGAAATCTTCTGCATCGGTGAAAAAGCGCAGTCGGTATTTCCAGATCAGATCGGCTCCGATGGCACGCTTGAATTCACGAAGAGAGGTTCCTGCGTCGATCCAGTACATGTCGGTAGTGTTGGCGTCACTCTGTTCTTCCAGGTAACCGTGTACGAACACAAGCCCTGACGAAGTGAGCGCGCGCTGAATTTCTTTTTGAAATTTTTTCTTACCCGATATATAGTAGGTCGTCCAGTTCATGTCTTGCAGCAAAGCATTTATGGAATGTTTCATAAAGGCTGATAGTTTGTTTGGTGCCTGGGCCCGATAGCCAAATGTTTGGATCAGGCACCTGATTTGTTCACCCAGAGAACGAAAAAACAGGGTAATAGGTTTGCTTTCCGGGTCAGGCCCGGGCAATCAGAAAAAGAACAATGTTGTATCAGATTATTGCTGGTGTGCGTTGAGATCGATGATCTCTTTCAGAGCAGCCAGTGCCACGGTTTCGCGCTCGTCCACTTTTCCGTCTGCATTGATGATGTCGTACATGTCTGTGTAGACCTTGTACTTCTGTGCAAATTTAACAGTGGAGAAATGATTGAATGTGTCGCGGATCAATTGGGGCAGCGAGGCAGGTGCCACAGCCCGATACTCAGTGAGGGCGGATTGAAGTTTGGCGTTCATGTCACTGAGGCCTGGAAACAGTTTGGGAATCTTCAGCAGGATTTCCTTTTCCTCCAGTGGATGAAATTCGCCATCCGCATGGGCCATGTGGATGTACAGGAAGAGGACAAAGTCTGCAAACGTCTTGTGGATGACCATAGGATTCTGGGCTACCGTAAGTCAAATTTAGCCAATTGGGCTCAAATCGGAAATCCGTACAAAAAAATAGCCCCGGTTGATCCGGGGCCATTCATTGTACAGGTCGCGACAGGGATTACATCATGCCGTCCATTCCGCCGCCGGGAGGCATGGCAGGAGCTTCCTTCTTCTCAGGCAGTTCCGACACCACAGCTTCTGTGGTCAGGAGCAGGCCGGCGATAGAGGCCGCGTTTTCCAGTGCGAGACGGGTTACTTTCGTCGGGTCGATGATACCCGCAGCGAAGAACTCTTCGAACTTGTTCTCGCGGGCATTGTAACCGTAGTCCTTCTTGCCTTCTCGAACTTTGTTGATGATCACAGAACCTTCCTGGCCAGCGTTTTCAGCAATCACACGGAGCGGAGCTTCGAGTGACAGGCGTACGATGTTGACACCGGTAGACTGGTCTTCGTTTTCTGTTTCGATGTTCTTGAGGGCTTCTACAGCACGCAGGTAGGCTACACCACCGCCAGGAACGATACCTTCCTGAACAGCGGCACGGGTAGCGTGCAATGCATCATCCACGCGGTCTTTCTTCTCTTTCATTTCCACTTCGGTGGCCGCACCTACATAGAGGATGGCTACACCGCCGGACAACTTGGCGAGGCGCTCCTGAAGCTTCTCACGATCGTAGTCGGAAGTAGTGGTTTCGATTTGAGCCTTGATCTGACCTACGCGGCCCTGGATCTCAGACTTCTTGCCGGCACCATTAACGATAGTCGTATTGTCTTTGTCGATATGCACTTTCTCAGCACGGCCGAGGAAGTCCAGGGTTGCATTCTCCAGTTTGAAGCCTTGTTCTTCGGAGATCACCTTACCACCGGTGAGGATGGCAATGTCTTCGAGCATGGCCTTGCGACGGTCGCCGAAGCCAGGGGCTTTCACGGCAGCCACGCGGAGTGCACCACGGATCTTGTTTACCACCAGGGTAGCAAGGGCCTCGCCTTCCACTTCTTCTGCAATGATCAGAAGGGGCTTGCCGGTTTGTGCAGACTGTTCGAGAATCGGCAACAGTTCTTTCATGCTGCTGATCTTCTTGTCATAGATGAGGATGAACGCGTTGTCCAGCTCGGCTTCCATCTTCTCCGTGTTGGTCACGAAATAAGGAGACAGATATCCGCGGTCGAACTGCATACCTTCCACTGTCTTCACTTCAGTTTCAGTGCCTTTGGCTTCTTCTACCGTGATGACGCCGTCCTTGCCTACTTTTTCCATGGCATTGGCAATCATCTTGCCGATTTCACGGTCGTTGTTGGCAGAGATAGTGGCTACCTGTTCGATTTCGCTGGTGTCTTTGATTTTCTTTGACTGCTTCTGGAGGTTTTCAACCACCACGGTCACAGCCTTTTCGATGCCGCGCTTCAGGTCCATCGGATTGGCGCCTGCTGCTACGTTCTTGATACCGTTGGTGTAGATCGCCTGAGCCAATACCGTTGCGGTAGTCGTACCGTCACCGGCTGCGTCAGCGGTCTTGGATGCAACTTCCTTCACGAGCTGTGCGCCCATGTTTTCGATCGGATCCTTCAACTCGATTTCTTTGGCAACAGACACGCCGTCTTTGGTAACAGAAGGTGCTCCGAATTTCTTGTCGAGGATCACGTTGCGGCCCTTCGGTCCGAGGGTCACTTTTACTGCGTTAGCGAGTTTGTCAACACCCTTCTTGATGCGATCGCGGGCGTTGGTGTCAAAGGTTATTTCTTTAGCCATGATTGGATGAATTTATCGGTTGATTGAAAAATTAAACTGTTCCGAAAATGTCGGAGTTGCGCATGATGAGGTATTCTTTGCCATCGAGGGTGATTTCGGTACCGGAGTACTTGCCATAGAGGATCTGATCACCAACTTTCACAGTTACCGGCTTGTCCTTGAGACCATCGCCTACTGCTACCACGGTGCCTTTCTGGGGCTTCTCCTTGGCGGTATCGGGGATGATGATGCCGGAAGCGGTCTTCTCCTCGGCGGCCGCGGGTTGTACCAATACCCTGTCTTCGTTTGGTTTGAAGTTGATCTTTGCCATATGGTTTAATGAATTATTGTTGTGATGATTAAGTTTTCAGAACACCCTGCCTCCGCGATTTCTATGCCAGCAGTGCCGTTTTGGGCCTTTTTGGGGCTTTTTGGCCGATTTCATCCGGTTGCGGGCGGCAAAGATTGTCTTTTTTTCCGAACCCTGTCAGGTTTTGTGTACAAATTGGCAGAGTGGCATGAATCTCCCATGGGGGCATTACCCCATTGACTGGATTTTTGCCACCCATTAGATTAGCTGAAAATACTGCCCATGGAGACCCTGAAGGAGACATGGCTTACGGACGGCCTGATCGACGCCGAGTATAAGCAGTACCTGCTGCTCAGCTACCTGCAATCTGTCCGGAAGCGATTCAGCAAAATTGAACTCTACCCTTATCTTTCCGATCTGGTGGCACACTATCGCAATCTCGTGCGACTTCGTGAAGACAAGGCACTCATTGTGGATTCATTCCCAAGAGAATTGTCACTGGAGAACCTGAAGAACCTGGAGCTCACCTACCGAAAAATCATTGATGACGACGCAGTCATGGCAGAGCTTGAGGCCATCATGGAATTTGCTGTGCCTCAACTGAAGGCCTCTCTCGACGAAGGCGCCGGTATCTATGAGCATGTGGCCGCGCATTGCGAGATTGAACCAGTGGGCCTCTCCTCCTTGAACAACCGGGAGGGCTACCTCTTCATCACCCAGCACCCCCACGTGGATGCGCATGTGTACCGCTACCAGCTGACCATCTTTGAGAATAGCCAGGAGGAAATCCGGGGCCTGCACACACGCTTTATCCGCACGACCCGTCGCTCGCTGGCGCAGACCTTTGAGCATACCAAGCTGGAATTGCTTCGCACCTACACCGACCTGCCCAACCCCGCCGTGTGGCTCGTGTCCAGCAAAATGCAGGTACCCTTTCAGGAAACACTCATGCCCATCGCCCGGCGCATGCTGATTCGCAAATTGTCGAACGCCGCCTGACGACCTCTTTTTCAGCGAATTCTGCCGTCAGTGGGTAGCTATTTGACTGCCCAGAGGATATATTTGACACGCTTTATTCATCATCTATCTCAACATTAATTCAATGAAGCAATACCTGAAGCCGGACGCCTGGCAAATTATTGAAGAAGGATTTGATCCCCACCTCAACCGCATTTCTGAAAGTGTATTCAGCATCGGCAATGGTCGCATGGGCCAGCGCGCAAATTTTGAGGAAACATATTCCGGCGATACCCACCAGGGAAGCTACGTTGCAGGTGTGTACTATCCCGACAAGACAAGGGTGGGTTGGTGGAAGAACGGCTACCCTGAGTATTTCGCCAAGGTTCTCAATGCGCCTTCATGGATTGGGATCAAAATAGCGCTCGATGGAGAATCGCTCGACCTGGCGCATTGCAAGGTGGAGGACTTCCGCCGTGTACTCGACATGAAGCAGGGCTTGCTCAGTCGCACTTTTACGGCTACACTCCCCAGTGGCAGGAAGGTGAAGGTTGACGCCCGCCGGTTTGTCAGCATGGCCAACGGCGAAGTGGGCGCCATCCGCTATCACCTCGTGCCGCTCAACTTCTCCGCAAAGGCAAGACTTACCTTGTCCGTGGATGCAGATGTGGTGAACAAGGATTCCAACTACGATGAGAAGTTCTGGGAAGAAGTGTACAAAGAGTCCCAGATGGGCTGGGCGATGGTGACCGCTGCGACCAAAAAGACCAACTTTCACGTCTGCACAGGTATCGAGTATCAGTTGATCCTCGATGGCAAGACAACGCGCGGAAAGGTCTACACGAACTTGCGCGAGAAGTACGCAGACAATGAAGTGGAAGTGGAACTGAAAGAAGGGAAAGATCTGATTGTTTTCAAATACGGTGTCGTTCTTTCCTCTGAGAATCACCCCAAAGAATACCTGGCTAACCTTTGTCGTGCCAAACTGGAAGAGGCCACCGCTACAGGCTTTGATAAACTTCTCGAGGCGCACGTGAAATGGTGGGCACACAAGTGGGAAGAAGCGGACATCAGTATCGAGGGCGACATTGCCGCCCAGCAGGGGATACGATTCAATATCTTCCAGCTGATGCAGACTTATACCGGTGAAGACGAGCGACTCAACATCGGCCCCAAGGGCTTTACCGGAGAGAAATATGGTGGCAGTACTTACTGGGACACAGAAGCGTATTGCCTGCCGTTCTATCTGGCGACATCTGATCCGGGTGTGGCGCGCAATCTCCTCGTATACCGCTACAAGCACCTCCCAAGAGCCATCGAAAATGCGAAGAAACTTGGCTACACCAGCGGCGCTGCGTTCTACCCCTTCGTGACGATGAACGGGGAAGAATGTCACAACGAATGGGAGATTACGTTTGAAGAAATCCATCGCACAAGCGCCATGGCCTATGCCATGCGTGACTATATTGACTACACAGGTGACTGGAAGTACCTCACTGAATTCGGACTGGAAGTGCTTATCGGCATCTCCCGCTTCTGGTCACAGCGCGTCAACTGGTCTGCCGACAAAGGCAAGTATGTGATCCTCGGGGTCACCGGCCCCAATGAATACGAGAATAACGTAAACAACAACTGGTACACCAATTACCTCGGCGCATGGACGCTTAGGTTCACTCAGCAGGCGATTGATTTTGTCAGGAAAGACAACGCAGGCAAGTACCAGGAGCTCGTGCAGCGACTTCAGTTTCGCGAGCAGGAGGAAACCACAAGATGGGCAGATATTGTCAAGAACATGTACTACCCGGAGGACAAGACTCGCGGTGTGTATCTGCAGCAGGACGGCTTCCTGGACAAGGAGCTCATCAAAGTAGCAGACCTGAGACCCGAGGACCGGCCGCTCAACCAGAAATGGTCATGGGACCGCATCCTTCGCTCGTGCTTCATCAAGCAGGCTGATGTGTTGCAGTGCATCTACTTGTTCGAGGATGATTTTTCAATCGATCAGATCAAGCGCAATTTTGACTTCTATGAGCCGATGACGGTGCATGAGTCTTCTCTGTCCCCGTGCGTGCATGTGATCCTTGCCTCCAAGCTGGGCTATACCGAAAAGGCCTACGAGTTTTACCTTCGCACCGCGCGGCTGGATCTGGACGACTACAATAACGACACCGAAGACGGATGCCATATCACCAGTATGGCAGGCACATGGATGGCTGTGGTGAAAGGTTTTGGAGGCATGCGCGTTCGTGAAGGCAAGTTGCACTTCCATCCGTTCATTCCGCCGCAGTGGACAAGTTATTCCTTCCGCATTGAATTCCGCGGCCGCGTCATCAAAGTGCGTGTTTCCAAAGACAAGACCGATACCATTCTCGAGTCAGGCGAGCCGCTCGACATCGTCATGAATGGAAAACCTGTTCGGGTAGGGTGAGTGGAGTTTGGAGGTAAGGAAGTATGGAGGTAAGGGGGTAAAGAAGTAAGCAGGTAAAGAGGTGGAAGGTAAGGCGGTAAGAAGGTAAGGAAGTAAGGAGGTAAGGGGGTAGAAGGTAAGGAGGTAGAAGGTAAGGAGGTGGAGTGATTGAATCTGTCCAGCTCCTGCATCCGGCGAAAATTTTTTTTGAAATAGGGGAAGCCCTGAGCACCGTAGGTGCGTCATGTCAATATTTCACATCTGGTGGTGTCGGGAAATAAAGACACCCAAAGAGCACCGTAGGCGCGTCATGTCAACAGGGACGTGTTTGTCAGAGATTTTTTTTGAATAGGGAAAGCCCTGAGCACCGTAGATGCGTCATGTCTATAGGGAACACGTAATGAAGTCCCCTGAGCACCAGCGGTGCTTCATACAAATGGGGGTTAGCACATTGGTTCGGACTGGCGCCGTCGGGTCGACACGTTTGTCAGAGATTTTTTTGAATAGGGGAAGCCCTGAGCACCGTAGGTGCGTCATGTCTATAGGGAATGTAC
>JAIBBB010000135.1 GCA_019694905.1 Cyclobacteriaceae bacterium
CTAATCTCATGGGATGGTGGCGCTGGCTTCATCCATCACCCGGGGAAGAGGACCAAAAGAAGGAGTTAAGGGTGACCCGGACCAATGCTAAGACGCTGTTTTGGTTAGGCCTGACAACACTTGTTGTTACTGCTTGCTTCGGTTTGGTAGCAAGCAAGTTACATACGTTGCTCCCCGCCGTGTTCAGCCTGCCAAGTGCATTTCCCTTTTTGGATTCCTTTGTCACAGTCATAAGTATTGCCGCTACCTGGCTGATGGTGCAAAAGCGGGTTGAGTGCTGGGCTGCATGGCTGATGGCCGATGTCATTGCAACCTATCTCTATTTTGCAAAAGGGATCATGTTTGTAGGGATTGAGTACTTCATTTTTTGCCTGATCGCGGCATTCGGTTGGTGGAATTGGCACCAGGAAGCAAGAAAGTACACGGTATGAAGCGAGGGCTTGTCATCGGCAAATTCCTGCCATTGCACTATGGTCACCTCGCATTGATCCGATTTGCAAGTCAGCGCTGTGATGAACTTATTGTGTCTCTCAGCCACAAGGTTGACGATCCGATACCATACGAAATCCGGGAGCAATGGCTCCGCACTGAATGCAATGCGTGGGAAAATGTTCAGATCGCCAGCTCGCCCGATGATTTTGACAACGAACAGCTCCCCATCATCGAACGAACTGCACTTTGGGCAGCCTTTATCCGGAAAAGATTCCCCAGGATTGATGTTCTTTTTTCATCCGAAGAATATGGCGAGCCCTTTGCCGCCCACTTGAATATTCCCCATGAAAGTTTTGATCCGGATCGCAAGAGCATTCCAGTCTCAGCAACTATGATCAGATCCAACCCCATGAAAAACTGGGGCTTCCTTCCGCCTTCAGTAAGGCCCTGGTACGTTAAAAAGATTTGCCTCTTCGGACCTGAGAGTACCGGTAAATCAACCATGTCTAAACTGTTGGCTGAGCATTACAGTACCTCCTTTGTTCCGGAAGTGGCACGGGAGCTGATATCGTCCAATGATTTTTCCGCGCAGGATATTGTCCGCATCGGTGACGCTCAGGGCGAACGCTATTTCGAAAAACTCAAACACGCCAACAGGCTTCTTTTCTGCGATACCGACCATATTACCACAGCTATTTACGCTCGTCACTATCTTGGTTTTGTTCCGCCTTCTATTGACGCCTGGATCGAGAAAATCCGGTATGATCAGTACTACTTCTTTGATATAGACGTACCCTGGGTGGACGATGGTCTGCGTGACCTGGGGCATGTGCGGGAAAAAATGCGGGAAGAATTCCGCCTCGAACTTGAGCAACGCCGCATCCCCTTCGTATGGGTGCGGGGCGATTATGAATCGCGGTTTCAACAGATGAAGTCAAGCATGGATAGTCTGCTCACGATGTAACAAATGGAATGAACTTGCAACATTGGTTACGACATTTGCTATATTGAATCAACTGAATAAATGACCGACCCACTCAATCAGATCACCGGAGAAGACTATGATGCCATCGTGGTAGGTTCCGGTATTACCGGTGGTTGGGCGGCCAAAGAACTCTGCGAGCAAGGGTTGCGTGTTTTGATGCTGGAACGCGGCAAGCCTCTTGACCACCCCAACTACCCCGGTTCACTGGATGCACCCTGGCAGATTGACCACCGGTCGCAGCTAACTCAAACAGATAGAGAACAAAGTCACATTCAGGCCCGGCACTGGTCTTTTCGGGGCGAGAACAAACAATACTACATCAACGATCTTGAGAATCCCTACGTTGAAAAACAGCGCTTTGACTGGATCCGTGGCAACATAGTTGGAGGTCGTTCCTTGCTTTGGAGTCGCATGTCCTTTCGTTGGAGTGACCTTGACTTCGAGGCCAACCTCCGCGATGGGCATGGCGTGGACTGGCCTGTTCGCTACCGTGATATTGCGCCATGGTACGACTATGTCGAAGAATACATCGGCGTATCTGGAAATCAGGATGGCGTCCCTCAGTTGCCAGATGGCAAGTTCCTGCCGCCCATGGAGATGAACTGTGTTGAGATAGATTTCCGGCAAAAGATGCAGACATCCTTCCCGGATCGACCGGTGCTGATCGGCAGAGTCGCAAATCTTACAAAACCACTTCCCGGACGAGGCTCCTGTCAGTATCGAAACCAATGCCATCGGGGTTGTTCATTTGGTGCATACTTCAGTACGAACTCTTCCACTCTGCCGGCAGCTCATGCAACGGGCAGGCTCACACTCGTATCCAATGCCATTGTCAATCGCGTGCTTTACGATGAAAAGAAGCAACGCGCATCAGGCGTCGAGTACATTGACAGTATGACCGGGAAATCTGTTGAAGTGCATGCCCGCATGGTGATGCTGAATGCTTCTACGCTTGGTACCGCATTCATTTTGCTCAACTCCACCTCAAGTAGGTTTCCGAACGGACTTGGCAATGGATCAGATCAGGTTGGCCGAAACATCATGGATCACCACAAGGGTTCAGGTGCAAATGCCATGGTAGAGGGGTTTGATGACAAGTACTATCACGGTCGGCGCCCGGTAGGCATTTACATCCCCAGGTTCAAAAATTTGAAAAGTCATTCCGAAAAGTACCTGCGTGGATTTGGACTGCAGGGCGGCGCCGGGCGCGGAGGATGGGGCGATCAACTCAATTCTCCTTCGCTGGGCGAAGAACTGAAGGCAGCTGTAACATCACCGGGGCCATGGACGATGAATTTGCTCGGATTTGGTGAGTGTCTTCCTCATCCTGAGAATAGGGTGACACTGCATCCGGAAGAGAAGGACCACTGGGGCCGGCCGGCACTTCAAATGGATGTGCGGTTTCGGGAGAATGAGACCACCATGAACGAAGAAATGGCAACGGCAGCCGCGGAGATGCTCGAGGCAGCAGGTTATAAAAAAGTCAAACCCTATCGAGCTATATCCTTTCCGGGAAATGCGAATCATGAAATGGGTTCTGCAAGGATGGGAAGGGATTCGAAGACTTCTGTACTTAATGGTTACAACCAGATGCACGAAGTCCCGAACGTATTCATTACGGATGGATCGTGCATGGCTTCCTCCTCTTGTGTCAATCCTTCATTAACTTATATGGCGCTGACAGCAAGAGCCTGCCACTACGCGGTGGATGAAATGAAGAAACGAAATCTGTAAAATGAAGCTCATTAGCATTTTCTTCGTAATCACCTCGCTTGTGAATGCCTATGGCCAGACAGTACTGCATGCTGTGGAAAGGAAGTCTGAAAAGAAAATCGACATCCTGCATGGTGACAGACTGCTCACATCGTTCACCTGGTATGATTCGGTTTTCAAACCGGTGCTGTATCCTATCAACACAGTCGGTGGCACTACCGTTACACGCTCCTATCCTTTCCAGCTTGTGCCCGGTGAACGCATGGACCATCCTCACCAGGTCGGCATGTTCTTCACCCATGAGTCGGTAAATGGTCATGACTTCTGGAACCTGAGTCCGCGCATACCTCTCAAAGACAGATTTCGATACGGTCATATACGGCTCGATCATTACGAAATCCATGAAACAGGGCCTGGAGAAATACAGTTGACCGCCCTATCGTTTTGGACCAATTACCATGCAGATCCCGTTCTTGAAGAAGTCACCACATTCCTGTTTTCTGTGAAGGGCAACAACTTCATTATTGACCGGGCAACTCGCCTGAAAGCACTGGGTAATAAAGTAGAATTCAAAGATGCAAAAGACGCCATGTTGGGATTGCGGCTTGCCCGTGCGTTGGAAATGCCCAATGACTGGAAAGAGATCTATGTCAATCCGGACGGGACCCCAGGCACTGAGGCCATCATCAACAATGAAGGCGTCACAGGTTCTTATCGAAACAGCGAAGGGATCACGGGCCTCGATGTTTGGGGCAAGAAAGCGAAATGGTTGCAGCTCAGTGGCATCGTCGCCGGAAAGAAAGTGGCCGTGTTAGTGATCGACCATCCGCAAAATCCAGGATATCCTACTTACTGGCACGCCCGGGGTTATGGGCTATTGGCAGCCAACCCTCTTGGTACTGCAATCTTCACCAACAATCAAGAACACACCAATCTCGTGCTTCCGCCAGGTGAAAGCGTCCTATTCCGCCACCGCATACTTGTTCATGAAGGTGAGCCCCTGGCTGATGAAGAAGTGGGATCTTTCCAATTTGACAGACATTAGTCCATACCAAAGCCTGTGCGCAACTTTCGGTTTGATCATGTTCTAACTTCTGGTGGCTGGCTGTCACCAGGGTTTGTAAGTGTCGATGATCAAGGCATCATTGTGGATATGTCAAATGTGGTTCCGGAGCATGTGTCATTTGAGGCCGTTCCGGGTATTGCTCTCCCTGGTTTCCAGAACACTCATTCGCATGCCTTTCAGTATGCCATGGCGGGAATAGCAGAAGTTCATTCTGAAAATTCATCTGATGATTTTTGGAGTTGGCGTGAAGCCATGTATCAAACTGCGCTGGCTGTCAATCCGGATCAGGTAGAAGCCATCGCCACTATGTTGTACGCTGAAATGCTTCGGAACGGATATACGCATGTTGTTGAGTTTCATTACCTGCATCATGACCAGCAGGGGCGTCCTTATTCAGATATTGCGGAAATGGGTGGGCGCCTGATCAGCGCAGCGAGAAAGGCTGGAATCGGAATTACGCTGGTGCCTGTGTTCTATCAGCAGGGAGGCTTTGGTTTGCCCCCACAGGAAAGACAGCGAAGATTCATTCAACCGGACATCGATTCGTATTTGCTTCTGCTTGATCAATCCCGGCGTCATTTGTCGACCTACGAGCGCGCTACACTCGGAATGAGTGTCCATTCTCTACGGGCGGTCAGATTACCCGACATCACCCGAACCTTTGAGATGGGACCATCCGACATTCCCTTTCACTTGCACTTGTCGGAACAACTCAAGGAAGTAAGTGACTGCGTGCAGTATTGCGGTGCTCGGCCGGCTCAGTGGCTACTGGAAAACTTGCCCGTTTCCCCGCGCTTCAATCTTGTTCACTGCACTCATCTCGACGACAATGAACTTCGCGGCATTGCCGCTTCTGGTGCTCAGGTCGTGCTCTGCCCATCTACAGAAGGGAGTCTTGGAGACGGAATTTTTCGGATGCGGGAATATGCAGGACTGAAGGGTCAATGGACCATTGGCACGGACAGCCACATTCTTCTGAATCCTTTAGAAGAACTTAGAATGATTGATTATCAACAAAGGCTCTTGTCCCATCAGCGTAACACATTTTCGGGTGAAGCTGCCAGGCACATGATTGAAATGGCATTAGTAGCCGGATACAGGTCCGCCGGATTGCCACAGCAATCCTCTTTTGAAATTGGTTCCCGTCTGGACGCCATTGTCTACCATTCCCAATCACACCTCTTACAGACAACTTCCGAAAAGCACCTTTTGTCTTGCCTGGTTTATACGGCTGACAGCAGCAAGGCCCTTGGAACAATCGTACAAGGTCAATGGGTGGTCCAATCTGGAATTCACCGCAATGGTCATTCCATCAAAGAGGATTTTCTTCGGGCTGTTAGAGCACTAGACCTCCGCTGAATGTTGCCTGACTTTGTCAAATCAACAGAATCCATAGCTGATTGGAAAAACTGTTATCCGTGGGAAATCACGAGCCAGGCATCCGGTATAGTAACCAACTGGCTATTGTTTCTCCCGGGCGAATTCAACATATCCAATAACGTTGCCATTCATCAAACAGCTATCATTGAGCAGGGGGTTGTTCTCAAAGGTCCTGCCATCATAGGTCCGGGATGCTTTGTTGGAGCTCATGCCTACCTGCGATCCGGCGTTTTCCTTGGGAGTCGTGTAAGCGTTGGTCCAGGGTGTGAAATCAAGTCTTCTTTTCTGTTCGACGAAACTGCACTGGCCCACTTCAATTTTGTCGGTGATTCGATTGTGGGCAGCAACGTCAATATGGAAGCTGGTGCTGTGATCGCCAACCACTATAATGAAAGGGCCGACAAGGAAATTGTTTCGTCATGGAATAATTCAGCGGTTCGCACAGGAGTGGTCAAATTCGGGGCCCTGGTCGGTGACAATGCCCGGTTAGGAGCCAACTCCGTGCTCAGTCCAGGTACTATCCTGCAACCTGGCGCAGTTGTTGGACGTCTCGAATTGATCGATCAGTTGAAGGGAAAGTTCTAGTGGGCTCTGCCTACCCTGTGGCCCTTTACTGCATAATACAGAATGTACAGATAGCAGGGGATCATGATCACATAGGCTCCCTTGGCAGACAACACTTCGATAAGCCGACCGTAAACCAGCGGCAGTATTGCACCACCAGCGATACCCATAATCAGCAGAGCCGATCCAACCTTGGTGAACTTACCAAGCCCTTCGATGGCGAGCGGGAAAATTGCAGGCCACATCAGTGAATTGGCGAGGCCAAGCAGCGCTATCCCGGCAACCGAATAACCGCCGCTGGTTGAAAGGGCAAATACAGTAAACACTACACCTAATACCGCACAAATTTTCAACGCCGTTTCCTGGGAGATGTATTTGGGTATTGTGAGAATACCTATCACATAACCGATCAGCATGCAGACCAACGTACCCTGTGTGAAGAATCGGGCCTTTGACAACTCGATTCCCAGAGACTTTCCGTAGCTGATAATTGTATCACCGGCCATTACTTCCACCCCCACATAAAGGAAAATAGCAAGGATGCCCAACATCAGGTGAGGAAACTGAAACACGCTTGTCTTTTGCACTACGACATTGCCAGCGCCTTCTTCCCGCTCTTCCTTGATGTCTGGCAAGGGTGAAAGCAACACACCCACTGCTGTCACCACCAGGGTGCCTGCTATAACCATATAGGGCACAACCACACGGCTGGCCAGCTCATTAAGTCTTGCAGCCCTGTCTGCCTCGGTCATGGCAGCGAGGCTATGTTCTAGTCCATCTACATCGTTAAGTGCAATGGCTCCAAAAATCAAACCGGCAAGTATCCCGGCAACCTTGTTACATATACCCATGAGACTGATGCGGCTTGCGGCACTTTCCAAAGGGCCAATGATGGAGACATAAGGATTTGAGGCTGTCTGCAGGAGTGCCAGACCCGTACCGATGATGAAGAGTCCTACCAGAAACAGGTTGAAATTTCTGGCTTCGGCAGCGGGAACAAATACCAGTGCGCCACCGGCCATGATCAACAGACCAATGGCCATTCCCTTTTTATATCCTGTCTTGCCAAGCACCCACGAAGCAGGCAAAGCCATGACAGTATAGGCAATGAAGAATGCTGTGGCCACAAGGAAAGACTGCAGATCGCTGGACAACTCACAGGCAATCTTCAGATACGGAATAAGCGTACCGTTGACCCAGGTTACAAAACCAAAAATGAAGAAGAGGACACCAATGATAGTAATAGAAATCAGATACTGGGATGCAGCCGAGCGGGTGTTTGACATGTCAGATTCCGGTTTTAGAGGATAAAGGTTAATTTTGCACGAATTAAAAATAGGGATTTATCCCTTACGAAATCGATTGAAAACGAACAAAGAACTTACCCTTCTGGTGCTGGCCGCTGGTATGGGCAGCAGGTATGGCGGGATCAAGCAAATCGACGGCTTTGGTCCGAGTGGTGAAACCATCATGGACTACTCCCTGTTCGATGCCATCAGGGCAGGATTTACCAAAGTTGTTTTCATCGTTCGGGAAGAGATTCTTGAAACGGTCCGCGAACGGTTCGGTCCTCGTCTGAATGGTAAAGTGAAGGTTGAATACGTTGTACAGTCACTGGACAAACTTATTCCAGGTGAATACCTCCCTAAGGACAGGACAAAGCCCTGGGGAACAGGACATGCCATGCTGTGTGCCCAGTCAGTCATCAACGAGCCTTTCGCGGTGATCAATGCAGATGATTTCTATGGCCAGGACGCCTTCAGGAGTCTGGCCACCCACTTTCTGCAAGATCAAAGTGAGCACCATGCAATGGTTGGATACACTCTGAAATATGTGCTTTCTGATTACGGAAGCGTATCCAGAGGATGTGGTGAGTGCGATGCAGAAGGATTTCTGCAAACAGTCGTTGAGCGAGTTACCATCGTGAAAGAAGGTGACAAGATTGTGTCGAAAGAAAAGGATGGCGACAGGGTTCTCAATCCCGAAACGCCCACTTCAATGAATTTCTGGGGATTTCACCCCTCAATCTTTGGTTTCGCAGCTGACATGTTCTGGGATTTTCTCCACAACAATCACCAGAACATCAAGTCTGAATTCTACATCCCGCTCTTTGTGAATGAACTCATACACAAGCAGAAAGGAAAAGTGAAAGTGCTTGGTGGAGGCAATACCTGGTTTGGCGTAACGTACCAGGAAGACAAGGAAATCGTGACTGGAAAAATCCGTGATCTGGTAAGCCAGGGGCTTTATCCTTCATCACTCTGGAAGTAACTGCATGCATGAACTAGAGGAAATCCTTGGGGCGTGGGGCCTGTCAGCGTCAAGTCACGAACCAAGCCCAATCACCAACGGGTTTATCAACAGGACATTTCTCATTTCGGGCGCAAAGTCATTTATTCTCCAGCGAATCAATAAGCAGGTATTCCGCCAACCAGAGGTTATTGCTCTTAATCTCAGGCTTGCATCAGACTATTTGAAATTCCACCATCCGGACTACACATTTCCCGGTACCGTGCCAACGTTGTCTGGTGAAGAACTGTACTACGACAGGGAAGGATATCCCTGGCGTCTTTTCCCTTTTATCCCCGATACGTATACAGTGAATCAGGTGGATAATGCGGAGCAGGCGCGAATTGCAGCAGCGGGATTTGCAAGGCTCTCCAGAAAACTGTCTGGAATAGACGTAAGCCAGTTTCAGGAGAGTATTCCACATTTTCATGATCTGGGCCTTCGCTTCTCGCAATTTGAGCGTGCCCTCTCAGGCGCTGAACCAGGGCGAAAAGCCCAGGCAAAAGGCGCCATCGCTGATGCGATGAGCTTCTCCTCACTGGTCAAAGAATATGAAATGCTGATCCAGAGAGGCATATTGAATCGAGGAGTCTATCACAACGACACCAAAATCAACAATATTCTTTTTGACAGGTTAAGCCGGCAGGCAGTGTGTGTCATTGATCTTGATACGTTGATGCCGGGCTATTTCATTTACGATCTGGGCGACATGATCCGCACCTTCGTCAGTCCTGTCGACGAAGAAGAACAAGACGTCTCTAAAGTCTCCGTCAGAAAGGAGATTTATGAAGCAGTCCTGGATGGGTACTTTTCAGAAATGGGAGATGTGCTGAGATCCGACGAGAAGAGCGCTGCTGCCTTTTCGGGGCGAATGATGACCTATATTATGGCGCTGCGCGCATTGACGGATCATCTGAATGGAGATATCTACTACCAGATTCGCTATCCCGGACACAACCTGGTGCGGGCAACAAATCAGTTTCAGTTGCTCAAACTACTTCCCGTCACTATTTGATCACACCAAGTTCTCGCCCCACACTGGTGAAAGCGTGAATGGCTTTGTCCAGATGTTCTTGCTCATGGGCTGCTGAAATCTGGACCCGGATGCGGGCCTTACCCTTTGGAACTACAGGGAAAAAGAAACCAATCACATAGATGCCTCTTTCCAGCAATTTCTCAGCAAACACCTGTGCCAGCGGAGCCTCATACAGCATGATGGGTACGATGGGGTGTTCCCCGGGCCGGATGTCAAATCCGGCATCCGTCATTGCCTTGCGGAAATACATGGTATTGCGCTCCAGTTTATCCCGCAATGCGGTTGTCTCTGAGAGCATATCGAAGACTTCAATGGATGCTCCGGTAATTGACGGGGCCAGTGTATTTGAAAACAGATAGGGCCTTGATCGCTGGCGCAAGAGCTCAATGATCTCCTTTCGACCCGAGGTAAATCCTCCCGAGGCACCACCAAGGGCCTTACCCAGTGTTCCTGTAATAATATCTACCCGGCCTGCGACATTTCGGTATTCAGGAACTCCACGGCCAGTCTTGCCAATGAAACCCATCGAATGGCATTCATCTGTCATGACCAGTGCTTCAAAACGATCTGCCAGCTCACAAATTTTGTCCAATTGAGCGATCGTGCCATCCATGGAGAATGCGCCATCTGTAACGATGATAACCTGCTTGGCGCCTGCGGCCTTGGCATCGAGTAATTGCTTCTCAAGATCTGCCATGTCATTGTGGCGGTAGCGATATCGCATTGATTTTGAAAGCCGGACGCCATCAATGATGGAAGCGTGGTTCAATTCATCAGACACGATTGCATCTTCAGCTCCCAGCAAAGGCTCAAACACGCCACCATTGGCATCGAAAGCTGCCGCGTACAATATGGTATCATCGGTGCCAAGAAAGGCCGAAATCCTGGCCTCCAGTTCCTTGTGAATGTCCTGCGTGCCGCAAATGAAGCGCACCGAAGACATCCCGAATCCATGCGTATCAATCGCTCTCTTGGCTGCTTCAATAACACGCGGGTGGGAAGAAAGGCCAAGGTAGTTGTTCGCGCAGAAGTTAATTACTTCCTTTCCATCTGAAGTTCGGATTTCGGCACCTTGCGGAGTAGTAATGATTC
>JAIBBB010000136.1 GCA_019694905.1 Cyclobacteriaceae bacterium
CATCCGCTCTGTATTAGCCTTGACAAGGCCGGGGCTGATCCATACCTTGGCTTATCAGATGACCAACACGACGGAAAACTACTGAACTCAAATGGAATTATTGCGCAGTTTATAGGGGGCTAAGACAGGTTGGGCTAACAGGGATTTTGAGGTTGCCAATGAGGTGAACACTGTTTTTCATATTGCCTCGCTTTCCAAGACATTCACGGCGGCAGCCATTTTGATCCTTGAACAAAGAGGGCTGTTGTCCACCAGCGACCCTCTCTCCAGGTATTTTCCTTCATATCCGTCAGGGGCGGAGATAACCATTCACCACCTGTTGACGCACACATCCGGAATCACAGATGTCAACGACCTTCCTGCGTATGAACAGGCAAGCCTTCAGCCACAGACGCCTGAATCTCTGATCGCGCTTTTCAAAGACAGGCCGCTTGAATTCAGGCCCGAGGAAAAGTACATGTACACGGCCTCGAACTATAATCTCCTTGCATTCATTGTTGAGCAGGTGTCAAAGATGAAATACGGCGCCTTCTTAAAGGAGAGTATTTTCAAGCCTTTGGGGATGAATCAAACATACCATCATGGAGATATGTCCGAGATTATCGGAAAACTCGCAGAGCGATACAGCGCGGACGGAAAACACAATGTGCGGAAGTCGCCCTATCTGGATTGGTCCTCGAAGACCGGAAACGGCTCCATAGCGTCAACAGCCTTGGATCTGGCGAAGTGGAACGTCGCCCTCTTCGGAACAACGCTTTTGTCCGAACAAAGCAAAGTCAAAATGTTTACAAACTATGTGGAATCTGGCTATGGTTGGTACATCGGCAAACAGTTCGGCAAAAAATACGAGTATATGAATGGGAGAACCTCCGGTGTTTGCGCGCACATGGGGCGGTATCCGGAGGAAGAGCTGACCTTCATTGTGCTTTCAAACGTTGGCGTATACACACCAAAGCGAATTGCCACTGATCTTGCGGGCATCCTGTTCAAGCAGCCCGTAGAGACGCCGGCGCTCAGTCGGAAACTCACTGCTGAAGAATTGAGGCTACTGTCCGGTAGTTATCAGTTCGGCAACGACTTTTACAAACCGAACTTGTTACTGGAGGTGACCACGTGGGAAGGAAAGCTCGTCAGCAATTACGGTGAGCTGATACCTGACAAGGGCCTGCAGTTCTTCCAGCGTTCCTACTGGCTCAACGTTGTCTTTGGCAAAGACGCCAGTGGCAGAATCAACAGAGTGACCATTGACAATTATGTTGGTGAAAGGGTTGATTGATCTGGATATATGTGATCCACTTTTGTGGGTTCTCAGAGGCATTGCCAGGCTGATGGGAGTGGGAACACTTATTTTTTTGACGACACTTTAAACGCGACAAGTCTCTTTTGACGCCCACACTCAGGAGGATTTTCTCGAATTCTGTCCCGAACGGACGTTTCCTGTCCCGTATTGTGGTACATTCAGTAGTCCACAAAAGCCATGAAGACAACATCAGATTTTGACACCTTCTGTGAAGGGGAATTGAAGCACGCCTTGCTGGCGCTTGAAAATAAACGGCTGGCGATTGTCAACCGGTTTTCATTCAGGAAGTACCGGCGCATGCTCCTGTTCTTACTGGTGCTTATTGTAGCAACTATGATTGCCATTGCACTGGAGTTCGTTCCTTTCCTTTCGATACTGGTCTTGCCCGCCAGTGTGCTGTATGCAGTATTGGCACCTGTCTACATCTATGTCAGACGCAGCGCCAGTTTCAAATCGGTGAATAATGAATTCAAGTCTACGGTGATTCCGAAATTGATTGTGTTCATCAACCCGAATCTTGCCTACAAACCTGCAGAAGGGATCAGGGAGGATGAATTGGCGGCAAGCAGGTTATTCCCGGAAAATCACCACCAGTTCCGATCGGAGGACCTGGTTGAGGGCGTGGTGGAAGGTGGTACCATCCGCATGTCAGACGTCCGCTGGACGTACCACCGGGCATATCGCGATGTGAACGCGAAGACAACATCAACCAGCAGCAACTCCATCAATGGTCTTTTGGCCACCTTTGACCTTGGGTTGAAGGTGCCTGCCGATATGATCATCAAGCCCGGCCATGTGAGTGGCAGGGGTGTGCTGGACCATATGCCCGACGGTGGTGGAATCGACCGCGTCCATCTGGAGAAATTCGACAAGCAATTCAATGTGGAATGCAGCGACACAGGGCTGGTCAGACAGCTGCTGGTGCCGATGGTTACTCAATTGTTGCTGGCAGTGAAGGAGGAATTGAAGGTAGACTTGTATGTCTCAGTAGTCGAAAACCGGCTGTATGTGTTTTACCAGGGTGTATTTCTTTTCGATTCAGCTCACCACTGGTCATTTGTTGAAAAGAATCTGCCCAGGCAATACTTTCAGTACATAGCGGGTATACTCGGACTCGCACAGGCTGTTACCGGGGCATTGAAGAAGGGGTGACCGACAGAGGTAAGGTTTCGAGCACCGGAAGTCCAGAAGGAGTCGGATGACCTTGCAGTCTGCGCACGGTCACGGAACCCACAATTCGACATGCCGCCCGTCTAATTCATAGCACTCCTGACGGCTGTTCAATACCTGATTGCCATTTTCGTATTTGAGGCTGCCGTAGTCGAAGCAAATGAGGTCTCCCTTGACGAGCAGCGGAGAATTGCGCGTAAGCTCATAAAGCTTGTTGTCCGGCTTGTATTTGAAAACGCCTTTGAGTTGCTGACCACCAATCTTGTTGCCCGATGCGTCTACCAGCAGGAGATTGACTTCTGTTTCATCCCCCATGGCGGAAGTCAACAACAGCAGAAAACTGTTGCCGTTGTCGGTCTCTGATTTTAGAATCAGGTCGACAGCCGTAGCTACCCCTTCCTCCAGATTAACGGTGTCCAGACCATACTGTTTGGCAAACAGGTTGTACAGATTATCCCAGCGCTGGTCGGTGGGAATCTGCTTGTCGGTAGATGCGCCGAAGATCCAGCCTACCTTTCCGTCTCCGGTCCTCACTTTGTACCAGAAATCGGGTTGGCCATTGAAAAGCTGAAACGGTCCTTTCTCCTGCAAGTCTGCTTGCCCTGAAAGGGGAGTTTCTTCGCCGCTGCCGATGCCGGAATACAGAGTGGCTTTGGCTGACACGATGGTGATGGGTGTCCCGCTACCGGTAGCCGGCTGCATAGCTGTCGCGGCTGTGCTGTCAGCATCGCTCGCAGTTTCCTTATTGTTGCCGGCACAGGAGACTAGCACTGACAACAGGGCCAGCCACAACCAGATTGCGGCAATACCCTCTTTTTTTACTGGTTGCATCATATTGGATAAGTGTTTACTGCCTGTCGGGATCCGCGCCTGTTTGCAATTGCCGGTGCATCTGCCGGCGGCCTGTTCTCCTCGTGGTGTATCCGATGCCTCTGGTGCAAAGTTTAATGTAGTCATTCGCCATGAATTCTCCTAGTTGCAGCGTTTCGTCAAAAAAATATGCGAATTCTATTTGCAACCAGATAATTGCATTTATATTTGCAACCATGTGATTGCAGATATGAAAACACGCAGAGATGTATTTCAGGCCATCGCGGACCCCACGCGCAGGGGCATCCTCTTATTGATTGCCGCACAGGCGATGACGCCGAACGCGATTGCCGAAGAGTTCCGATCGAGCAGACAGGCCGTTTCCAGGCACATTCAGATTCTCGCTGAATGTGAACTGGTCAAACAGGAGCAGAGGGGCCGGGAGATCTACTACCACATCAATTCCGGCAAGATCAAGGAGATTGACAAATGGGTGGAGCGCCTCAAATCAATTGTAGAAAATCAATTCAACCAACTGGACAAAGTATTATCAACACTTAAAGGACAAAAAAAATGAATGACTTGCTATTTGACTTCACCGTTGACAAGGCAAAGAAGACGGTGCACATCACCAGGGAATTTGATGCTGACCCTGGCCTGGTTTGGGATGCTTTCACCAAAGCCGAGATTCTGGATCAGTGGGTAGCACCGAAGCCGTGGACTGCCAGAACCAAAGTGATGGACTTCAGGGTAGGAGGTCGAAGGTTCTATGCGATGGTGAGTCCGGAGGGACATGAACGTTGGGCCATCCAGAAGTACCTTGCCATCAACCCTAAGACGCATTTCAAGATGTTCAATGTTTTTGCGGACAAGGACGAAAACCCTGAGCCACTGGGTTCAGAATGGGACTATACATTCAGTGAGCACAACGGGAGGACCGTCGTCCGGATTGTCATCTACAACGAATCGCTTGAGCGCATGGAGATGATGCTGAAGATGGGCTTCACAGAAGGATTTAAGATGTCGATGAGGAATCTCGAGGATGTGCTGGCAATGATTGGCGGCAGAAAGGGAGTGTAATGAGTGTGTGAGTAATACAGTGCCAATGGTAAATTGGTAACTTTGAACGCAGTCAGTATACAAGCATGTTGAAAGACTATTGGACCATTTTCCTTCGCACTATTCTCAGGCGAAAATTGTTTGCAAGCATCCACGTTGTGGGCATGGCGGCTGGCCTGGTAGCCTGTTTCTTCATTGCCTTGTACGTTCTTGATGAATACAGCTACGATCGCTTTCATGCACATGCCGACCGGATCTACCAGATAGGACTCCACAGCAAGTTGGGGGAACTGGACGTGCGCCGTGCCTCTGTTGCGCCGCCGCTGGCCGACGCCATGCTGGCAGAGATCCCTGAGGTGGAAGCCACACTTCGGTTGAACCAGTGGTTGAAAGTGGTCATGCGCTTTGGAGACAAAGTCGTGATAGAAGACAAGGTTCTGTTTACGGAAAGCAATTTTTTTGAATTCTTTTCATACAAACTTGTCGCCGGCAACCCCGCAACGGTATTGAAAGAGCCCAATACGGTGGTGTTGACCGAAACAACGGCGCGCAAATTGTTTGGAGATGAGAGCCCCCTGGACAAACTAATTGTTATTGGCGACGGCCCCGATAAAGTTTCCTACAAGGTTACGGGTGTGGCGGCTGACTGCCCGGGCAATTCCCATCTTCAGTTTAAAGTCCTGTTGTCCCCTGGTCCGGACAGTTACTTTAAATTGAAGGAATGGCTCAACAGCGGAGTGTACACCTACGCCTTACTCAGGCAGGGCGCTTCCATAGCTGTGGTAGAGAAGAAGTTGGAAGGAATCGTAACCCGGCATGTGGCTCCCAAACTGCAACAATTTCTTGGCAATACGCTGGAGCAGGTACGGGCGGCCGGCGGGACGTACGCGTACTTTGGCACAAGAATCACAGACATCCACTTGCACTCCATCTCGCAGGAAGACCTGGAACCCGGCGGGAGCACAACGAATAGCAATGCCCTGGCACTGATTGGCTTGTTTGTTATGGCCATCGCATGCATCAATTTCATGAACCTTTCCACGGCGCAGTCTGCCGGCCGTGCCCGGGAGGTGGGGCTGCGGAAGACACTGGGTTCGTTGCGATGGCAGTTGATCGGACAACATTTGGCAGAGTCAGCGCTCTATTGTTTCATAGCTGTCGCACTGGCCCTGGTACTTTGCTATAGCTTCCTGCCTGCGTTTAATCTGTTGTCAGGCAAAGCCCTTTCACTCGCCAACCTTCTGGACGGAAAGTTCATCCTGGTGGCAGGCCTCCTCCTGGTGTTGGTCGCCTTGCTGGCCGGAAGTTACCCGGCTTTTTATCTCACTTCATTCCGACCCGTAGACGTTTTAAAAGGAGACACGAGTGCAGGCCGCGGCAGCAAATGGATCCGGAGCGGGCTGGTCGTATTCCAGTTTGCCATTTCCATCTTCCTGATCATTTTTACATCCATCGTCTATACACAGATCAGCTTCATGCAAGAGCGGCAGCTGGGAATGGACAAAGAGAATGTGCTCATCATTGATGCTTACCGACTGGGAGACAATGTGGCGGCATTTCGCGATGCATTGATGCAACAATCAGGGATTTCAGCAGTGAGCTACACTGCCAACCGATTCCCGGGCACATATAATTCCTTTTTGATGCGCGTGGCAGGTGCGGAGGGCGAGCACCGGGTGGCGAGTTACTATGCGGATTACCAATCGAAAGAGGTGCTCAGGTTCGAGATGAAGGAGGGTCGTTATTTCTCAAATGAATTTCCTTCCGATTCATCCGCTGTGGTGATCAATGAAGCGGCAGCAAGGGAGTTCGGGTTTAAGAAGCTGGAAGGGCAGGAGATACTGCACAGCCCCAACGCGTTTGTATTTCTCCCTTACCATGTGGTGGGCATCATGAGAGATTTCAATTTTGAAAGCTACCGGGATAAGGTTCGGCCGCTGGCGATTTTTCTGGACCGCGGTCCTTCGGGCATCGTCATGGCGCGTTACGAGGGGAACGCCCGGGAAGTGGTTGAACAGACAGCCGCAGTATGGAACCAATTTGGCAGCGGAGAGCCTTTCGAATATTCCTTTCTGGATCAGAATTTTGACAGCGTCTACCGGTCAGAGGAAAGAATGGGGCAGGTGTTGGGTTTGTTTTCGGTGCTTGCCGTGATCATTGCTTGTCTGGGTCTGTTTGCGCTGGCGGCGTACACGGCGGAGCAGCGTACGCGTGAAATTGGCATCCGCAAAGTGCTCGGCGCATCGGTTGGCTCTCTTCTATTCAAGTTGACCGGTGAATTTGTGAGGCTTGTGCTCATTGCCTTTGTGCCTGCTGCGCTGGCAGGCTGGTGGTTTACTGCGCAATGGTTGAATGGTTTTGCCTACAGGGTAGAGATTGGCGTCGCGGTTTTTCTACTCGCAGGAGCGGGCGCCATGGTTGTCGCCTGGCTGACCGTTGGCTACCACGCTGTGAAGGCGGCGTCAGCCAACCCGGTGAAGGCGCTGCGGCATGAGTAGCATGTGCAGATCTCTTTGCTGCGGAGAACGGCTTCGGGTTCTGATTCGCGTTTGCTAATTTTGATGGGTTCTTATAAACTCCAGCCCTCGACAAGATGAAAAACCCCGAAGTTGATTGGTTCTTCAACAAGAAGGGCCCATGGCAGGACGCCTATCTGGAGTTGAGGTCCATTGTGTTGAGTTGCGGACTGACGGAGGAGCTCAAATGGGGATGTCCATGCTACACCCTGAACGAGGCGAATGTTGTGTTGATCCACGGTTTCAAAGACTATTGCGCGCTGTTACTGATGCAAGGTGCCCTGTTAAAGGACACCCACCAACTGCTGGTGCAGCAGACCACAAACGTCCAGGCCGCCAGGCAGATCAGGTTTACGGGTGTCGAAGACGTGATCAGCAAACGGTCGATCATCAAAGCGTATGTGAAGGCGGCGGTCACCAACCAAAAACAGGGACTTAAGGTGAAGTTGAAGGCAACGGCCCAGTTTGACATGGTCGGCGAATTCAAATCCGCGTTGAAGGAATACCCCGGCTTGAAGAAAGCCTTCAGCAGTCTGACTCCGGGAAGACAGCGTGGCTACCTGTTGTACTTCTCGTCCGCCAAACAGACCAGTACCCGGATGCAGCGAATTGAGAAGTGCATTCCCAGAATACTCGAGCACAAGGGATTGGAAGACAAGTGACCACCGGCTTCAGGCGGTGATGCAAACGTTAGCTGTGTGAAGGGCAGCATGTTTTAAACCATTTCAGAACAAAGGGATGTAATTAACGTATAATTGTTTTCAATTTTCTCTTTTGACTTTTATCCAATATTAATGACTCAACCTTCCAAACCATTGATGATTCTGGTGGCCGGACCCTACCGCTCCGGAACGAACGATGACCCTGCGCTGATTGCAAACAACGTCAAAGCGATGACTGACACCGCGCTCGAACTGTACCGGATGGGTCATATGCCTGTCTTGGGTGAGTGGTTTGCGCTGCCGCTGATTGAGGCAGCCGGATCAAAGAAAGTGGGAGATGAGATTTTCAATGAGATCTTTCATCCCATTGCGGTGAGACTGATCGATCATTGCGATGCGGTCCTGCGCATAGGCGGACCGTCGGCGGGTGCCGATGAAATGGTGAGGTCCGGAAAGGAACGGGGCAAGCGGATCTTCATGAGTATGTCGGCCGTGCCGGGAACTCATTGAGTCAACAACGGCTGTAAATCTGACAAGGGTGAACCTGCAAGAGACAATCAGAAAGTTCAAGTTCAAAGGGCCGGCCATCGCGATCGCCGCTCCTTCTGAATGGGAGAAGGAGTTCATTCGGCTGGGGTTCAAAACCCGGCTTGGCGGGACACCGAGCGCCAACACTGTGGTATTCGTGAAGGACAAGGATTCGTTTCTTCGATTCTTGAGGGCAGACCTGAAGCAAATTGAGTTTGACAGCGTGCTGTGGTTCGCCTACCCGAAAGGCACCTCCGGGGTGAAGACGGATGTGAACCGCGATATCATCCGTGAAATAGGTGAGGAGTTCCGGATTACTACGGTGGCTGCTATTTCAATTGATGATACCTGGAGTGCCCTGAGATTCAGACCGATTGATAAAGTGGGCACCTGAGCCAGGAACCAATAAAAAAGCGCCCCGCTCGCAGGAGCAGGGCGCTTTCAGGAATGAATGATTCAGAATCAGTTACGCATGGAGACTGCACGGGCCACGAAGGCATCTACCCATCGTTCAACTGCATTTTTGGCTGCTGCGATATACTTGGCGCGGGTGGCCTGCACCAGCACGGGTGTCAGTTCTTTGGAGAAAGCGAACTGCTTGGCCAGGCCGCTCCGGGCTTTAGAGGCATCTTCGGTCATTGACTCCGAGTACTCACCGGCGACAGCGATATCTCTCCACTGGAGCACAAATTCGGGCCAGCCCTTTTGGGCCCAGATGTAGGAGGCTTGTTTGTTTTCAGGGTCACCCACCATCATTTGGGCATGCACTCCCCAGGTGTATTTCTTGCTGGTTGATTCAGGATAGTACCAACCGTCATACAGGTCTTTTCTGGCGGTGGTCTTGAGTTCGAGGTTTACCAATACTTCGGCAAAATCCACATTGACTTTGAATGATGCAGCTGTACCGAATTGCTCCGCAAAATCGGCTGCGCGCTTGCCCTTGTTGCCCGCAAAGCCGACCATGCCATTGTGCACAATCTTGCCCTTGTTGGCGGTGCTGACTACCCACGCATTGCCCCCGCCTTCTTTCTTGTCATCGTCCTTTTCATCATCGCCAATCTTCTGATAGAATTCAGAAGCGACGATTTCATTCCAGCCCACAGTGTCAATGCCATTGGCCTTCAGCTGCTTTTGAAAGTAGCGATAGAAGTGATCCGTGATGCCCTGGAAGTCTTCCGGGGTGGGTTCACTGTCGGTAAACTCCAGATAGGCTGTGACCCGCGCGCCGGCGATCTTGCCAGCACCTTTTTCACGGACGATGGTCTTGGCGGTCGTGGTCAGTTTGTAGTTGACGGTTAGTTCGGTGATGGCCAGCCGCTTCAGCTTCGGCAACAATTTGGATTGCTCCACTTTGAATTTACCGGCTTCAGGGTTTTCGGGGGCGGCACCTTTCTTCTTTTGCGCGAGGGCGGAGATGCTCACGGCAAGGAGTGCCACGAGGGTCATTAGAAGGGTATACTGCTTTTTCATTTTCTATTGGGGTTTGGCTTCAAAGAAAAGGCCCTTTGGCGCGGCCTGAAATCCCGACCTTTCGGTAATTTGCGACTACCTAGAGATCGGTACATGAATCTCCCGAGAATACATCAGCGCCTTGTCAGACTGGTTGTCTTTGTCTTGTTGATGCCTGCATCATTTGCGGCACTGGGCCAGTCCCGGAACCTTGACAGCCTGCGGCAGGTGGCTCAAACAGCCACCGGTAAGGAGCGTATAACGACCCTGCTGGAACTCTGCTGGGGGTATCGTTTCGTCAATGCGGACACTGCCCGACAGTACGGCATGGAGGCACTCGCGCTCGCCCGGCAGCAAGGCATCGCTGATTACGAGGCGGAGGCCCTCAACAATATCGGAGTCACCTACGAGGCACAGGGCAATTACGACGAGGCATTGCGCCATGAACTTCAGGCACTGGACATCCGCAAGCGGCTGGGCGATGATCTGAAGACTGCCAACACGCTCAATACGCTGGGTATCATCTACGACGAGAAGGGGGCTTACCCGCAGGCGCTTACATATTACTATGACGCGCGAAGAACTTACGAGAAGATCAAAGACGAGAGCAAGATCGCGATGGTGCTCACCAACATCGGTATCGTCCTGCGCGCCCAGAAGGACTACAAGGCTGCGGCGGACCACTATGGCCAGGCGATGCGGATCTATCAGAAGTTGGGCAACAAGTTTGGGCTCGCTGCCTGTCATGCCAACCTGGGAAAATTGCACCTGAACCTGGAACAATATGACAGCGCGATACAGTATTCACTGCTGGCCAGCAAGGAATTTGAGGATCTCAATGTAAAGCAGTTTCTGCCCACCACCTTCAGCAATGCAGCCATTGCATTTGACAAACTGGGCGAATGGAAAACCTCCAGGTCCTACTTTCTGAAGGCCCGTACTCTTCATGAGAGCTACAACAACAAGAAAGAACTGTCTTACACCATCTCGCAGTTGGCACGCCTGGAAGACAAGTCCGGCAACGGTGGTGCGGCTAT
>JAIBBB010000366.1 GCA_019694905.1 Cyclobacteriaceae bacterium
GAGGACAGTCTCTTTGTGGAGCGACTGCCGGCAGAAGGCAAGCGAATCACACGCGCCGACAGGCTGCAACTCGATATGCTCAATGAAAAGATCAGTGAACGCTTCGTCAACCGCGCTTTGTTTCAGGAATCCTACGACATCCTGGCCGCAGTGGTGAAACGGCATGCCGAACCCCGCTGGCTTGACACACTCGCCAAATACAAAAGCGAATTATACCAGTACATAGAAAAGAAAAAAGGCGAGCCCACACTCGCGCGCGATGCCGCCGACACGCTTGGCATCCCTTTGCCCGCGGCAGCCGACAAGGACTTTGAAGAGTTTTCCAAAGACCTTAACAGCAGGGTCTCGTTCATGAGCTTTGCACAGGACGGCAAGTACGAGAACGCCATTGAAGTGCCGTGGTCTATCACCTACACCAATGCCGACTCGGTGGCTGGCAGCCTCGCCATCTGGAAACCGCTGGTGAACAAGTTTGTCTTTCGCGACTATATCATGACAGTGGAATGCAGGAAACTCAATTGGTGGGCCGTTGTTGCGACCTTGTTCCTCCTGGCCGCATCCGGCTGGCTTTGGTTTCGCAAGCCTGAATAAATGAAACAGGTGCCTGCCGGCAGCAACTCAACCTGACTGCCAGCAGCACACCGGTTAAACACATCCTCGTGCTTACCTATTGCGCGGTAGCAACAAGTTTGAGGTCAAGTTCAAAATCATCGTAGATCACCTTGTCGCCAAGGTTATCGAAAAAGCTTTTGGAACCATAGCGGATATCGTACTTCGCGCGGTCCACTACAATCTTAGCGCTCGCCGTGACTTGCTTGCCCTCCACAAGAATGGTGGCTGGGAATTCGATCTCGTTGGTCTTGCCCTTGATGGTCAACTTTCCATTCACGGTGTATTCATTGCCCGATTTGGCAGTCACCGAACCTACCACAAAAGATGCTTTAGGAAATTTTGCAACGCCAAAGAAATCATCGCTCTTCAGGTGACCCACCAATTTTTCATTGTAGCCCTTGTCTGTGAGATCTGTGTTTGTGATGGTTGTCAGGTCGATCTCAAAGGAGCCTTTCTTGATTGTTTTTCCATCGACAGTCAATTCGCCGGCCGAAACCTGCACAGTGCCGGTGTGTTCGCCGGTTACTTTCTTTCCCTTCCAAACCAGCGTGCTGCTTTTGCTGTCGACTGTAAAACTGACAGGTGCAGGTGTGGTAAATGCGAGGAGGCCCAGGGCGGCCACTGATACGAGTGCGAAAGTGAATGATTTGATTTTCATGTCTTGTAGATTATTAAGTTGATAAAATCCAACCGGCTTCCCCGCCAGTCAGTGGCCCAAAAGTAGGTAATCCAACCTACTAAACAATTAATTCTATAGATTTTATATACTAATAAAAGTTCAAAAAATATCCCCCCGGGACGTTGGTCGATCAATCTACTCTTCCTTGAGTGATTTCACCGGGTTCATGGTGGCAATGGAGAAGACCTTCTGGCCTACAGTGGCCAACGCCATAGCGAAAAGCAGGGACACCGACGCGAAAACAGTGGTCAAATTCACCGGCTGATAGTACTTCCAGATGGTACTCATCAGCAGATTGGTAATGTTGTAACCCAGGAAAGATCCCACTACGGAGGCAATCAGCAGAATCACAAAGAACTCAAAGTTGATGATGCGGGCAATGTTGACTACCGAGGCACCAAGCACCTTGCGCACGCCAATTTCCTTGAACCTCCGGATGATGTTCAGCGACAGCAGCGAGAACAGGCCGGTCAGTGACAACAACAAGGCAACCATGCCGAGGAAGCCATACATATAGACCAGGTTCTTATTGACGCCATCCACCTCATGCAGGTGATTGACCATCATGTTGCCGTTGTAGAGCCGGTTGGGGAACAATTCATTCCATCTCGACTTCATCACCTGGTTCACAATAGGCACATCGGCGGCGGTTGTGCTTGCCGTCAGTTGTGTATAGTCTTCGGGTGCGATGTAGCGGATCATCATCGGTTCCATCTCCAGCCACAGGCCCTGGGTGTAAACGTTTTTGATCATGCCCACGACAAACAGCCGGATTGAATCCCGCCAAACGATCTCTTTGCCTATCGCATCTTTCCAGCCGAACTGGTCGGCGAGTTTCTGTGAGATGATGACCGATTCCTTCAGGTCCGTCTGAGAGTCTTTTGCAAAATCGCGTCCGGCCACGAGCGACAGGTTCATGGTTTCCAGATACCGATCGCCCACTTCTATAATATCAACCTCAAGCTGAGACGCGGCATGACGGATGGGCTCGCGCATTCCGCCGGAGAAGATTCCATGTCGGGAACCCGCTACCGACAGCACATGGGGATCTGCTTCGATGGCGGTGCGGTAAGTATCAAATTCACCTCGTTTGCCGATATCCACTACGATGCCGCCGCGCGCGTTGAAGCCCAGGTCAAAGGAGCGTTGGTAAACAGCATTCTGATAGAATGCGATGGCGCTGACCACGGCGATAAGTGAGATCGCAAACTGGAAGGTCAGCAAAGCGCGTGTGAAGAAGCTGGCGCCGCCGAACTGCATCTTGCCTTTCAGAATTTTCACCGGCTCGAACTTGCTGATATACAGAGCCGGGTAGCTCCCTGCCGCGATGCCGGAAAAGGCAAGCAAGCCCACGAGAAAGGCGATGAATGCCCATGAATCAAAGTAGTGCGGCTTTAGCTGCATGTACTCCCACAGGTAGTTCCACCCGCCGATGAGAAGGTCAGCAAATCCCAAACCCACAACGAGTGCAATCAGACAAACAATCGTCGTTTCTCCGATGAACTGAATAATGAGATGCTGGCGCGGACTTCCCATCACCTTGCGGATGCCGATTTCCCGGAGTCTGCGGGAGGAGATTGCAATAGACGAGTTCGTGAGATTGACGCATGCCAGCAACAGCATGAGCACACCCATGACCGCCGAACCCAGCACAGCCGATTGCGGAGGAGCAACGAATGTCCATGCCTGAGTGGACTCCAATCGGTCGCGGATGGCCATCCCCGGCAGTTGCTCGAGCAAAAGATCCTTCAGCTTGAAGTCCTCTCGGGCCTCGTTGTTGCGCTCCACAAGCGGCAAAAGTTGCTCATGCACTTTCGCCACTCTGCTTGCATCGTCTATTTGCACAAAGAGCGTGACGACGGACTTCCAGTCGTCTTCTGCGACATATG
>JAIBBB010000137.1 GCA_019694905.1 Cyclobacteriaceae bacterium
CTTCCTTACACGGATGTGAAGGAGTTTATCGGATAATTGTTTGCAGGCGGAGGCTGGCTAGCCAATCTCAATCACCACATCGTCGGACAAGGGATGACCCACGCAAGTGAGCACGTATCCCTCTGCCCGCTCGGACGCGGAAAGCCCCTCCTCTTCGTCAAGTTTTACCTTGCCCGACAAAGCCTTGCCGCGACACGCGGTGCAAAGTCCGCTCTGACAACTGTAAGGCAAGTCAATGCCCTGATCAAGTGCCGTTTCAAGGATCGTGCGATTGGGCGGCACCGCGAGCCTGTACTCCTGACCGTCGTAGCGAATGGTAATGGTATGACTGGTAGCTTCGCCGGCACCTGCAGGTTTCGCGGCCTTGTCCAATGTGGGTGTGACAAAACTCTCTTTTAGAATCTTGTCAGCAGGGATGTGCAACTGCCCGAGCAATGATTCCACATTCTTCATCATGCCTTCCGGGCCGCACATCCAATAGGTTGTCTTGTCGATGCCCCAGTCAGGCATGCGCTCAAATAACTTCTTGAGCATTTCCGCGTTCAGCAAACCTGAGTAGCCTTGCCAGTTCATCGGTGCTTCATCAAGCACATGAATTACCTGTAGCCGTCCCTCATAATTCGTCTCAAGCCTGGCCAGCTCATCGCGGAAGATGATGGAGTCAGCATTGCGGTTGCAATAAATCAGTGACGCCATGCTTTCGGGCTCCTGTATCAGCGCACTCTTGATAATCGACATCATCGGTGTGATACCGGATCCGCCCGCAAACAACACCAGATGGCGTTTGTTGCCACTTATAAATTCCGTTGTGAAATGCCCTGCGGCATCCATCACTTTCATGGTGTCACCCGCCTTCACGTTGTCAGGAATCCAGTTTGACATCAATCCCTTGTCAACGCGCTTGATGGTGACGGCCAGGTGTGGATCAACGAAGGGCGAAGAACTCAGCGAGTACGCCCGCCTGACTTCCTTGCCTCCCACCGTTGCAATCAGAGTCAAAAACTGACCTGGCTTGTACGTGAGTGCAGGGGCAGGCTGTTCAAACACCAGTGTGACAGCGTCACGGGTTTCCTGAATGACCTTCAGTATCCTGAGCTGGTGGTAGTGACCACCGGTAGAAGAAGTCTCCTTCTTGTCACTCTTCTTGAAGAAACCAAAAGCCATTTGTATTGCAGATTTATCTGCAAAACTACGACGCAAAACGCAAACCTCTTATAAAAAGACAGGGGAAGTCTACAGGTTGAGCCAATAGGTCATCTTGAGCACCAACGCCCGGTTCTTGGACGACATGATCCCCGGCACATAGTTTTCCGTATATACTACGAAGAGATCCGACGCCGGCTTGAACCGCCATTGAAAACGCGCGTTGAGGTTCATGTTATCGTACCTGTCGTTATATTGAACAAACGTTGTCAGGAAGACCTTGCGTGAAAAGGTCATGTCCAATCTGGGGCTCAGCAACAGGAACGACTCATGCCCGTAGGCCGAAGGCAACTTCACATCATTGTAGTCAAACGTTACCGAGAGACTTCCATAGGGTTGCACCCGGTAAGACACCATCCCGTTGAGTCCCGTCCGGGTTCCATTGTAAAACTGTCCGCCGATACCATTGAGGATATACGTAAATCGCTTACGGGTATCTGACATGAATTTGATGTTATATTCCTCCCAACGAAATTCCTGGCCCTGAAGAAATGTCGAATCGCCATGCGGGTCGAGCACATTAAAATCAGCAGGCAGCTTTTGATAAATGTTGCGCGCAATCAGATTGATTTGTGCTGTGTTTCTGAAATTGGCCTGCAGATGCTGCATAATCGTCCGGTCGGTCATCATGCCCCCAGGAATGTAGGTGTAGTCCACTTCAACACCCGGGGTGATGATGGCAATTGACTTTGACTTCGGGTAGATTTTGAAATCTAGCACAGAGAATGCACCGTAGTTACCCGGGTAGACAGCCATGCTCGGTACAAAGCCAGACTCCGCATTGTAGTTTTTGCCCATGTCAATGTAGCCAACGAAGCCCTGCACGGTGCGTCCCATATAGTTGAGGTAGCCACCGTGTGAAAATGCCTGGCCCTTAACAAAATCATCCAGGGACTGATGATAATACGCTTTGCCACCCCATCGGTTGCTCTTCGTGATCAGGTTAAAATCCGTACCAAGCACGCGGTTGTAGCGGTGCAAGCCCATCACACTGTCCTGACCGTTCCAGAACTTCTTCACAAGGTTCTCCGCATAGTATTTCCCAGGCACATACTCACCCAATCCGATGGATTGCTTGTTGACCACAAACACATCCATGTTCGAGCGCTTGAACACCTGGCGCTGCACAACCGCCACACTGTAATTCTGGTCGGGCAAACCGAGTGCGGCTTTTGCCTTCGTCTGCATGTTCATCACACCGAGTCGCCAGTGCGACCCAATCTTCCCGGACACACGAGCTCCATACAGGATCGGGACCTTCGCGAGATTGCCCGAACTGTCGGACGCAAGTCCCAGCCGCCGTGAGAAGAATGGCTGGGTGAATCCGGTGAACCCTGGTGTGGAAAACAAATCGCTGTTCTCCAGAAAGAACTGCCGGCGTTCCGGAAACTGAAATTCAAAACGCGTCAGGTTGATCACCTGCTTGTCTACTTCCACGTTGGAAAAGTCGGGATTCACCGTCACGTCCATGTTGAGCGACGATGTGATGGCCACCTTGGCGTCAAAACCCGCATTTGCTTTGAACTCAGCCGGAACTGCATTCTCCTTGTCCTCGGTACTAGAGGCTACGACATAGGGTATCACCGATACATTGGCGCCTGCCTTGGGCGGCGGATCCACCCAGATCAACCGGCCGGAGTAAGCAAATGACGAAGGCACATATTGTATAGGTGTTTTGATCCAGCCCGAAACTTCATTGCGTTTCAGGTCATTGCGCACCACCGCCACGTTCCAGTGCGGCGCCTGGCTGTTGTAGCGGAATGACTTGAAAGGAATGGCCAGTTCTGCAATCCACCGGTCGTGGTACTGCCGCACTTCCGAATACCACTTGTTGTCCCAGCTGCTGTTGTATTGCTCAGGCATGGTGCCTCCACCGGAAACAGTGGCCTCGCCCTGGACACCATAAGGCGTGATGTTGAAGAAAAATCCGTTGGTGTAATCATTGTAAGGATCGATGCTGATGCCCACGTTGTCATTGAGCATAAAATCGAAATCCCTTCTGAGCGACTGCACTACATGACGCACGGAATCATCAAAGCACACAAAGGAGATGTACAGAAAATGCTGATCGAACGTGAACCGCACTTGTGTCTGATGCTTCGGGGCCAACGAGTCGTACGGATAGTTCATGTAGAAGTCCGTGGCAACCGCCGCATCGTTCCACTCGGGTTCATCGAGAACACCGTCCAGTTTGATCGTGCTGCCGGCCTTCCTGATGGGAAGTTCGTGACCGGGTTGCACCTGGGCCAGAACCTCGATCGGTAAGAGGGCGGTGAGCAGAATAAACAGGTACCAATTCTTCATGAGGGTGCAAAAATATCAAAAGCAATGACGGTTGCGTTGAATTTCTGTTATACGGCAGAAAAGCCAAAAGGTTAAAATTGATTAGTTTAGCGGTTTATTCGCCATTCGTGGAACTCAACGCGCTTACCGCAGTCTCTCCCATCGACGGTCGCTATCACAGCACCACCCGTCCACTGGCAGACTTTTTCTCAGAATTTGCACTGATCCGCTACCGCACGCGGGTGGAGGTGGAGTACTTCGTTGCCTTGTGTGAACTACCCTTGCCGCAGCTCAAAGGTTTTGATCACAAGCACTTCGCTGCTCTGCGGAAACTGTACGAACAATTCAGTCTCGCCGATGCTGCGCATGTCAAAGAAACTGAACGCACCACCAATCATGATGTGAAGGCGGTTGAGTACTTCCTCAAGGAAGCCTTCGACCGGCTGGGGTTGGCTGCATACAAAGAGTTCATTCACTTTGGTCTGACTTCTCAAGACATCAATAACACGGCTGTGCCGCTCCTGTTGCGCGAATACCTGGAGCAGTACTACCTGCCGAATCTCAACAAACTCATTCAGCGCCTCGAACAGATGGCAGACAGTTGGGACCAAGTGCCGATGCTCGCGCGTACGCACGGTCAGCCCGCGTCGCCGACGCGCCTGGGCAAG
The DNA here is from genome assembly GCA_019694905.1 of Cyclobacteriaceae bacterium. Taxonomy (GTDB): domain Bacteria; phylum Bacteroidota; class Bacteroidia; order Cytophagales; family Cyclobacteriaceae; genus ELB16-189. The sequence continues at coordinate 4,155 of JAIBBB010000137.1, forward strand.
GAGATCCGGGTATTCAGTGCACGCTTACAGGCACAGTTGTCCCTGCTCACTAAGATCCCGCACGCTGCCAAATTTGGCGGCGCTACCGGCAACTTCAACGCTCACGCGGTGGCCTATCCTGAAATCGACTGGCACCAGTTTGGCAACACATTCGTCAACAAGGGCCTCGGGCTTCACCGCAGCCATCCCACCACACAAATTGAGCACTACGATCACCTCGCAGCGCTGTGTGATGCACTGAAAAGAATCAACACCATTCTCATCGATTTCTGCCGCGATGTCTGGCAGTACATTTCCATGGGGTACTTCTCTCAGAAGATCAAGGAAGGCGAAATTGGCTCTTCGGCCATGCCTCATAAAGTCAATCCCATCGACTTCGAAAACGCTGAAGGAAACCTTGGTGTGGCGAACGCCCTGTTTGAACACCTCGCAGCAAAATTGCCGGTTTCGCGCCTGCAAAGAGATCTAACAGACTCCACCGTGTTGCGAAACATCGGTGTGCCGCTGGCGCACACGCACCTGTCCTTTGCATCACTCGACAAAGGGCTGGGTAAAATTGAACTCAACGAAGGCCCTGTACTCCAGGATCTGGAAGAAAACTGGGCCGTCGTCGCTGAAGCCATTCAGACCATCCTCCGCCGTGAAGGTTATCCCAAACCCTACGAAGCGCTCAAGTCACTCACACGCAAAAACGAGAAGGTCACGCGCGACACACTCCACGCATTCATCGACGGGCTTGCCGTGGATGAAAAAATAAAGAGTAACCTGAAACAGATTACTCCTTTTAACTACACGGGTATTTGATTCCCGCTCAGGGTTTCGCAGGCGCCAGCGAATTGATCCACTGAGCAATCTGTGTGGCCTCCCCGCGCGGCACCTGCGGCATCGGCGCCATAGGCGTTTCATGCTCCGGCCAGTTCTTCGGCTCAGGCGTATAGATCAACTGCACTATGCGCTCCACACTGTACTTGCGCCTTGCAATGTCAACAAACGCAGGCCCCACCTGACGCTTGCTCACCTGGTGGCAGGCTGTGCAGGTGTTCTTCACCAGCAAGGGTTCGATTTCCGCGTAAGTCATCACCCTGGCGGCGCCAACTGTTTTGGGCTTGGCCATCGGCTGCACTTTGCCGGGTGTAGTACGGCGGACCGTCCATTCACCGGCAGGCAACTTGTCGCCATCGGGAATCTGGTTCAGCGTGTAGTACGCCACGTTGTGCAGCACAGGCAACCCATCGGCAGAACGGATACCCGGTACCGCAATTTCATGCAGGTAGTTGGGCCGGAGGTTATTCACCAGCACACGCACACGCAGCCCGTCTTCCGAAATCTTCACACCCGCGATGTCCAGCTTGACTTCATTGGTAGTCGGGCTGCCGTAGACAGGATGATATTTGTAAATGTAACTGCGGCCCCACCACGAATCGAGGTTGTCGGCGGTGCGCTTGTCAACCGGGTGCGTAAACTCCACTTCGAAACCGTCCGGGCGCGCACTGACAGTCTTCATCTCCATCGGCACCTTGCCTGTCCACAAGAGACGCTGCAGGCCCGATGTTGTCGTGCCCGCCGAACCCCACCCTCTGTTGGTGAGCCCCGCAAAGAGTGAACCATCGTGAGCCCAGTTCATCCGCAGCACACCCGACTGAAATCCGGAACGAAAATCAAAAGCCACTCCCTGGTACTCGCCCTTCACCTTTTCGAGCACTACGCGCATGATCTTGCTCTGCCCCTGGTCGCCCACCAGTATCTGACCGGCAAAAGGTCCAAACTTCCCGTTGGTATCATCAGTGATGATCTCGGAGTTGCTGATGCCCAGCACTCCATGCGGAAGCCACACGGCCGGAAGGCGAACTTCCGGAAACTCCTGCCTGATCTCATACAGGAAGCGAGGGTGCTCTTCATTTTGAATATTCTCCGGCTTCACCATCTGCCCATCTCTCCGGATCTGGCGCGGGTCGACGCGCGCATACAACTGCTGGGTGGTGAGTTTGACCGGCGACTTCGCATCACCCGTCCACCGCAACCCTGCGGGGTGACCTGTGAAGCTGCCCTTAGTAACATGGAAAATGCCACCTGATCCCTGCCAGTCACCCTGGTTGTCGTCATAGAAAAATTCACCGTCGATCATGCCGAGTCCGCAAGGGGAACGCATACCGGTTGCCCACGGCTCCATGGAACTTCCGTCAGCGGCAATGTGCATCGTCCATCCGCGCCATGGAACCCGGCTCTCACCGCGCCACCATTCCTCGTCGCCAAAAGCCACGTTGCCCGTCACAAAGAAACTGCCATCGGGCGCGATCTTGGGTCCAAATGAATACTCGTGATAGTGTCCGCTCAGCGGCCAGGCATAGACGGTTTCGTATACGTCAGCCTTGCCATCTCCGTTGGTATCCATCAGTTTGGTCAACTCCCCGCGCTGTGCCGTGTAAAGTGCATCATCTTTGTAGGCAAGGCCCAGCGCTTCATGCAGTCCTGTGGCGAACAAAGTGAACCGCGGCGCAGTGCCGTTTTCCATCAGCGCATTCTCAATGATGTACACATCACCGCGGCGGGTGCAGACAGCAATGCGCCCATCCGGAAGAGTAGCAACACCACCGGACTCCAGTAAAACATCCTCCGGCGTGGGGATGGTAATGATCTTGTAGTAGTCGTCTTCTTTGGGCGTGCGGCTCATCTGCGCGGAGGCAGTAAGGGCCAGAATCGATGTCAGGAAGCAAACGATTATGCTATGTTTCATGGGATAATGCTTTTTGAAATTTACCATACGATGGTATACTGAATATTGCCGTCCACAGGCAGAATAAGTTCTTTCTTGCCATCCACGGTGCGGACGACGGCCGAGCCGCTGGCTACTTTAATATAGAAGGACTCATCAATCAACCAGGCACCGTTGGGCGCTGTGCGGATGTCCTTGCCTTCAGCAAGCTTATAAAACAGCCCGGGCCTTGTCCCGCGGTTCTTGACAATCAATTCGTGGGTCACAGAGTTCCTGTCGGAGGCTGGATAGACTTTGTCCTCGACATCAACACCGCTATAACTGTAAATAAAGACCGGCATCCCGCTTCCTTCCTCCAGGCGGTATCCTTTTCCTCTGTACCGGGTTTCGCTGAGCTGGGTAGCGGCCTGCAATTCGGGGAAAGGTGTGTCTGGCTGATCAAGGAAATACAACGGCATGGACCGATGTATGTATTGCACAGCGCCCATCGGCCGGAAAGATCCGTCGCCCCGGTCGTGCCACATGGGTGTAGCATCCACAAAAGGACCTCGCCACACACAGGCAAGGTTTCCCGCCTTCATGTCGTAGACATAGTGCACGCCACCCGGATCACCAACTCCAATGGTGTGGGTAAGCCGTTGCGACCGGTCACCTTTGAAGTCAAGGAAGGCGCGCAGCAGTCGTGGTGCCGAACCGGGCTCGATAAGAATCGGAGACACCGGCTGATCATCCGGCGGAAATGAATTGTAAGCGTGCAAGACCACCGGCGCAAGGCCGTTCACCACGTACAGTCCCAGTCGCGGCGGCAGCCACGCTGCTCCTTTGAAATTATAGATCTCAAACGGATAGGTGCCTGCCTTCAGTGCGATGCTACCGGCATCGTGCCTGAACCAGCCATCGAACCCCTGGAAGTTGGTAAGCTGGGTGCCGTTGACTACCAAACGGCCGCCACCATTATACGCCAGCACAAAATTATAGGTATCATCTTCAGCCACCGTCAGATTGCCGCGGTATACCAACCCATAGTCGTTCTCATTTTCGAGCACCTCACAAGTAAGTTCGTCGATGGCGCCCGTAGCATTGGGCTTCAGTGAAGTGAAGTCAGAGAACGTCTTGAAACTTCCATAGTACGTCGCATAGCTGAGGTTGCTAACCGATACGGTCACATCTTTCAACAAGCGGTAGCGGATATTCCGAAACGCCACCGGCCCGTGGTCGCCCTGAATCATCAACGGGCCGAGAGCCACTTCATTGTTCTGAATGGGACCGCCAGTGGGCAGAGGCACTTCCACATGGTCGTGAATTTTTACGCCGTTCAGTTCAACCGAAAGAAACATGGCATTGGAGATCTTCTTGCCTGACGCATCAAAGCGCGGGGCCTTGAAGACAATATGAAATTTTTGCCACAGCCCAGGCGCCTTCGCAGGATTAGTCAGGGGCGCCTTCCCCATGTAGATCTTTCCTTTCTCCGATTCCCAGTTGCGGTAAATGCCGCCGATGTCTGAATATTTCGGATCCTTGACACCCCAGCTATCCAGCAACTGAACTTCATACCGTCCCTGGAGGTATACCCCGGAGTTGGATCCCTTGGGCATCATCACCTCCAGCTCGAGGTCGATGTCGCCGTGTTCGAAGACGGTGAGCAACTGATCGCGTGTCTTCTCATCGTTCATGTTGAGCAGGATGCCGGTACCGGTCTGCGATGTCACCGGGAAAGGGAGCGGTGCCGGTTCCGGCGCCTTGCTTTTCTTTTTGCCGGTCACCGGCGCGGGAGCCGTATGAGCCTCGTGGATGTCGCGGTCCGGATCGATGGAAACACTGCCGACAATCCGCCAGTTACCGGCCTGCGGCCTGAAGGCCGACATGTCGGTGAGTGGCAAGGTCACCGTGGTTTGCTGCGCAAGGAGAACAGGGGCAGCGCAAATGCCAAAAAGGAGGAACACCAATCGTTTCAGTTGCATGCGTTGTATTAACGGTTAGATCGCTAATATCCGCCGTCAACATCGCATTCACAAGACCGCCGGGCAAATATCCCGGCGGTGTCCTACTCTTCGTCAAAAGGGTTGTAGAGATATTTGTTGGCCGCAAAATCAAACAAGGTCAGGCGCCGTATGTCGTAGTAAGCCGTCCAGTATTGAAGCAAGGCGCTGAGATATGCGCGCTTGGCTTCGTCCTTCTCTCGCAGCGCGGTACTGAGATTGAGGATGTCGGTCTTGCCAATCAGGTACCGGCTCTGTGCAACCTTGTAGCGGGCCAGCGCCACCTCGTCGGACTTTTTCGCGATCTCGATCTGGAGTTTCAGCATTTCAATTTGTCGCGCCTGGGTGCGCACCTGTTGTTCAAAAGTGACCTGATCTTGTGCGATTCCATATTCCTGCAATCGACGGTTGGCGCGCGCCGTTTGCATGGCAGCCCTGCGCCGGCCCCAGTCCAGCACAGGGGTACTGAAGGTCACGTTCATGAATTGCTGCCTTGTGGGATCCTTGTACACATCCGACAATTGCTGTCCCACGTTGTTCAAGCCATAAGACGCATTCACCTGCACACTGTACAGATTTCCGCGTGTCTGCGCGACGGCCGCTTCTGCTTCCAGCTTTCTTCGCTCAAAGGCAATGTACTCCATCCGCGTCTGGCGGGCATATTCCAATGCCTGGTTCTCTTCCACAGTGATACTGGGAATGATCTCGGGCAGTGTCAATTCAAAATCGTCGCCCGACCGCAAGCCGATGTAGGTGCGCAACAGCAGGCTCGCATTTTGCAAATCGAGGCGCGCTTTGGCGGCATCCTGCTTCGACTTGAGCAACTGCAACTCTACCTGCAGCAGCTTGTCCTCAGAGGTGGTTCCAATGTTGTACCGCCCCTGTTCGATTTTGTAGATGGTGTCATTATTGGCCAGGTTGTAATTCGCAATCTGCAAATTCACCTGCTGCAACAACACGTTGAAATAGAAATTCACCGCATCACTGGCGATCTGCTCCCTCGCCTGCGCAAATTCGCGTTTGGACTCCTCGTATTTGATTGGCTCTATCCGCTTGTCCCACTTGTAAGGATTGTAGGCGAGCAGTGGCTGCGACAGGTTAATAAAAACCGGGGACCCGTTCCACTGCTTTGCGTTGTCTGAAAGGTTATTGAAATAGTTGTAGGTGGAGTTCATCGAAATGGTGCCTCCGGTCCATTGAATGGGCTGCTGCAATGCCAGGTTGAGACCAGGATTGAACTGATTGACCGGAAGGTACTTCACCGATCCGTCAGGTTGCGGAACCCGGCTGATGCTGTTGGTGTACAGAGGGCCGCCATTGTTGCTGATAAGCCTCACCTGCGGATTGTAGTTAGCCCTGAATGTTCGGTACGACCAATACTTGTTCTCCTTGCGGGTCTCCGCAAATTTGAATGCCAGCGATTGCGTCTGCGCCCGCGCAATCACGTCATCGATGGTATACACCTGCTGCGCGATGCCGCTGGTGGCGAACAGCATGCAGCTCCAGAATATGGTCAGTCTATTCATAGCGGAGGGAGGAGATAGGATCCTGGCTGGCTGCCCGTCGGGCCGGCGCAATGCCGAAAATCAGGCCCACACTGGCGGCCACGCCAAATGAAAGTACAATGGACGCGACGCTGATGATCGTGGGGATGCCCGCAAATTTGGACAC
>JAIBBB010000367.1 GCA_019694905.1 Cyclobacteriaceae bacterium
AGATCTTCGAGTGAAAGGTTGCGGGTTCCAGCCGCCCAATAGAGCATGGCCTTTGATTTTTCCAGTTCGGCTACGAGTTTGATCACTTTGGCCTGCGCCTGTATGAGTTTTTCCTGCTGAACATTGATCTTGAAAAGATCACTTTCCCCGTTTTCAAGGTTGAGCAGTTCGGCCTGGAGGAGGCGTTCATAGTGACTGGCGATCTGGCGTTGCTGTTGCAGCATCTGGCGGGTATAGACGAGTTGGTTATGAATCACCTGCAGTTGGTTTGCAACATCTCTTGCCACCTGCAGTTGCTCCAACTGCGTCTGCCGGATTTTGACTTTTGTGCTGGCCAGCTTGGAGCGCTCCTTTCGCAGGAGCAAGGGCACAGAAAAGTCGACATTCAGCTTGTAGTTGTCAGTGAGCGTGAGGCCAGTGCCGAATGACTGATTAAGCAGGTAATAGCCCAGGTCAAGTCGGGGCTTCAGATACTCTGAAGCCAGTTTCTGGTCAATGCGAAGTTGCATCAGTTTGGTGTCAACCTTGACTACTTCCGGGTGGTTTTCCTTTGCAAACTGCAGCAGTTGTCCGACTAATTCGTCAGTCAGGTCGTCGATGGGTGGTGCCTCTGCCGGCGAAGTTTCGGGTCGCAGGAGCACCGGATTCTGGGCTTCGTCCCACAGGTGCATGGACAATCGGAGGATGGCGTTGCGCAACTCCATGGTAGCCTCTTGCTGCTCGACCTGTCTGCTTTGCAAGGTGATTCTCGCCTGAACTGTGTCGATCACTGCGGCCTCGCCAAGTTCTGTATTGAGTTGTACACGTCGGTAGATGTCTGCGGCCCGCTCCACATTGCGTTCGAGCAACTTCAGATTGTGCCATGTGAAATACCATTGCCAGTAGTCTTTGGCTGCTTCCAGCAGAATCTTGTTAATGGCCTTCACCTGGTCGGCGTCTGCGAGCCGGGCGAGCAACTGTGCCTGACGCAGTGCGGCCCTTCTGTCGTCAATAAATAGTCCACGGCCCACAGGCACACTGATGCCCGAGAAAAACTGTCTGTAGTGGTCCGCAGATGAGAACTGGTTCTCAGGATCAAGGAAGGCCCCGGAGTTTTGTTCAAGCCCTATTTTGGGGTCGACCGGAAACCAGGTAGGCAGTGTAACAGAGGTGGCCCACTTTTGGTAGTAGTCCTTTCCGCCATACTCCTTGCCGGAGAATCTCGACTCCAGTTTCGGGTCGAAGTTACCACGGGCCATCCGGATTTCCTGGCGCGCCAGTTCCGGAAGCAGTTCAGCCTGCTTCACTACCGGGTGGAAGCGAAGCATGGCCTCATGCAAATCACGGATGGAGAATGGGGTGAGGGTATCAGTCTGCCCCACAGCCCTGACGGAAAGCAACCCCGCGAGCAGGAAGACAATCATGCCCGCGGCGGGAAGTCTATTTGTCTTCTTCATGTGTTTTGTTTTGATGCGTTTTGGATTCACCCTTGCCGTTGCCGGGTTCTTCGTAGAGGCTTGGCGGAAAGCCATTGAGCTGCCTCCACAATTCGTACCATACCGGGACGCTGTCAAGCATCACCCAACCCCGGGTTCCGGAGCCCATACGGATTTGTTTGGGCCATGCTTCATCGCCGGCATCAGGGATAACCAGAATCCGGAATTGACCGGGATGGGAATTGACATAATCAATGACTTCTACTTTGCCTCCGTATGTACCGACAGAGACGCTGGGCCACCCGCTGAATTGCAGCGCCGGGAAGCCGTCAAACTGGATCCGCACTTTTCTTCCAAGGCTTACCAGGGGTACGTCGCGTGCGTCGATGTACATTTCGACGGCAACATCGGTGGACAGCGGCAGCACGGTGCACACGGCATCTCCCTCTTTCAGCGTCTCGCCGATCCCTGCCTGTGTGGCACGTACGACATAGCCTGCCTGGGGAGCGCGGATCACGTACTGTTCGTTGCGGATGGTCATGTTGGCAAACTCGTTGCGCAACTTGCTGACCTCGGCCTGCGATTCAAATTGCTCAGCGAGGTTGTGGTTGAGGTCCGATTCCGCCTTGTTGATTTTATCCAGGTATTCGGCCTGCACGCGCTCAATCTCAATTTCGGCATTGACAAAATCTGCTTCGCTTCCCTGATACTTGTAGTCGATGTCCTGGAATTTGGTTAGCGGGATGTTGCCGGCTTCGAACAGTTTCTTGTTGCGCTCATACTGATTCTTGTTGTTCTGAAATCTTACCCGCTCGGCTTCTAGTTTGGAGCGAGCCTGATCCATTTTGGTCTTCATTCCGTTTTCGAGTGCCGCGATTTGTTTTTTCAGAGACTCAGATTTCTGCTGCTTGGAGGCAATTGCCTGGAGTTTCGCAGCAATCTGTTCCTCCAGGCGTTCGAGCAGGTCAGGATCCAGAAATTTCTCTTTCACTTCGGTGATCAGTACAATGGTGTCTCCTTTCCTGACGAACTGCCCTTCCTGAATTTTCCAGGCTCCGATTCTGCCGGCAATAGAAGTCTCGACGGTTTGTGGCCGGTTGCCGGGCGACAGTGCGGTGATCTTTCCTTTTCCATGAATATTTTGCTGCCAGGGAAAAAACAGGACTGTGAAGAAGATTAGCAGGATGGCGAAAAGCCATCGGGCCAGCGTCTTCCCCGCACGCGGTGTCTGGAGCGAGCGCAGTACGTAGAACGATTCCTTTGGTATGGAGTGAGCAGTTTCGCGTCTCATGTTAGTCAAGTTGGATTCCCTTTTCCAGGAGTTGCTGATAGGTTCCGGTAGCGGTGACACGACCCTGATCCAGCCGCACAACCCGGTCGCAGGCCTTCAAAACGGAAAGGTGATTGGAAACGATTATGACGGTGCGCTGCGGGTCGGTGCGCAGGGCGCGGCGCATGTAATCCTGGTGTTCTGCCGGTGTGGCGCTGGCATGGAGATCGTGAACGATCAGCAATTGCGGACGCTCGGCCAGACAGCGCGCCAGAATAAGTCGCTGCACAAAAGTCTCTGACCACCCCTTTCCTCCGCTCAGGATGTGAGTTTGCAGGCCTTGCGGAAGCCCGTTGACAATGTCGAGAATTCCAGCTTCCTCAAGCGACTCAATGACGCGTTCGGTAGAGATGTCCGGTTTCCCAACTGAAATGTTTTCCATGATCGTGCCATCGAAAAGGTCTTCGGCACTGATGTTCTTGGA
>JAIBBB010000368.1 GCA_019694905.1 Cyclobacteriaceae bacterium
GGGCACGGCGAGTATTTTATCAGAGCTGTTGTGGGGCATGAGGTTTCATCGCTCATGGCATATGGGGGTCTTACCTTGCAACAGGCCACCGACTCGGTGGTCATGAAGAAGCTTGTGCGCATGGGTGGTGAAGGAGGTCTTGTCGCGCTCGACAGGCAGGGTAATGTAAGCATGACATTCAATTCGGAAGGCATGTACCGCGGATTCATCCAAAAGGGTACTGCTGCAAAAACGTTCATATACCGGGAGTAAGCACTGGCCAGTTGCTGATTCTTCTTTGTAGGTTTATTTTTGCTGACCTTGCCTGACCAATGCAGTTGATTAATTCCATCCTGACCTGGGTGATGAAGAAGCGTATTCACCAGATAGAGCTCTTCATGAAGTATCCGCATGAAGTGCAGGATGAGCTGTTGAAGAAGCTACTTCATTATGGCAGACCCACAGCTTTCGGGCAGCAGTACGGTTTTGATGAGATCGTCAACTATGAAGACTTCCGCCGCCGAATTCCTGTAAGTTCTTACGAACAATTTTCGCCCTTTATCGAGCGGATGATGCGGGGTGAGCAAAATCTATTGTGGCCCACACCCATCAAGTGGTTTTCCCGATCCTCAGGCACTACCAACGCCCGCAGTAAATTTATTCCCGTTTCGCAAGAGGCGCTAGATGAGTGCCATTTCAAGGGCGGTAAGGATTTGCTCTCGATGTATGTCAATAACTATCCTGACACACAACTATTTTCAGGCAAAGGTCTGGGTGTGGGCGGAAGTTTGCAGATCAATGAATTCGATCCATCCAGTTCTTCACACTATGGTGATGTTTCGGCAGTGATCATGCAAAACCTCCCGTTCTGGGTTCAGGCAATCCGCACGCCCAGTCTGGATGTGGCGCTGATGAATAACTGGGAGGAAAAGATCGATAAGATCGCGCGGGAAACAGCCCGGAAAGATGTTACCCACATCGCCGGTGTTCCCACCTGGACCGTCCTGCTGCTGCAACACATTCTGCAAATGGAAGGCAAAACCAACATCCTGGAGGTTTGGCCGAATCTGGAGGTCTTCTTCCACGGAGCAGTTGCGTTCAACCCCTATAGAAGTCTTTTCAGAAGTCTGATCCCCAGCGATCAGATGCACTATTGGGAAACTTACAATGCGTCCGAAGGTTTTTTCGGAATTCAGGACCGCAGTGATTCGGATGAGATGCTCTTGATGCTCGACTATGGCATTTTCTATGAGTTCATTCCCATCGACGAATCTGAATCGGATCATCCGCACGCTTTGTCGCTGGACGAGGTTGAGATCGGGAAGAACTACGCCATGGTGATCACAACCAATTCGGGATTGTGGCGCTATCATATCGGTGATACAGTCAGGTTCACCAGCAAGTCTCCCTACCGGATCCGCATATCAGGCCGAACCAAACACTTCATCAATGCTTTTGGCGAGGAGATTGTAGTGGAGAATGCGGAGACAGCAGTGACAAGGGCCTGTGAGATGACAGGGGCTATTATTGATAATTTCACCGCAGCACCGATCTACTTTGAAAAGGGGAAGCGCGGTGGCCATGAGTGGGTGATTGAATTCAGAATCGCTCCGCGAAGCATGGAGGAGTTTACCCATGTATTGGATGATACCCTTCGGAAAATCAATTCCGACTATGATGCCAAGCGATCCTTCGACCTGGCGCTGGTGGCTCCCACCGTGCGAAGTGTGTCGGAAGGAACGTTCTATAATTGGATGAAGCAGCGGGGGAAATTGGGCGGACAGCACAAGGTTCCCCGACTCAGCAACTCACGGGAATTTGTAGAGGATATTCTCCGGACGGCCGGCTGATTCTAATGACCGCTGGCCAGTGCCAGCAAGGCTTCCAGTTCGCCTTCTTTCAACATCCTGTCAACGAAGTGCTTTTTGCCGTCTGCCCCCTTCACTATCGTGGCTGGCAGGTTGCCTTTCCATCGCTTGTCCACACGTCCCACCCATTCCTGCGGATTGCGCTCGTCCAGGATGATCACTTCCGACTGCAGATTCTTTCTTGCGACGAACCGTGACACCTTGTCCGGATTGGGATCCAGGTCCATGTCCATACTGACCAGCACAAGCCGGACGTCCGGATGGCTGGCGGCAAATTGTTCCAATACCGGCATCTCCTTCAAACAAGGTCCGCACCAGGTGGCCCAAAAGTTTACGACGAGCGGTCTTTGCTCGTCAGTGATCAGCCGCTGGAGTTCATTTAGCTTGATCAGCCTGGGTTGTGCCTGGGCCACTGCAACCATGGCCATCCACACCAACACACACAGTAGTTTTTTCATCTCGTTTTACTCTGCCATCCTGCTGAAGGCTGAATTTATTCAAGCCTTGAATTCAGCAGAAATTTTTCTGCTTCAGGGGAGATAAGTTGACCAAAATACTAGAATTCAAGCACTTACTAAATAGACCAGGGCAAAGCCTGGAAAAGAATTCCACAATTTCAAACAGTTATCCACATAATCCTCAGGTAATACGTTAATCAATTGAATTTCAATTAGTTGCACAACTATTCATCAATCTATTGTTTGTGGACAACTCCAGGTATGACAAAAAACAGTTTCCAGGGGGAGTCATTCTAAACATCAGATTTTCAGCAACATTGAAGTTAAATTGCCAGCCTCATTCCCGTATCAACTCATGAGCTTTCAACGTTCGCTTCAACTATTCAACATTGACATTCCGATTATACAGGCAGGCATGGTATGGTGCAGTGGCTGGAGACTGGCTTCTGCCGTAAGCAACTCGGGAGGGTTGGGCATCATCGGGGCGGGATCGATGCATCCGGACAATCTGCGCCACCATATCCGGCAATGCAAGGAGGCAACACAACGGCCGTTTGCAGTGAATGTGCCGCTGCTCTATCCGGAAATTGGTCCGTTGATGGACCTGATTGTTGAGGAAAGGGTGCCTATTGTTTTTACCTCTGCGGGTAATCCCGCCACATGGACTCCCATGCTCAGACAAAACGGAGTTACCGTTGTCCATGTGGTATCCAGCGTCCGGTTTGCGTTGAAAGCGGAGCAAGCGGGATGTCAGGCTGTTGTGGCGGAGGGGTTTGAAGCGGGCGGACACAATGGCCGGGAAGAGACCACGACCCTTTGCCTGGTGCCAATGGTTTGTGACGCAGTTTCCATTCCAGTGATTG
>JAIBBB010000138.1 GCA_019694905.1 Cyclobacteriaceae bacterium
AATCAGGGCGATCACCACCGGCAACCGGTTGCTTGCCTCGGTCTTTGCAGAATACAAGTTCACTGATGCATTGAAGTTCAGGACTTCCTGGTCTACGGACTACAACAGCATGGGCGACGATCAGTTTTTCTCACCACTTACCACCGATGCCAGTGCAGTCAGTGGCCGTGCGCTGAAGTCAACATTTGAACAATTGACGTGGCTCAATGAAAACATCCTCACCTATAACAGGAAATTCCAGCGCAGTACGCTCAACGCCATCGCCGGCTACACCATGCAGGTAACGCGGTCCCAGCAAACGAACATTGCCGGCCAGGGATTTCCTATCGGTAGTGGATTGGAGAATATCTCTTCTGCGGCCCTGATCACTGCAGCAGGGGCCTCCGGCACTTCCTTTGGTCTATTGTCATACCTGTCGCGCGTGAACTATGACCTGGATGGAAAGTACCTGTTTTCAGCAACGGTTCGTACGGATGCCTCCTCACGATTTCCCAGGAACAGCCGCTATGGCGTATTCCCCAGCGCATCCATCGGCTGGCGCATTTCACAGGAAGCGTTTTTCGGAACACACAAGACACTCACCGATCTGAAGCTGCGAGCCAGTTACGGACTGACCGGCGATCAGGAGATTGGCAACTTTCAGAACGTGTCTTATTGGTCACCCGCGCGCTACCAGGGTGTCTCCGGTCTTAAACCCAGAAACCTGGCCGACCCCAACCTGACCTGGCAAACCAACAGGGCACTCAATGTGGGTGTTGACTGGGAATTGTACGGTGGGCGTATCAGCGGTTCCATCGAGTACTTCAAGTCCAACAAGACCGGGTTGCTAAGCAATGACTTCATTGCGGGAACCACCGGATTCAGTACCATCACGCGCAATAAGGGTGAAATTGAGAACAAGGGTTGGGAGTTCACCATCAATTCTGTCAATATTTCCAAGCCGGGTTTCAGATGGAACACGAGTTTCAATATTTCATTTATCAAGAACCAGTACAAAGCACTGTCCAACGATGGTTTGCTGTTAAGTGCTTACACCGATGGTTCGCCGACCCACGTTATGAAAGTCGGACAGGCGGTGGGCACTTTCTGGGCAATTCCTTATCTGGGTGTAGATCCGCAAAACGGAGACGCGCTTTTCCGCAGCCGGTCAGGCGCAGTTGTCAATGCTGAGACGGTGCAATTTGATGATGCCACCTTTGCAGGCAAGGCCATTCCGGACTACTATGGCGGGATCAACAACACTTTCACTGTTGGCAAGTTCGATTTCCTGGTGGCCACGCAGTTTAACGTGGGTAACAAGATCTACAATCAGATCAAGGCTACCTATGTGAACATGGGTTGGTCCAACGAAGGTGGCCTGGATCAGATTTATGCAAACAACAGTGTAGAGGTCCTGAACCGATGGAAGAAGCCGGGCGATGTCACCAACATTCCCCGCGCGTCATTTATCAACCAGAACTACTCACCGTATTCGACCCTGTTTGTTGAGAATGGATCGTTCCTTCGCATTCGGACCGTGACGGCTGGATACACACTCAAGCCGGCGCAATCGAAATGGGTCTCCAGCCTTCGCATCTATGCCACTGTACAAAACCTGTACGTGTTTACGAAGTACAGCGGCTTTGATCCGGAAGTCAGTTCTACCGGGGGATCCGATCCCCGGGTTGCAGGATTCGACTATGCAGCATATCCGCAGGCGCGCACTTATATGATTGGATTTAACCTTGGATTCTAACCTCCGCTGATGATCATGAAAAAGATAACCATATACTTCACGGTTCTGCTGCTTGCCGTATCGTGTAATGTGCTGGACCAGAATTCACCTAACGATGTGGCAGACAGCAACGCCATTACCACCCGTGCGGGTGCTGAGTCGGCGCTGGTTGGGCTGTACAATTCCCTGCAATCCAAGTCCTATTATGGCGGCTATTATCCGCTTATGGCAGACCTGTACAGTGACATCGGAACCGGCGGAGGCTACCAGTATACCGTGCTCGATGAGATCAGCAATGCAGGCGTGACTTCGTCCAATACCCTGATTGAAAATTCATGGCTCGCGATGTACTATTCCATCGCAACTGCAAACGCAATCATCAACCGGATCGATCTCATTACAGATGCTACCTTCGCTGCCGAAGACAGGAATCATATCAAAGCACAGGCGCTGACGATCCGCGCGCTTGCTCACTTTGACCTGCTACGCATGTTTGGCGAACATTGGAATACCTCATCAGACTTCGGAATTCCGGTAGTAAAGACAGTACAGAAGGCGACTGATGTGGTGCTGCGCAGCAAAGTTTCTGAGAGCTATGCCGCCATTCTTGACGACTTGCAGACCGCTGCAGGTTTGATCAGGGCCGACGACAGGTCGCAGCCCTACATCAACCTGATGACCATCAAGGGACTTCTCTCACGCGTCTATTTGTATCAAGGCAATAATGTGCTCGCGGCCCAGTTTGCGGATGAGGTGATCGGCGAGGGCACCTTTGCACTGGTGGATGCGTCAGACATTGGCAGCATTTATCAAACTCCCTACCTCTCAAAAGAGTCCCTCTTCGAGTTGTCATTTACTGTGCAGAATCAGAGCGGCTTCAATCCGTTCACCTATTTGCGCGAAGGCGCATTTCGGTCGGATGTGCTGTTTCTCGCACTCGCCTCCCTGAATGATTTCTTTGCTTCCCGTCCGGGGGATGTTCGGGCCGGCCTGCTTGATTTTGTTAACAATGACGCCGGTATTCTGCCCGATGGCCGCACATTGAAATACAGAGGTGAGCAGACGCGGGACAACCCTGCCTTCGTGATCAGGGTGGCTGAACTCTATCTCATCGCTGCTGAGGCGAAAGGCCTGAATGGCGGAGGACTGTCCGACCTGAATACACTGCGAACCCATCGGGGTCTGGCCGCTCTGACTAGTCCGGGTGACATCAATAGCGACGATGAATTTCTGAATGCTGTGCTTGATGAGCGCAAGGCGGAGTTGAATTTTGAAGGACATCGGATGTTTGACCTGGCTCGTACCGGCAAGTTTGTGGATGTGGTTGGCACGGCCAAGAGTGTGACGCTTGAGAGTTATCAGGGTATTTTCCCGATTCCGCTCCAGGAGCGCATTGCCACCAAGGAAGCGGTGGCGCAGAATCCCGGATATTCCGACAACTAGGATTTTATCTCGGGCATGAGTCGTACAGTACCTGTCAGAATACTACAGGCTGGCTTCACACATGCGTCTGCAGGCATCAGCCGGCGACGCTTTCTTCGAAGCAGTCTGGTTGCCGCCGCCGGCCTGGCACTGCCATGGACAGGATGCAGTTCGACTGACTCAGGACGCGTGGCCATTGTGGGCGCCGGCCTCGCCGGCCTTTCCGCTGCCTACACCTTCCAAAAGGAAGGCATAACCTGTGATGTGTATGAGGCATCCGGCCGAGCAGGAGGACGCATGTTGACATCACATGATGCGGTCATTGACGGGGCCCATGTTGACTTTGGAGCTGAGTATATTGATACCAATCACCATGCACTCCTGGATCTGGCCCGTGAGTTGAAAGTACCTGTGATGGATTTGAGGTCTGATCAGCTGACCTCGAAGGTCTTTTTCTTTGATGGTAAACATCGCACCGAAGAAGAACTGGTGGACGCACTGACTCCGTTTGCAGACAGGATCATGCAAGACCTGGAAGCTTTGCCAGCCGAACTCCACTACCGCAATGCCGACACTTTCCGGTATCTGGACCAAATGTCGATTACAGAGTACCTCCGGAAATTGGGAGTGAAGGGTTGGCTATACGATTTTTTTGATATGGCGCTCACGGGCGAGTTTGCCATGGAGGCTTCCGAACAATCAGCACTCAATCTTCTGTTGATTCTTTCAGTGCCTATCCAGTTTAACGAACATTATCACCTGCTGGGTGAGCATCATGAAGTGCTCAAGTTTACCCACGGCAGTCAGTCCCTGACTGATGCGCTGGCAGTAAAGGTGAACAAGGACATTCATTTCGGATACACGCTCAGCACATTGAATCGCCATGACAGCGGGTATGAACTTACGTTCGGCACTGCAGAAGGGGACAAGGTTGTTTTGGCGGACACGGTATTGCTGACACTTCCTTTTACGGCGCTCCGGGATGTTCGCCGCAACTTTCAGTTCTCAGACCGAAAGGAACGTTGCATCCGTGAACTGGGATTCGGCAATGCGTCAAAGGTTGCCATGGGATTTACCGCACGACCATGGCGGGAACAGGGATACCAGGGCTATACATTTACAGACATCAATCAGACGGTCATTTGGGACAGCAGCCAGGGCCAGCCGGTGGAGGGTGGATCACTTTCATTCATCGGTGGCGGCAAGTCGTCGGATGAATTCCTGGCCTTGCCATACGATGCCATAAAGGAGCGATGGCTCCACGGCGCAGAGAAAATCTTCCCGGGTGTTGTGGAGTCGTATAATGGTCGCATCGCCAAGTTTTGCTGGGCGATCAATCCCTTCATCAAGGGAAGCTACACGAGTTACAAGGTAGGGCAGTGGTCAGAATTTTTTGGAGTGGAAGGAGAGCCCTTTGAAGGTATCTGGTTTGCGGGAGAACATTGCAGCATGGAACACCAGGGATTCATGAATGGAGCCGCGGAAACAGGTGTCCGTGCCGCCAGAGAGATATTACAAAGCATTCAGCAACACACACAACTATGAAGAAGTCAGAACAACTGGTTGCCCGCCGCAATGCCATTGTGCCTGAGGGCATGGGCATGTTCAGCCCGGCAACAATCGTGGCCGGAAAGGGCGCCCACATTATCGATGCAGATGGTAAGCAGTACATTGATTTTGCTGGTGGTATCGGCGTGCTAAACGCAGGACATTGCCCAAGACCTGTCGTTGATGCCATAGTCAAACAGTCGAAGCAACTGTTGCATGCTTGTTTTCCGGTGGCCATTTATGAGCCCTACGTAGAACTGTGTGAGAAGCTTGCTGCCCTGTTGCCTCACGGGAAGAAGACCAAGGTCATGCTGACCTCCACTGGCGCGGAGGCAGTGGAGAATGCGATCAAGATTGCGAGGCAGGCAACGGGTCGTCAGGGTATCATCGCTTTCACAGGCGGTTTTCATGGCCGGACATTACTCGGTATGACGCTCACGTCGAAGACCGGCTACAAGATCGGCTGTGGGCCGTTTGCACCGGAAGTATACCGTTTTCCGTTTCCGGACTACTACAAGCGCAACGATGGCCTGAAAATGGATGCTTTTGTGAAGCGGGAATTAGAATCGTTTGAGCAGTATCTGCACAATATGGTAGATGCGTCCAACGTAGCGGCTGTCATTCTTGAACTTGTGCAGGGCGAGGGTGGATTTGTGGTAGCGCCTCCCGCCTATGTTCAGGGCCTGGCATCCATTTGCCGCTCGAAAGGGATACTGCTGATTTTTGATGAAGTGCAAACAGGCTTTGGCCGCACCGGCAAGTGGGCAGCGTATGAGCACTATGGCATTACACCGGATCTTTCGACCTGGGCCAAGTCCATGGGCAGCGGCATGCCCATCGGTGCTGTTATTGGTAATGCCGAAGTAATGGACAAGACCACCAAGGGTACACTGGGTGGTACCTATCCTGGCAACCCTGTTGCTTGTGCAGCTTCCATTGCCACGCTGGATTACATGCAGAAGATTGACATCAACAAGAAGGGCGAGGCTGTTGGAAAAGTTGTCATGACTTTCTTCCGCAAGCTTCAGAAGGAATGCGGTGCGATAGGCAATGTGCGGGGCCTCGGCGCCATGGTTGCTTTCGAACTGGTGAAGAATCAGGACCCCGACCAGCCTGACGGGGACCTCTGCAAGAAACTCATCAACGCCTGTGCAGCGTCCGGCCTCCTGATTATCAGCGCAGGAACCTATGGCAACGTAGTGCGCGTGCTGAGTCCACTGGTGATCTCACGCACGGATCTCAACACGGGACTGGAGATTATCCGTACGGAATTGCTCAAACTCACACAGCCATCATGATGACGATTCTGCAGCAGTACCGACGTGAAGTGGGGGCAGGAGTTACCATCATGACTACCCGTGAAGAACATGCGCCGGCGCTGGAGGCCCTTCAGCGCCTTGTGTTTCCCAATCTGGCTCCGCAGTCGCTGCTGCGCCAGGAACACTATCGCCACCACATCACCATGTTCCCTGAAGGTCAGTTTGTGGCCGTCAAGGATGGAAAAGTGGTGGGTATGACAACCACAATCCGATACACCCTCGATCCGCAGGATCAACATACTTTCGACGAGGTGCTCGACGGGGGCTTCCTGAACACGCATCAACCCGAGGGTGAGTGGCTTTATGGCATGGACATCGGTACACATCCTGACTATCGCGGTTTGGGCATTGCTTCATTTTTATATGCCGCGCGTCAGGATACAGTGGTGGCTCTCAATCTCAAGGGTCAGTACACCTACGGAATGCTGAATGGGTATGGTGCTGTGCGCGACAAGATCACTGCAGTGCGGTACTACGAGGAGCTGCTGGCCGGAAAGCGCAAGGATCCAACAGTTTCGAGGCAAATGAACAATGGATTCAAACCGATGGGACTGGTGGCAGGCTATGTGGAAGACCCAACCTGTGATGGATATTGCGTGTTGCTGGTAAGAGAGAATGAACATTATCGAACGAAATAAATACAACGAGATGAAGACGATTCAACTGAAGACCGCACTGCCAGGGCCGAAGAGCCAGGAGATGCTCAAACGAAGGGCTGCTGCTGCTCCGGCCGGACTGGCCAAATCAACTGAAGTGGCTGTGGCGGATGCAAAGGGTGCTGTAATCACTGATGTAGATGGAAATACCCTGCTCGATTTTGCAGGTGCCATTGGTGTGATGAATATTGGTCACTGTGCACCCAACGTGGTGAAGGCTATCCAGGAGCAGGCGGAGAAGTACATTCATACCTGTGCGCTGGTTACCACCTTTGAGCCCATGGTTGAGTTGTGCGAAACGCTGAACCGCATTACGCCTGGCAGTTTCCCCAAGAAGACCTTGCTGGCAAATTCAGGAAGTGAGGCCGTTGAAAACGCGGTGAACATTGCGCGCTACGCCACCAAACGTCGGGGTGTGATTTGTTTCGAAGGTGGCTACCACGGTCGCACGCTGCTTACGCTAAGCCTCACATCAAAGCACGGGCTGTTCAAGAAGGGTTTTGGGCCCTTTGCAGGAGACCTCTATCGGCTTCAGGCCCCGAACGTGTACAGGAAACCTGACCCAATGACGGAGGCCGAATACGTCGACTTCTGTATCCGTAAGTTGCGGGAGGCGCTCATCAGCCAGGTAGATCCGTCTGATCTCGCCGCCATCCTGATTGAGCCGGTCCAGGGCGAGGGTGGATTCATTCCCATGCCAAAGGCATTCCTGCAGGAAATCCGAAACATCTGCACCGAGACTGGCGCAGTGATGATCGCTGACGAAATCCAGTGTGGATTTGGCCGAACCGGTAAGTTGTTTGCCTGTGAGCACTACGACATCGCACCCGATATTATTACAACGGCCAAGTCGCTGGGCGCCGGCATGCCCATTTCTGCTACCGTGGGTCGTGCTGACATCATGGATGCGGTGCACCTCGGCGGTGTAGGGGGCACTTATGGCGGATCACCTGTCACTTGTGTCGCCGCACTCGAAGTGATCCGTGAAATGACCAAACCTGCTTTTCTGGCGCATGCCACTAGGGTGGGTGATATCATGACCCAGCGGATGAATGTATGGAAGGAGAAGTATCCCTGGGTAGGCGATGTGCGCGGACTGGGTCCCATGCGGCTTGTGGAATTTGTCAAAGACAGATCAACCCGGGAGCCCGATCCTGATATCACGCTCAAGATTATCAAAGACGCTGTGGCCCATGGTGTGGTGCTCATCCGTGCCGGACTCTTCAGCAATGGCATCCGGTTGTTGCCGCCGCTGGTGATCACTGAAGAACAGTTGCATGAGGGCCTCGACGTGTTAGAAGCGTCCATCGCCAAGGGCATGAATTCATGACATGTATTTTCACAACGGACATATCCTCACCTTCGATCCTTCGCATCCTGAGGCTACTGCAATGACCGTGGAGTCGGGAACGATTCATACGGTAGATACAACCTCAGGTGGAGAGTCGATGGACCTGCAAAGAAGGCTGATACTGCCAGGATTCAACGACGCGCATGTGCACATCTGGAAACTGGGACAACTTGCTGCATACATTCTTGACCTGAGAGGCGTGCAGTCGATCCGCGCCATTCAGGATGCCGTGCAACAAAAGGCGAGACAGCTGCCTGCCGGCACCTGGATTGTGGGTAGAGGTTTCAATGAACGCGTGCTGAACGACGGTCGCATGCCCAACCGGTTTGACCTGGACGAGGCTACGCAGCAACATCCTGTCTATCTGATTCGAACCTGTGCACATATCGCCGCGGTGAATTCACTGGCGCTCCAAATTTGTGCGGTGGATCGCAACGTGGAGGCTCCCGCAGGCGGTGTGGTAGGCAAATCGGAGCATGGCGAACCGGATGGATTGTTCTACGAAACAGCCCTGGGCCTGATAACCCGCCACATGCCTGCACCTACCCACGCCGAATACAAGGACATGATCAGGCGCGGTGCCGATCTGCTGGTTCGGGCAGGCGTGACAAGCGCCACAGATCCAGCTGTCCATCCTGAGCTATTGAAGGCATACCTTGATCTCAGTGAAGAGGAATTACCCCTGCGGGTGAACCTCATGCCTATACTGTTGCCGGACGGCGGATCACAACCATTTGACATCCCGGCGCTGGTGACGAATGATCGCGTGCGTGTCACTACTGTCAAGTTCTTTGCTGACGGTGGACTCAGCGGAAGAACCGCGGCCCTGTCAAGACCGTACAAAGGCACGGACGACAAAGGCGTGATGAGATTGACTTATGAACCGTTTCTCGAACTGGCGCGCAAAGCCCAGAAGAGCGGTTTCAGAATCGGAACACACGCCATCGGCGACGAGGCGATTGGGCTTGTTCTTCGGGTGTATGAACAACTCTACGCTGAATTTGGAGGAACACGCAACCGCATTGAACACTTCGGACTGCCAGAACCCGCTCATGTAGCGTCCATGCGCCAGCACGATTTTGTGGCTGTGCCCCAACCTATCTTTTTGCATGAGTTGGGCGAGAATTTTGTCAGTGCGCTCGACGAAGAATACTTGCAGCATTGCTATCCGGTGCGAAGTCTGCGCGAAGCCGGTATTCCGGTGGCCTTTTCAACAGACGCTCCTGTGGTACGGGAGATCAACCCATGGAAGTGTGTTGAGGCGGCAGTACGCCGCTTGAGCCACAGAGGAAAAGCCATCGCCTTGCATGAGGCCGTAAGCGTACGTGAAGCAATTTCCATGTATACGCAGGGCAGCGCTTTTGCCGAGGGTACTGAAAAAATGAAAGGCATGATCAAAGCCGGACACATGGCAGATTTCATTATTGTCAATGAGGATCCATTGCAGGTGGCGCCCGATCAATTGGGTTCCATACGGGTAGAGGAAGTATATATTGGAGGTAAATGTGTTTTTAAAGTGTAATGACAATGAGTGTAAATTATAAGCAATACATCGACGGCCAATGGACTGAGGCGCGGAATGGCAAGACCTGGAAGGTCATCAATCCTGCGACCGAAGAAGTAGTGGCGGAAGTCCCTTTTGGTGACGATGCTGACTGCAGGGAAGCCATTGAGGCCGCCGCACGCGGTTTTCAATTGTGGAAGCAGACCAATCCGTTTGATCGGGCGATCATTCTAAAGAAAGCGTCCGCGTTGATGCATGAGCGATTGGCAGACTATGCACGCGTGACCGTGATGGAGAGCGGCAAACCCTATGCGGAGGCGCTGGGAGAGTGGCGCGTGGCCGCCAATTTCTTCGAATGGTATGCAGAGGAGGGAAAGCGGAACAGGGGCGAGGTCATTCAGGCCAATCGGAACAACAAGCGAATGTCAGTGATCCGGCAACCGCTTGGCGTGGTCGGAGCCATCACCGCGTGGAATTTTCCTTCTTACAATCCGGCTCGCTGTTGGTCGGCGGCGTTGGGTGCCGGCTGCAGTGTGGTAGCCAAAGCAAGTGAGTACACACCTCTCACAGCCATGATGCTGATACAATGCCTGCACGATGCGGGCATTCCAAAAGGCGTCATCAATCTGGTCAACGGTCAGGCAGACAAGATTGGCAACGAAATGCTGTCCAATGCCGCCGTGCGAAAGATCAGTTTCACGGGCAGCACACGTGTCGGAAGAATTCTCATGGACGGTGCGTCAAAGACCCACACGAGACTATCACTGGAATTGGGCGGGAACGCTCCGGTTCTTGTTTTTGCTGACGTCGATGTGAAACGCGTGGCCGAAGAATCTGTGACCGCCAAACTCCGGAATGCCGGACAGGTGTGCATTGCCCCGCAACGGTATCTCGTTCAGGAAGATATTGCAGCCGAGTTTATCCGCCACGCCA
>JAIBBB010000139.1 GCA_019694905.1 Cyclobacteriaceae bacterium
CGCCGCTGTCCGCACCAACTTCGCGCTTATTGGGCTTTGCCTGGTAGTGGAGCACGGCTATACCGGCAGGCAGGTACAACAAGTGCACATGGAATTGCCCAAACAGGCCTGGCCAGTTTGTGTCAACTCTTCACCCATTGGCTCAGTGACAGTGAAGGACGTGATTGACTGCACGGCAGGTATGGAACGCTTTGACATCATTCATGAATGGGCTGAATCAGTATGGTCTGCCTGGACGGCTGAACACGAACGAATCCGTCAGATAGTGACTGTCATGGTACGGCCTTAACAACTTGTTCAATTCAATAGCACTCAATCAAAAATGATCATCGACCCCACATACAAGATGGCGACCACCAATTGGTCGCAGGTTCCGGAAGAAAGACATGAGGGCGCTACCGGATTTGCCCTCTGGAAAACTACTCGTGTAGGCGACACCCGTGTCCGGATGGTGACCTATTCTCCCAACTATATGGCTGATCACTGGTGCGAAAAGGGGCACATCATTCTTTGCCTGGAGGGGTCAATGACAACTGAATTGAAAGACGGTCGCACGATTACTCTGACCCCGGGAGTTTCCTATCAGGTGGGAGACGGCGCGGATGCCCACAGAACATTTTCCTCTGAAGGCGTGAAGCTGTTCATTGTAGATTGACTTTTTAGTCGTTATTTGAATGTCATGACACTTTTTGGCTTCCTTCGTTGTTATCCAGCCATGCAACGGAAGAAATGGCTGGTCCTTCTGATGATGGGGTTGTGGACTTCTGCCTGCACACAAGAACCGGTTATCCCCGAAAAGTCAATCAGTTTCTCTTCCACGGTCTTACCCCTGATCAAGAACAACTGTGCTTCAGCCAACGGATGCCACGGCGCCAGCGGAGGAGAAGCTCGCTCGCTGACCAGCTACGACGACGTCATGCACTATGCGGATGCTACCGGCAAGAAGGCAATGAAAAGCAAACTCATGCACGCCATCACGGCCTTGAACGGTGAAGAGGCAATGCCTCCGGGAAATCCGCTGCCGGATGAGCAGATCAAAACTATCTACATCTGGCTGTTGCAGGGCGCACCAAATAACTGACGTATGAAGCGCATTTTCAAAATCGTGGCTGCGCTGGTACTGGGTGGGACATTCCTCTCGGCATGCTATTACGACCACTGGGAGGCGATTCATCCAACCAGCGGACTTGTGGATGTCTGCCCTGATTCAGTCTCCGCCACGTATGCAGCTGCCATTCGCTTCGTGACTGCCCAGAACTGCGTGTCTTGCCATAACAGCTCCCGCCAGGATGGCAACATCGTACTCGAAACCTACGACCAGGTGAAGTCGCTGGCAGCAACCACCAAATTCCTTAACAGCATCCAGCGGGTCGATGGATCCAAACCGATGCCCCCTGGCGTTGGGCTCAAAGCGTGCGAGATTACCAAAATTCAAACGTGGATCACCAATGGCATGCCGAACTAGCATATTGTTTGCCCTTCTCCTGTCCGCCATGTCCGCCGTCGCTCAAGGAAAATGGGCAGCGGTAAATGAAGCTGAGTATGACTCCCTTGGACGCGTGACAAGAACGTTTCGCGCCACCAGACTGGTCAACCTCCACACCACCGAACTAATGCCGAAAGGGTCGCTGGATTTTCGCATCGCTCACCGCTTTGGAGCGTTTAGGACCAAACTCAACAATTTGTATGGCCTCGATGGTCCCGCTACAATTCAGTTTCGCCTTGATTATTCCATCACCGACCGACTGACTGTGGGCATTGGACGCAGTTCCTACAAGAAAATGGGCGATGTGTTCATTAAGTATAAATGGTTCCATCAGAAGCAAACCGGCATGCCTGTTTCTGTGGCACTACTGGCATCGACCAATGTAATCATGGACTCAGACCCCACAGCAAATATTACCGGGCTGGATCGCTATGCCGTGCTCTCCAACCGATTGGTCTACTTCTTCCATGGCATGGTATCCCGAAAATTCGGGCCGAGGTTCAGCGCCCAATTGTCGCCAATGCTGGTTCATTACAATCTGGTTGAAAAACTGAATGACAAGAATGACATTCTTGCCATTGGTTATGGCGCGCGCTATAAGGCTCTGGACTGGCTTTCTGTGACCGCCGAATATGTTCAGCGCACATTCCGCTATTCACCTGACTTCAGGAATTACCACAACGTACTTTCACTAGGTGTGGACCTGGAGACCAGCGGGCACGTATTTCAGGTTTTTGTGACCAACGGCTACATGATCAACGAGGCAGTAGTCATTCCATTCACCGATGGTACCTGGTCCGACGGCAACATGATGCTGGGCTTCAACATTTCAAGAACATTTGACGTCCTGAAAAAATAGCTAGGCGAGCTGCGAGACGAGCCTTTCAAAAGTCTGCTGAAGCAATTGTCTCATCTTTCCTGCTCGAACAGGGTGATATTCCCTTTCTGCATCGTCCATGTAGTTCACCTTGCTCATTTCAAGTTGCAGGGCATGGCTGCCACTGGTGGGCTTTCCATAATGCCTTGTGATGTAACCACCCTTAAAAGGGTGATTGTGCCGTACCTCCCATTCACTGTGTTCAAGGCTACTCAGAGCAGTCTCAATAAGTCCTGGCGAAGCTGAAATTCCATCTGCGCTGCCAAGAATCAAATCAGGAAATGGATCTTTTTGAATAGTAGGCACACTCCTTCGAATGGAGTGGCAATCCCACAGCAAAACTCTACCAAATTTCCTGATCTTCTCTGCAAGCAATAACTCCAACTCGTGGTGATAAGGGGCGAAATACCGGCGCTTTCGGTCTGCCACATCGGCCACCGACACTTCCTTCCTTCCATCGCGATAGAGCGATTCCCCAAGAAATGTCGTTGCCGGGCAGAGTGCAGTGATGATGCGGCCATCATTGTAGAGAGGCTTGCTGTCCGGGTCGCGGTTGAGATCAATGACCCATCGGCTGTATACTGCCGAGATCATGGTCATACCCATCGCCGGAGCAAAATCATATAGTGTGTCCACGAACCAGTCTGTATCATCAGGTGTACGTATGAGTGACTGAACGTACGACCCCTCCAGGTCGGCGGGAAAGTGTGTCCCGCAATGTGGCACACTCACGACGATGGGAACTTCCTGCCCCTCGGGCATCGCTATCCTGAATGGCAGCATGCTGTTAGTTGGACCCTTGTTGTTGGGCTGTCGCCGCCGCAAGCTCTCGTTTGAGTTGCTCGACCTCTTTGGCAAGGGCCGCCGACTGAATTTCACATTGGCTCCTGAAGTTCATGAGTTCATCCGCTGCACGTTGCGCCTCCTGATGACGGTCAACCGAATAAACCAGGAACAGCAAACCCATCAGACCGAGGGCACCTGCAAGCACCACAAGGAAGCGTCTGCCCTTGACTGAAGTTTCATCTTTTATCATGTTTCGATGTTATTTCTTTTTGCGATGATGCCCTGAAGACTTGTCTTCACCTGTTACTGCATTCAACTGCTTTTGCAGTCTCAACAGCTCAGCACGATACCATTCATCACGGGGCATCATGAATCGAGCCTTGAGCTTCATTATTCTCCGATACGACTGATCGATCCGCTCTCTCGAAATCTGGCCACTGAGCACATAGCCCTTAATAATCTGATGCACTTTGTCGACCGTCCGGGTCTCGCTTCCCTGGATGTTGTTGGAGAAACACATGATGTCAAGGCCCGCCAGAATTCCAAGCCTGATGGCCTCTTCCAATCCATAATTTTTGGTAATCGCCTGCATGGCCATGTCATCAGAAATAACCACGCCCTGCCACCCCAACTTACCGCGCAGCAAGCTATCCAGTACCCGGTTCGAAAGCGTGCCCGGCAACCCCTTGGGGTCAAGTTTGAAATTGACAATGTGTGAGGTCATCACCGCATCCACATAGCCAGCCTGCAACAACTTGCGATAGGGAACCAGTTCCCGCTCAGTCCAGGTGTTGGTTACATCAGCAAGCCCGGCGTGTGTATCGTCCTTGGAACTACCGTGTCCGGGAAAGTGCTTGGGCGATGTAAGCACATTGTACTTGCGATGCTGGGCAATGTACTCCTTTGCCAAAAGGCCCACCGAATCTTCATTGTTCGAAAAGGCCCGTTCGTATTTGACAATTACCGGGTTGTCCGGATTAGCCGCCAAATCCACGTCAGGTGCAAAATTGATATTGAAGCCAAGTCCGGCCAGCGTGGCCGCAGTGGCCTCGGCATAGAATCGGACGGAGTCCAGCGAATGCGCCCGGGCCATTGCCGCTGCAGTGATTGATCGGGTGAATCCATACTTTTCCTTAAGCCGGTTCACTTTGCCTCCTTCCTGATCGATGCCCACAATCAGTGGAATCGGAGCTGCCTTCTGGTAGGTCCAGATGATCTTCTTCAGCGCGGCAAAGGCGGCCGTGCTCTTGGGCACATTCTTTTCAAAGAATATGATCGATCCGAGTTTTCCCTGTCTGATTTCCTCCAACACCAGGGGATCTGCCTCTGCCTTGGGGAACCCGATCAGAATCATCTGACCGATCTTGAGATCCAGGCTGTCGCGCTGTCCATACAGCGAGCCCGAACCAATCAGTAAAGCAAACCCAAGGAGAACCTTTTTCATAGTATCGATTTGACAATTATGCAATTTAAGAAAGCAACCGGGACTTTTGATCAATACCGGTCGCGCACCTGCGTGAGTATTTTTTCAACTCGTTGCCGCACTTCCCGCACTGGCACCGTGAAATTGCTGTTCATGAAACTGAACAACAGTACCCTTCCCTTCCTGGTGATCAAATATCCACTAAGGGAATAATTGCCCGACATTGAACCAGATTTTCCATAGATGAATGGCTCCGCACTGTAATAGCTGTTCAATAACCTGTACAATCGGTCTCTCGCAATGATCCCGTTGAGCTTCTTCCATACCGCCACCATGTTTGCAGGTGTTTGTAGGTTGTAGCGAGACAGTCCCGATCCGTCTACCCAGTGCAGCGGATCCGGCAAATCCATGAACTCATGTTCCTTCATATGCCGGATGACCGGATCGGAATGCAGTGAATCGGAAAGCACCATGCCACCCATCAAAAGAAGCTGCTCGGCGATGAAGTTGTCCGAATCCTGCATGAGCACGCGGTATGCACTGTCTGCAGGCGTACTGTATAACCATCTTGCGCCCGCTCTCATGGTTGCCGGTGTCCACTCCACAATCCGGTGAAGTGTATCTGATAACATGGCGATGGTAAACTCAGGGGACTGATGAAAGGGAATCTCGGGTATCTGTACCGCTCCCTTCTTTCCGGGGGAAATTCGAAGCACATTGGAGGACCAGTCTCTGGAAAATTGCGTTCGGCCCTTCACGCTGTCTTCTACCACCAGCCGTTCGGACAATTCCCGCGGAATAACTTTCCACTTTCCCGCCGAAGGCGACAACACACTTATATTTCCAAATACCGGAAATGGCGATCGCTCGGCCGAATAGTAATCATTGTAATCATCCCAGGACCAGCCTGGGCCCAGATGAGGGGCATACCAGTTGGAGGTGGAGATGAACAACCGTTGGGGAGATTGTTGCAGAAATTGAAACGTCTTGTTGCTTTGCCACACATGCCGGTACAGGAAAGTAGGGTCCCCGGTTCCCCAGCAAATCATTGAGTCGCCGCGGATTTCATAACGCAAAGCAGGAAGTGTATCACCCCCCAACAGGCGAAGGCTGGTGTACAAAGTCAGCACTTTTGTATTTGATGCTGGAATGAAATACCGATGTGAATTCCATTCAACAAGATTTTTGCCGCTCGACAAATCCTGCAGCAACAGACCTGCATGATGCCGGTAGTCTGTCTCTGCCTTTCTTACTTCTTTAAGGATAATTGCCGTGGGGGAGCATCCCAGCACGGCGAGTAACAAGACCGCGAATGCCAAACGGATGGACGCGCTCATGAATGGAGGATACCTTCCATATCCAGTTCTTTGATAAAAGTCAGGTTCTCTTCACAGATAGAGTCAGGAACAAATACAAATCGCTTGTCAAAAATCTTCCCCTGTGCATAGTAACTCACCCAATACTCATTGTTGAGGTGAAAGACATCTGGTTTGATGGTTTCCACCGGCGCAACTGAATGCGGTGGTACGTTTTCCAGAAAATGTCTCAATGTAGAGGTCTTCTGTTCAACGCCGTCTTTGACGCCATATCCTTTGCTGGCCACGAGTGTATTGGACAGTTCATAGTCATTGGCATTGATGAGCATTACTTTCCAGTCCTCTCCTCCGTCTTCACGGATGATGGCCACCGTCACATTTTTGATCGGTGGTATTTCAATGTCACGGATCATCGTTCAGTTGTATTCAAACTCAAAAATCTCACTCAATGCGCTCTTCATGTAGTCCTTAACAAGGGCCATATCCTGTGGCTGTCTGAGTTCGTTCGCAATAGAGGTCACGGCCTTGTCCTGAATACCACACGGAACAATATTTCCAAAGTAGGAGAGATCTGTATTGACATTGAGTGCCAGCCCATGCATGGTCACCCAGCGGCTGGTCTTGACGCCCATCGCGCAGATTTTTCTGGCCCGGACGGCATCATCCGGATCCAGCCATACACCCGTCAATCCCTTGAGCCGGCCTGCCGTGATCTGAAATCTGTTGAGGACAACTATCACAGCTTCCTCGAGCAATCGCATGTAGCGGTGAATATCTGTGAAATAGTTCTCCAGGTCGAATACCGGATAAACCACCAACTGGCCTGGGCCATGGTAGGTGATATCGCCGCCCCGGTTGATATGATAATATGTTGCCTGAATATCCGGTAGTTTCTCTCTGCTGACCAGCAGATTGCCCTCATCGCCGCTTTTTCCAAGCGTGTATACATGGGGATGTTCACAGAAGATCAGATAATTGGCCGTAGGTTCCTGTTCGGGTTGCTCACGGTTTTTACGTTTCACTGCCAGCGTGCTGTCAAACAGACGTGTCTGATAGTCCCACGCCTCCTGGTAGTCAATCACTCCCAGGTCCACAAACCGGACAGATTTATTTACGATTCCGTTCACGAACGGGAAAGTTCACTCTTCAGAAAGTCGATCGTATCCTCTGCATCAGGGTCAACCTGATTCTCAAGCGCCACAAAATAAGTGATCCAGTCCGTAAGATGTATCAGGTAGAAATACTGTTCGAGAAGAGAAGCACCCTGGGACGTCATATCAATGACTTTCACTGACCGCTTCTCAAATATCTCCCGGCTCAATTCAAGCCGCTTCTGGACACGCTCATGATCATGATCGGAATGCAAATAAACCACCTGAGCCAAAGCAAGCACGGGCTCCGGGAAACGCCATCCCTCCACTTCATTGTAGTTAACCTCAGGAAACGTGCCCACATGGGCCAGCTGCTTGGCATTCTCGTTGAGTTGCTGCTGGAAGCGAAGGGCCATGGCGTGCAATAAAGTGTCAGAGTAAATGACCGTGAGCCTGCCCTTCAGTTGCCTGCCAAGTCGGGCGGCCTCCTGCCGAATGGCCTCTTCCTGCCCGTCAATGAAGGCAATTGCATTTTCGGTTTCTTTGATATACGTGGCACCAATCAGGTTGGTGTGATACAAAGCAGTCATTAGCGATACCAGCATATACCCGATCATCGCTCTTGGACTCCCGTGTTGAAACGGCAGCTGTATGAAAAGCAGGTTGTTGGCCCTTGCAAACTCCAACAGCCGTCCGCCGCTTGTGATACAAATAATGTGGGCGCGTTTCAAAGTGGCCTTTTGTACTGCTGCCATGACCTCCTCCGTATTGCCATTGTAAGAGCAGGCGATAAACAACGTATGGGGGCTTACGAACTGAGGTATGTTGTAGTTTCTGCAAATAGCGATCGGAATGGGAATTCTTGCATAGGTCAGCGACTCGACCAATTCCGCAGTCAGGCCTGAGCTGCCCATACCTGCAATCAGCACATTGCGAATGTCACTACCAGGTCTCGTCAAATTGATTGCTCCGCTGATCCGGAGTGCATCTTCCAGCTGACGGGTGAAGCCTTCTATGAGTTTCTTCATGTGCGGCGGAATATGCTAAATTAATGTCTTGCCAAATGTAAGAGCCATGGGTGATAATATCAAAAAAGGAACAGCAGCAGAAGAACAGGCTGCCCGGTATTTGCAGTCCAAAGGATATGAAATAGTCGAACGGAATCTGCGCCACGGCCGATCAGAAATTGATCTGGTCGTCAGGAAAGCAAATTGGTTAGTATTTGTGGAGGTAAAAATGCGCACCTCAGTGAAGTTCGGTTACCCGGAGGAGTTTGTTGACCGGCAAAAGGCACGGTTGATCACCGACGGCGCAGTTTGGTATATGGACAAAATCAACTGGAAGGGGAACGTTCGCTACGACATTGTAGCCATTACGGTCCTGAACGGGGAAGAAGAGATCAGGCACATTGAAGATGCCTTCTATTGACCCTTGTAGTTGGAATAGATCTCACGACCATTGGCATCGTACTCCGCCTTGATGTATGGATGAAACTTCTTGTCAAATGGCTCTTTTGGAAATGCGATGATCTTTTTCCGCTTGCCATTGGGATAGTTCTCAATCCAGTCACCCACCCGCTCATTCCACTTGTATTCACCCGTGATGGCCAGTGTCCCGTTTTCATGAAACATGTAGTAGTTACCTTCTCTCTCGCCAAAATCGACAGGAATAAGTTCCTTTACCTTGTTGTGCTGTGGGTCATAGTAACTCACCAGCGATTCCTTTGGCCAGCCTTTGTAATACTTGCTCTTGTCCTCCAGCAGATTCTGGAGGTTATACCGCATCCACCGGCCATGACGGGCCCCCTTATAGAATATTCCCTCTTCCAGCACGACTTCACCCTGGCGCTTCTGATAAGGTCCATGTAACAACACTCCCTTCTTCGGATCGAAAGTGGCACTTCTCCTGATTTCCCGACGCGCATAGTCGTAGTAATAGATTTCCTTCACGTATTGGGGCGGCTTTTCCTCTTTGTTCTTGAGCACATAGAACAATTCCAGCGTCATCTTTTCTCCAAACCCCTTGCGGGTGAAGCCCTTTTTCGTTTTCAGCCCATAGTAGACTTTCTTCTTGGGCTTCTTTTTCTTGTTGGTATAGACGGGCTCTTCCGTCTTCTCGTCCATTTCCAGCAATTTGTAAGGCTTGTCGGTTTCGAACGTAAACTGACCCTCCTTGCCAAAAGGCACTTCGTTCTTGTTCTTCTTCACTTGTGCAGTGAGCAAAAACGGCATGCATAGCAGGAATACAAGCACAAGCCTCATGAATGGCTCAACGCAGAGCTGCCGTATTTTCGTATGCACCCGGTATAACAAAACCATCACTTGCGGTCTGATACAGGTTTAAGTGTATACCGGAGTTCCCTGGCGCGGTCCGGGTAGTCTGTAATGAAACCATCCACACCCCAGGCTTTAAGCTCCTGCATATCCTTCTTGTCGTTCACTGTCCAGGGAATAACCCTAATCCCCAGTTGCTTCAGGTGCTTCACCTCATCTTTGTCCAGCAGACTGTAATGGGGGCTGTAAATAGCAGGCTTAAATCCAAGATCCCGGATATTCTCATCGATGTCCTTCAGATTCTCCACAAGCGCAGCCAGCCTCACCTCCGGATACGTCTGATGCCAATATTTCAACACCCGGAAATCAAATGACTGTATGACAACCCTCTCAAGGGGCAGGTAATCATCCAGCAACGCAAATACGAGATCTGAGAACTCAGCCGGGGTTGGGTGATATTTCCCGTCTCCATCCTTCGATGACTTGATTTCAATATTGTAATCAACTTCATAACGGCTGGTATTGCGGATATGATCCTCCACGGCTATGATCACCTCCCTTAGCAGTGGCTTCATCGCCTTGACACGGACCTGTTCCGGAAACTTTTCGTTTCCTTTCGAACCACAATCGTATTGCTGAACCTCCGCGGCTGTCATCTGAAAGATGTTAAGCTTTCGCTCATCCGAGGACTTTAATGCCTTACCTCCGGGATCCAGGCAAATCGCCGTTGAAATCCAGGGCTCATGCGAAACAATCAGTTGACCATCACGGGTAACCGCAAGGTCCATCTCCAGGGTAGTAACACCTGAATCAAGAGCCGCAAGAAATGCGGGTATGGTGTTTTCCGGTTGCATCCCTCTGGCACCCCTATGTCCCTGCACATCAAATTTGGGAACAGGATACTGAGCCATCAGACTATGGGATACCAGCCATGCAATGCACACATACCATTTTCGCATGACCAAAGATAGAGATTTGTCTCTGGTCGTTGAAGCAGGTTAATTGCGGATCATCACCCGCATACCCCCTGGCCGTCCCCCCATTGGGTTGAGATACTTGTTGAGCGCATAGGTGAACCTATCCCAATCGATATGATCGTTTTCAGTCCTTAGGTTTATGCGTATGTAGGTATACACCGCAGGAGAGTGGATATGGATCCATGTGCTACTAAATGTTTTGGG
>JAIBBB010000140.1 GCA_019694905.1 Cyclobacteriaceae bacterium
CACCGACGACAAGATCAGATTGCTATACGTGATGGCGGTGGAGGCCCGAGAAAGCGGCCAGGAACATATCCCCGTGCACATCTTTCCGGCGCGACTGGCCCCAGGTGTACCTGAAAAGTTGTCCGTGGGAAATCTGAAGAGGCACCTTGCCTTCTGGAAGGGTCTCCAGCCGGTGTACGAGCATTTTGAAACGAAGAGAATCCCGCCGGTGGTGCTGATCACCGCATCGGGTGCCTATGAGAAAAACTAGACAGTAGCCGCCAGCAGATAGAGCACGGCCATCCTAACGGCAACACCGTTCTCCACCTGATCGAGGATGACAGAATGGGCTGAATCGGCTGCATCACTGCTGAGCTCCACTCCTCTGTTGATGGGACCGGGATGCATGAGCACGATCTCCTTGTTCAGCTCATCCAGCATTTTTCGGGTGATGCCGTAGTAGAGAGTGTATTCGCGCAGGGAAGGAAAATACTTGATTTGTTGTCGCTCCAGCTGAATGCGAAGCACGTTGGCGGCATCGCACCATTGGAGTGCCTTTTGCACATCCAGTTCCACCTGCACGCCGAGCGTGTGAATGTACTTTGGAAGGAGCGTGGGCGGGCCGCAAACCATGACTTTGGCACCGAGTTTCTGCAGTGCAAAAATATTGGACAATGCCACCCTGGAGTGAAGGATGTCGCCGATGATGGCCACTTTCTTGCCACTGACACTGCCGAGTTTCTCGCGGATGGAGAAAGCATCGAGCAACGCCTGGGTAGGATGCTCATGCGTACCATCACCTGCGTTGACGATGGCAGCGTTGATGTGACGTGAGAGAAAATGCGGTGCTCCTACACTGGCATGTCGCATCACAACCATCTCGACCTTCATGGCCAGGATGTTGTTAACCGTGTCCAGCAGGGTCTCTCCCTTTTTGACAGAGCTGTTGCTCGCTGAAAAATTCACAACATCGGCGGACAATCTTTTTTCTGCCAGCTCAAATGATAGGCGGGTGCGGGTAGAGTTTTCAAAGAAGACATTGGCGATGG
Source organism: Cyclobacteriaceae bacterium (assembly GCA_019694905.1). Taxonomy (GTDB): domain Bacteria; phylum Bacteroidota; class Bacteroidia; order Cytophagales; family Cyclobacteriaceae; genus ELB16-189. The sequence continues at coordinate 1,029 of JAIBBB010000140.1, forward strand.
TCACATCGCGCAGAGAAGGCACCTTGCGAATAGGTCGATTGATGACTTCCTTGAAGTTGTCGGCTGTTTCAAAAATGAGTTCGATGTCGTCGCGAGTGATGTTCTTGATTCCGAGGAGGTGCTTTTGACTCAGCTTCGACATAAAGGGTTACTCGTTTGTGGTCAACCAGATTCTGTTTTGAGGGTGGCCTTGTGCTTCCAGTTCAACAAGCACTTTCTGCGTCTCGATGGTATCGACATACTTGCCAACATAATCGGCTGCCACAGGCAGATGCCGTGTGTGCTTGCGGTCGATGAGCACGAGCAACTCCACTCGCGCGGGTCTGCCGAAACTCAGCATGGCATCGAGCGCAGAACGCACCGTGCGGCCGGTGAACAACACGTCATCGATCAGCACGACATTGCGGCCCTCCACCACAAAAGGCACGCGTGTTTCGCTTGCACGCGCAGGTATCTCGCGGCGCCGGAAATCATCGCGGTGGAAAGTCACGTCCAGATAGCCGATTTGGATCGGTTCCTTGACTGTTTCTGAGAGTTTCTGATGGATGAGATTGGCAAGAAATACACCCCGGGGCTGGAGCCCCAGAATGACCGTCTGGCTGAAGTTGCCGTGGTTCTCAATCAACTGCTGACACAGCCTGCTGATCGTGAGATCCAGTTGTGCAGCATCCAGGATGAGTTTCTTGCGCATAAGGCCGCCGCAAAGATAGTCATTCTGCCGTTAGGCCGGACATAAAATCAGCAACAACCCTCGCGGCCTCACATGCCCATCATCACAAAAGCGCCCCAGAAATAAGGATCCTTGTACTGGGTAATCAGTTGCATCTGGGCCTGCTTGAAGGCCTTCAGTTTGTCGCCGCCTTTGGCCCAGGCGGCATAGAAGTTGTTCATGAGTGCCTGGGTGGCGGCGTCATCAACTTTCCACAGGCTCATCACCATCGCATTGGCTCCTGCCACCTGGAAGGCGCGCTGCAGCCCGTATACCCCCTCGCCGGAACGCACGTCCCCCAGACCCGTTTCGCATGCACTCAACACTATCAGGTCGGTACCTGTCAGGTTGAGATTCATGGCCTCATACGCAGTGAGGATGCCATTGTCGTTGCTCACCAGGCTTGGTAGCGCGTCGCCCGCCATTGTGGTGGCCGCGCCCACCAGCAGCAGACCGGAGCGAAGCAGGGGATTGTTGCGTGCGTTTTCCGCGCTCACACCCATGGAACTACCGGAGCCTACTTCAGCGTCGGCAAGAAAATAGCCGTGGGTGGCAAGGTGCACCAGCTGAGGCCCTTTGACGGATTTCAGGTTCTTCTCAGTGGCATCCTTCTGCATGAACTGTGAGATTGTGTATCCGTTGGCTTTCAATACTTTGGAAATACCCTCCAGTTCCACCCGCGTGCCGGGGAGCGCCGCCACCTGGTTGCCACCGTAGTCCGGAAAGCCCATCAACATCGCACTGCGGGCAGCCCCCGAAGGCTTGCGCGCACGGATGGCAACAAGGTCCTTGCTGTTGCCCAGCACGATAATATCATGCATCCGGATCAGATAGTCGCCCTCCGTCTTCTTCAGTGTGTTCAGGTTGACCTGGTTGTAAACACCATCCGGTGACACAAACAACACCTTCTTGCCTGATACAACCGGTGCAATCCGTCCCCAGAACTGGTCATAGGAATAAGTGTCCTGAAGGCGCTGGGTGATGGCGTTGCGATAAAATTTGGCGTACCGCGTTTCCAGTTGATTCCCGTTGTCGAGGACTACCATACGCGGCTCGCCGGTTTTGGTCAGAGCCAAAACGATGTACCTGGAATCAGCGGTGAAGTCCTGCACATAGCCACGCACCCGGATGATCTCGAGCGCCGCTTCCTGGTCCGACAATTGCGCGGCCACCTGCTTCCACGATATTTTCTCGGCGCTGTATCCCTGTGAAAAATCACGCGACCGTTGCGACAACGACTTTTCGGTTGCGTTGGTAGCGCGCTCCAGAGAGTCCACGTTGATCTTCTGCTCCTTCAATTCAGCTTTCGAATAGGCGTACACACGGGCCAGCGTCTCCTTCTGGTCAAGCCAGGTGGCGTAGTCCCTGATGAGCGCCACGTCACCGCTGCCCAGAATGGCCTTCTTCACCTTGTTGGTGGAGTTCAGCAGCAGCGCCTTGGTGGCAATCTGGTAGTCATAGGCATCCTGAATGAGCGATGGCTTCTGTGCGCCCTGCTCAATCACGAAATTGAAATACCGTTGAAAACGCGGTTGCAGCAAATCCCAGTATTTTGTCTTCTCCGACTCACTCATCGGTGGAAAATACCGGTTGATGAAATCGAGCGCCTGATTCATGGCAAACGACAGGAAAGCTGAGGCCTGTTCCAGATCACCCTTCTTCCAATAGAGTATCCCCAGGTTTTCCTGCGACACAGCATAGTCGGGATGCGATTTGCCCAGTGTCACCTCGCGGATTGCCAGCGCCTTCAGCAAGGTTGTTTCGGCGTCGGCCAGCCGGCCCTGCATGCGATAGAAATTGCCGAGATCGTTTAACACCCGTGCCACGCTGGGGTTCTCATCGCCAAACCGGGAGCGATAGATGTCTGCTGATTTTTTGAGCAACGATTCCACCTGATCATTGCGGTTCATCTGTATGTACAACACCGCAAGACTGTTCAGTGCGCCTGCGTAATACGGGTCCTTCTCACCCAGGTCCTTCTGAAGCCGCAGATAGATGGCTTCCGCATCGGTGTATTTTCCTTGTTGCTGGTACAAGTGAGCGAGGTTGGACTGGACACCGACCTGATTGCGCACACTCTTTTTGCCTGCTGCATTGAGAATCTGCACCGCCTGATTCAGGTTCTTCACCGCATCGTCCAGTCGACCGATCCGCGCGAAAAGGATCGCCTGGTTGTTAAGGACGATGGAATACTCCTGACTTTGCGGACCTACGACGGTGCGGGCCAGTTCAGCGGCCTTCGCATAGTCGGCTTCGGCTTCATTGTAGCGCGCCGTTTCCATGTAGAGCATGGCGCGGTTGTTGAGTGAGGAGGCGAAGGCAAAACTCTTTTCCCCCAGATTCTGCTGTCGCAAATCCATGGCGTCAATCACCAGAGGTTCCGCAAATGCATACCTGCCCATGGTGGCATAGAGCAGACCCAGATCGGCAAGCACCTTGCTGTAGTTGATGTTGTTGGTGAGCTGGTTCTGCTCATAACTCAACTTTGCCGCAAGAAAATAGGCTTCTGCAGGCTTGTACTGTCTGCTTTCATAGAGTTTTTCAGCAATGTCGAGCAGGTCTCTGCTTTTGAGCTCCGGCGACTTGTCTGATTCATCGGCATTCAGGCTGCGAATGGCAGAGGTGGTTTTGACAACAGACTCCTTCAGGTCCTTGACATTCATGATGCCGGCATTGTCAATGACCGAAATGGCATAGTTGAAATCAGTGGAATCAAGTTTGTTCCTGGAATTGTCAAGCATTTCACCACCCTTCTTGTCAATCAGCTTCTTTCCCTTTTCTTCAACCTTCTTCAGCAGGTTGCCAAACTGGGCAGACACCACCGTAGCAGACAAAAGAAACGCGCAGAGAATCAGGAGCTTTTTCATGTCAGTGGAGATTGGTTGTGGTCAACAAAAGTACCGATTTTGAACGGGTCTTTTTCTGTGGATGATCATGCGGCACACAGTCATTTTTGGTTATCTTGAAAGGCATCCTGAAATCAGAAATCGTGCCATTATGAACATCGTAATACCCATGGCCGGACTGGGCAAACGCCTTCGGCCACATACACTCACCACTGCCAAACCCCTGCTGCCTATTGCCGGAAAACCCATTGTCCACAGGCTGGTGGAAGATATCGTCGCCGTATGCACACAACCGGTACAGCAGATCGGCTTTGTGATTCACCCCTCCTTCGGTTCACAGGTGGAGGCCGACCTGAAGGCCGTTGCGCGGGCGGTGGGTGCAGAAGGCAGAATTTACTACCAGGAACAGGCGCTCGGCATTTCTCATGCTGTCCTGCAGGCGGCAGAAATTCTGACCGGCCCGGTGATTGTGGCTTTCGCCGATACCCTGTTCAAAGCCAATTTTTCTCTCGACACCTCGTCCGACGGCGTGATCTGGGTACAGCAGGTGAAGGACCCTTCTCAATTTGGCGTCGTCAAACTCAATGCGCGGGGTGAAATCACTGAACTCGTTGAAAAGCCTGCCAATTTTGTTTCCGATCTCGCCATCATCGGCATCTACTTCTTCAAGGACGGTGCATTTCTGCGGCGGGAGATGCAGTATCTGATCGACAACAACATCCGGGAAAAAGGTGAATACCAGTTCACCTCCGCACTGGTTCGCATGAAAGAGCACGGCGCTATCTTCAGACCCGGGCAGGTGGAGGAATGGCTCGACTGTGGTAACAAGGATGCGATGGTTGAAACCAATGCGCGCTACCTTGAATTCCTCAAAGACCGCAACCTGATCGCAGCCTCTGTGCGTGTGCTGAATTCAGTCGTAATTCCACCTTGCTTCATCGGCGACAAGGTAGTCCTGGAACATTCAGTCATTGGGCCCCATGTATCGATAGGGAATGGCACCGTCATCCGCAACAGCAGGGTTCGAAACAGTATTATTCAGGAACATTGCAGCCTGTCCAATGCAAATCTGGACAATTCCATGTTGGGGAATTTCGTTAATTTTGATGCCCCCCCGCAGGATTTGAGTCTCGGGGATTACAGCACCAACCGTTGAACCCATCCCGCTCATTTTTACTGTTAATTCTTGTAGCAGGTGCCTGGCTGATGCCGGGCACTGACGCCTCTGCTCAGCGGCGGCGGCATGGCGGCGCTGATTTTCCAGGCATCGACAAGAGCCACCGCGAAGCTGAAAACTTTGCTGAAGGTGAGCGCTACTACATCCTGGAAGACTTCGCCAAAGCGTTGTTGTATTTTCAAAACACGGTCGAGATCAATCCGGCCAATGGCGCCGCGCATTTCAAGATCGCTGAGATTTATCTCAAGAGCAACCGCGAGGCAGACTACCAACGCGCGGCTCAGTCCATTGAAGAGGCGATCCGGCTTGACAAGAAGAACAAATACTACTACATCCTTGCTTCCAGCATCTATTCCGGCCTCAGCAATTTCGGCCGTGCCGAACAAACACTGGAAACAATGATGAAAGAAGTAAAGGGCACTGAAGAGTACCTCTATCAGCTCGCAGCGCTGTATCAGTACGACCGCAAACCCATGGAGGCCATCCGCGTCTACAACCGCGCGGAGGCTGTGATGGGTATCAACGAAGTGAGTTCACTGCAGAAACAAAAACTCTATCTGGAGAATGAGCAGATCGACGAAGCTTTGAAGGAAGGTGAAAAGCTCATGGCGGCTTTCCCCGATGAAGAACGCTATGTACTCGACTTTGTGGAAACACTGGCGCAATACGGTCAAAGACAAAGAGCCATTGCCTTCCTGGAAAAGTACATGGCCTCCCATCCTGATGCATCCGATGGCAAAGTAGTGCTCGCCAATTTTTATCGCGACGATGGAAAGGAGGAACAATCCCGCAAACTGCTGGTAGACATCTTCAATGACCCGACACAGGACTTTCAAACCAAGGTCATGGTGGTAGGGCAATATCAGGAACGGATCTCTTCCCTGAGAATGAAGAACGCTCCGGATGCGGGCATGGAAGAATTTGCACTTTCACTCGCAAACCGGCTGCTGCAGGACTACGACTACGAGGCCAATGCACACCTGGTGGCCGCTGACATCTTTAATACACTGGGAAAAAGCAGTGAGGCACAACGCGCTTACCGGCGTGCCATCCAATTAGGAACAACCACTTTCGAAGCCTGGCAAAACCTGCTGTTCCTGGAGTCTGCAGACAACGCTTTCGACAGCCTGATTGCCCACACAGAGGCTGGACTTGAACTTTTTCCGAACCAGGGGATGCTCTACTACTTCAACGGATACGCACACCTGAGAAAGAAACACTACCGCGAAGCGGCCACTTCACTGGAACAATCGAGAAAACTGTCCACCGGCAATATTCAGCTGATCGGGGAAATCAACGGCATGCTGGGAGATACCTACAATGGATTGAAGGACTATCCGAAATCAGACCGTGCCTATGAAGACGCCCTGGCCTTCAATCCCTCCAACGACTACGTGCTCAATAACTACAGCTACTATCTGGCACTCCGGAAGGAAAACCTGGAAAAGGCTGAAAAGATGTCTTCACAACTGGTGAAGGAGCATCCCGACAATGCCAATTACCTCGACACCTACGCATGGGTTCTTTACGCGAGAGAAAAATACCGCGACGCTAAAAAGGCGATGGAGCGTGCCATTGAAACCGGGGGCGCCGGTGCCGCACACTTTGAACACTATGGCGATATCCTCTTCCGACTTGGTCAGACGGACGAAGCCGTTACACAGTGGAAGAAGGCACGCGGGTTGCAGACCACCAATGCCGCGCTGGACCGGAAGATCAGCAACCGATCCATCGAATAGAATTTCTTGTTGTTAGTCTGATTTCCGCACTTCCGCTACGAAACTTCTGCGGAGGCTTCGCCGGGTGGTGATGATGACTACACCATTTTTCGCCTTGTCGCCAAAAATAGCCACTGCTTTTTCTCCCCGCATGCCTGCGACAGTCTCCACATCGTATGGATTCAACTGGTCAACGGGGATGTGTCTTTTGCGCAGATCATTGCCCATATAAATGGTGAGGTGTTCCTGCACCTTGCCGTCAACAACATACAATGGAATGCTGTTGTCCTCTTCTCCATTGGAATCGCTGGATCCTGAAACAGACTCCTGTGCAACTCCCAGCACGGGCAGCAAGGCAAGCAATAGAATTACGACGGTTCTCATAATCGCGTCACAAAGGTAAACGCTGGGAACTATTCCGTAGTATGATAGTGATCAATGATCTGCTGGCTGATTAGTCGGTAGATTTCTGCGATTTTGGCATCTTCCTGCAGGAATTCCAGGTGCCTGTCCAGTATTTCGAGGTCGCCGCGGCGTGCAGGTCCGGACTGACCTTCCTCAGGTCCAAGCACCATTGCCTTATTAATTGTTTCAACAATCAAAGGCTTGAGGTAGTCAAAAGACAATAGCTGATCGCGCAGGATGTCGGCTGCTACCGTGAGCATGTAATTGCTGAAATTGGATGCAAACACACCCGCCACGTGAAGTGCCAGCCGTTGCTCCGACTGCATGGGGTACACACGCGGGGAAATCTCCGCAGCAAGTTCCATCAACAACGCCTGGGTGCGATCATCACCTGCCTCCACAAAAAATGGTACTGCCTTCCAGTCAATTTTTTTGTCTTTTGAAAAAGTCTGCAGCGGGTAAAGCACCCCCATGCCCGTGGCCGCACTGTCCTGCAGAATCGTCAGCGGCTGGCTACCGGAAGTGTGAACGATCGTGGCGTCGTCAGGAAGCACCAACTCACGGATGACGGAAATCAACGCATCATCTGCAACTGAAACGATAAACAAACCTGAAGTGCTCTCCGAAAAATCAAGTGAACCATGTACTTCAGCCTGATAGAGCCGCCCGGTGAGTTCAGCGGCATGAAGTGAATCTCTGCTAAACACTTCCTTGACGATGTAGCCAGCATTGTCGAGGGCCGGGGCCAGGTGCCAGGCAACACTTCCTGCACCGATAAAGGATACATCAGGCTTCAGAGGGAATGGGTTTGTGTGCCAGCAACGCAGACAATTTGTCTACCGCAGAATCAACATCTTCACGGGTGGTATACTTGCTGAAAGAGAATCGCACCGCTCCCCGCTGAGAGCCCGGATACAGTGCATGAAGCACATGTGAGCCCGTGGAGGCACCGCTGGAACAGGCACTTCCGCCAGACGCAGCAATACCCTGCAGGTCGAGATTGAACAAGATCATGTCGTTTTCTGGCGACTCAGGAAGTGAGACGTTAAGGACAGTGTAGAGACTGCGCTCCAGGTTGGCAGAGTCTCCGTGAAATGAAACTCCTGGAATTCGCTGACGCAGTCGTTCGATCATCCGGACTTTGATTCCTTTGATGTGGTCGACGTGGGCATCCATATCTCTGTAGGCGATCTCAAGTGCCTTGGCCAGGCCGATGATGCCGTAGGTGTTCTCTGTTCCGCCGCGGAGGTTGCGCTCCTGAGCACCGCCGTGCAACAAGGGCTGCACCTTGCGGGATTTCCTTACAAACATGAAGCCCACACCTTTCGGGCCGTGAAACTTGTGTGCCGCAGCGGCCATGCCGTCAATGCGCGTTTTGGTCAGATCGTGCCGGTAATGACCTACAGTCTGTACGGCATCGGAATGAAAATACGCTCCCTGTTCCTGACAGAGAGCGGCCACCTGATCAATGTCCAGCAAATTTCCTACTTCGTTGTTGGCATGCATCAGCGAAACCAATGAAGCAGGATGGCTTTTCAGCAATGAAGCAAGATGGTTCAGGTCAACATGGCCCGCGTCATCCAATTGCACAAAATGGAGAGGCAGGTTGTGCTCTTTGGCAAGCACCTCCAGCGTGTGAGACACTGCGTGGTGCTCAATAGGCGATGAGATCAGGTTGCGGATTCCATAACTCGCAATAGCGCCGCGCAACAATGTGTTGTCAGCCTCAGTGCCGCCCGAAGTGAAGAGAATTTCGCCCGGGCTGCAACGGAGCAACTCGGCAATCTGCTTACGTGAAGATTCAATGGCAGCGCGCACCTTCCGGCCGAACGCATGGGTAGAGGAAGGATTGCCAAAATCCTGCAACATATATGACTTCATGGCCTCAAAGACTTCCGGGTCGAGAGGCGTGGTGGCGGCGTTGTCGAGATAGATTGGCATAGGAATTCAGTAAGACAAATTACGCAATATTCAATTCTTGCCCGCAAATCCGGCGATGTCAGCCATCAACTGCTTCGCCAGCGCATCTGCCCGCTTCTCCGTGGGCGCCTCAGCGTAGATCCGGATAATGGGTTCCGTGTTCGACTTCCGAAGGTGAACCCATTCGCGTGCCGACTCAAAATCGATCTTCACACCATCAACTGTGTTGATTCGCTCGTGTGCATACTTTGCCTGCACACTCGCGAGGATTGCGTCAACGGGGGTATTTGCCGTAAGTTCGATCTTGTTCTTGGAAATAAAATAGGAAGGCAGCGAGGCGCGCAGGGCTGTCATGCTTTTGCCGCTCTTCGCCAGGTGGGTCAGAAACAAGCCGATGCCGATGAGCGCATCACGGCCATAGTGGAAATCAGGAACGATGATGCCCCCGTTGCCTTCACCGCCGATCACTGCTTTGTGCTCCCGCATGGCGGTCACCACATTCACTTCACCCACGGCGGCGGCGAAATACTTCCCGCCCATTGCCTCGGTCACATCCCTCAGCGCACGTGTTGAGGAGAGGTTGGAGACT
>JAIBBB010000141.1 GCA_019694905.1 Cyclobacteriaceae bacterium
CTCGCGACTGCCTTGGTTGCAGGCGGTTATCCTTCCTTTTACGTCACTTCTTTTGAGCCGGTGAGCATCCTGAAAGGTACCACGCGTTTTGGAGGCACCAATCTCTTCACCCGCATTTTGCTCGGCGGCCAGTTCATCATCTCGCTGCTGGCCATCATCATGGGTGTGGCGTTCCTGAGAAACGGGCAATACCAACGCGACTACGATCTCGGTTTCACGACCAAAGGCGTCATCGCTGCCTGGGTGAATAACGAAAACGGCTACAATACCTACCGCGATGCGCTGTCCTCCAATACGGATATTGAAGTGCTCGCCGGCACCAAACACCACATCGCCAACGCCTTCTTCAATGACCCGGTCAAGCACGAGGGCATTGAACGCGAAGTGGATATCATGGAAGTGGGAGACCAGTACCTGGAAGCGATGGATGTCAAACTGCTGTCCGGCCGTGCCTTTCAGAAGGATTCTGAGACGGACAAGAAAGAGTCTGTGCTCGTGACAGAAGAACTTGTCCGCAAGTTTGGCTGGGCTGATGACCCCATCGGCAAGCGACTCGTGTGGAACGACACTGTTTCTCTATACGTCATTGGTGTGGTGCGCAATATCTATGCTAGGGCATTGTGGCAGCCAATCGAACCGATGATGATGCGATACGTGGGCCCCGACAAGTATCAGCAGGTGATTGTGCGCACCAGCGCAGCCAATGTTTCCAAAGTCAATGCCTTCATGGAGAAGAAGTGGAAGGAAATATTCCCCAACACCATGTACAATGGCCAGATGATTGAATCTGAATTACAGGAAACCAATGAGATCAACGCCAATGTGGTGACGATGTTCGGGTTCCTGGGCTTCTTCGCCACCCTGATGACAGCCATCGGTGTGTACACCCTCGTGTCATTGAACATAGTGCGCAGGATGAAGGAGATAGGGGTTCGCAAGGTCCTCGGCGCCTCCGTCCTCAGCATCGCAGGCGTCATCAACAAACAATTCCTGATCATCCTGCTGATTGCCATGGTCATCGGCTCCGGTCTCGGACTGTATACGGCCAACATGCTGATGTCCTCCATCTGGACGTACTACCTGACGGCCGGTTTGCTGGTGATCCTTTTCTCGGTAGCGCTGCTGGGGGTGCTGGCGCTCACTGCGGCGGGCTTCAAATCGATACGAACAGCAGCCATGAATCCAACCAATACACTTCGCGATGAGTAGGGTAACATTTTTTAACGAGCGGCGTCAAAGCATTGAATTTCTCAAACTTTCCACTGTCATGATCTCCAATTATTTCAAAGTCGCCATCCGCAACATCCTCAAGTACAAGTTCTTCTCAGCGATTAACATCCTGGGGATGACCATTGGTCTCACGTCCTGCCTGATGGTGATGCTGTATGTGACGAACGAACTTAGCTACGATAATTTTCACCCTTCAGCCGAACGAATCTACCAGGTGGGTTTGCATGGCCGGATGGGAGGTCAGGATCTGATGGTTGCTACGACCTGCCCGCCGATGGCCGCGGCGCTGGTGGCCGACTTGCCGGAGGTGGAAGCGTCCACCCGCATTGCGTCTGCTTTTGGTCAGCCGGTGGTAAAAGTGGGCGAGAAGATTTTTACAGAGGAGAAACTCTTCTATGTGGACTCCAACTTCTTTGATTTCTTTGGCTACAAGTTGCGCAGCGGGGACGTGACTACTGCATTGAAGGAGCCTGGCACCGTACTGCTTACCCCGCCTATGGTGGAGAAGTACTTCGGTAACGAAAATCCCCTGGGCCAGTTGATGGTGATTGGCAATGACAACAAGACCTTCAAGGTGACCGGCGTGGTGGAAGAGGCGCCGGCTAATTCACACTTCACTTATAAAATGCTGATCAGCGCGCAGTCCAGCGAACGGCTCAAATCCACCATCTGGCTCAACAACAACATGTACACCTACATCCGGCTTCGTCCGGGTGCATTGGCCTCTTCTGTCGACAGCAAGTTTGATGGCATCGTGGAAAAATATGTCGGCCCTGAAGTGGAGAAATTCATGGGCACTTCACTTGCTCAGATGAAGGCTTCTGGCGGAGCTTTCGGTTACTTCACCACGCCGCTGCTGGACCTGCACCTGCATTCGAAGACGCAGGGTGATCTCGAACCGGCTGGCAGCATGCTTTACGTTTATTTCTTCGCCGGCATTGGCATATTCATTGTGCTGATCGCCAGCATCAATTTCATGAACCTCTCTACCGCGCGGTCTGCCGGTCGGGCCAAGGAGGTGGGGCTTCGCAAGACGTTGGGATCACTCCGTGCGCAGATGATTGCTCAATTCCTGTCGGAGTCCATGCTCTATACGTTCACAGCCATGTTACTGGCACTGGTGGCTGCATGGCTGCTGATGCCTTATTTCAATTTGTTGTCCGGAAAGAACCTGGAGCCTTCCTCTCTCTTCGAGCCATTGTTCATCCTGGGATTGCTCGGCATGGCGCTGGTCGTAGGGCTGGTGGCCGGTAGCTACCCTGCGTTCTACCTTACGTCGTTCAGTCCGGTGGAGGTGTTGAAAGGTAAAGTCCGCGCCGGGATGAAGAGCAAAGGCATCCGGAGCACACTGGTGGTGATGCAATTCCTGCTCTCCATCTTCCTGATCATCTTTACAGCTGTGATCTACCAGCAAATCACCTACATGCAGGAGAAGAACATGGGTATCGACAAGAACAATGTGCTTGTCCTGGAAAACATGGGTCGCCTGGGAACCAACAAAGAGTCATTCCGCAACGCGCTCCGCGAACAAACGGGCGTGGTGAACGTCAGCTATACCAATAACAGTTTCCCCGGCGTCAACAATACCACGGTGGTGCGCGAGATAGAGGGTTCCAAGGACCATATCATGGGCGTCTACTACGCTGACTACGAACACCAGGACGTGATGAAGTTCGAGATGAAGGAGGGAAGGTACTTCTCGCGCGAGTTTCCTTCCGATTCGCTGGCTGCAGTGCTGAATGAATCCGCTGTTCGCGAATTTGGATTCAAGGACCCTCTTAATGAAGAGATCGAGTACAACGACGAAGGGGATACCTTCAAACGCTACAAGGTCATCGGCGTGGTGAAGAACTTCAACTTCGAATCCTTCCGCGACCAGGTGCGGCCTGTGGCCATCTTCCTCACCCGCAACGCCAACAACCTGCTCGTGCGCTATGAAGGAAGTTCACAGGACATCGTGGCAAAAACTGAAAAACTCTGGAAGGAGTATTCAACCCGCGAGCCACTGGATTATGCATTCATGGATGACAGTTTTGACCGGTTGTTCCGCACTGAGCAGCGCATGGGACAAATCTTCACTGTGTTTTCGGGACTGGCCATTCTCGTCGCTTGCCTGGGACTGTTTGCGCTGGCTGCCTTCACGGCCGAGCAGCGCACCAAAGAAATTGGCATCCGCAAGGCACTCGGTGCCTCGTCGACAAGACTCACTGTGTTGCTATCGCTTGAGTTTACCTGGTTGGTGCTGATTGCCTTTCTCCCGGCGTCTCTGCTCGGCTGGTGGGTGTCGGATCAATGGCTCAGCGGATTTGTCTACCGCATCAACATTTCACCACTGATCTTCTTCGGCAGCGGGCTGGCGGCCATCGCCATCGCCTGGCTCACCGTCAGCTTCCAGGCCATGAAGGCCGCGGCAGTGAATCCTGTGAAGTCGTTGCGGTATGAATAAGGCAGGCTAGTAGCTGGCCTGGTGATCGATTTGAATCGCGAGTGAAGTGAACTTTTGTTTCAGGACGGTCACTGGCTGAATCATCCCATCCCCGTCGGTGCGGTTGGCGTAGAGTTGATTGTCCTCAAGAACGAAGACACTGTAAAAGCCAGGCTTCAGTTTGATTTTGTATTTGCCGTTCTTTTTGCTGCGGCCGGACGCGACCAGCCGGGTTCTTACTTCTGAATAAAACCGACCGTTGCCAGTCACCTGGCCCTGGTTGGCTACTTCATACACCCGGATCTCGCGACGGACACCCTGGGGTGGAGCATTCACCTTACCCGGGCCCGGCATCTGATTGCCGGACACCAGCGTGATGCGACCCTCAATGCCTTGCTTCTGGGCATACCCCCAGCCAGATACCAGCAGCAATCCTGCGACGAGAATGTATTTCATTCAGCCAAGATAACACAACTGTGTCCCTTCCAAAAGCGGGCACCTTCCAAACTTGTTTTGCAAGAACGGCACGCAAATCGCTTGATAATGCCGCGGGCGTCTTATTTTTGTCGCTTATGAAATTGGTTTTTCTCGCTATCGCACTCCTTTTCGGGCACGCAGCAGGGGCGCAGGTTACAAACGCGGTCCTGAAGTCCGGTGTGCCTGCCACGAGCACATCGGTATTCGTAGACCACAAGTCAACGAGCAAAGTGATTGTCGTTTTGGGAAACGGCACTGGGTTTACATCTGTCGATGGGGGAGCCCACTGGGATGAGTGGGCCGGGGCAGTGGATGACGGGCATACTTTGTCTACCCTGGTGACCGACGTGAAGGGCGCCTTGTATGGTGTCTATGGCGAAAAACAACAGGAATTAACAGTACCTGCCACAAGATGGGCAGAGGTGGCCGGAGGCAAGTGGTCGGAATGGGGTTATCCCGCGTTGACGGAAACTGCAGATAACTTTGACTTTCAGTTGAATAGTGGCCTGAAGAAGGAAGAACTGCTATTGAGTTGGACTGCCTGGATTCACCCGGGGCAACCCGATTGTTCATCTGTTGTCTACTTCAGCAAATCTGACAACAGGGGAAGGAAATGGTCAAAACCTGTACGGGTCAACGCGACTGAAGGCAAATGCGTGCGAGACGGCGGCGCCGTGTTGCCTGCTGCGCCGGTGATGGCCAGCGATGGCAAATTGTTTACCTGCTGGACCGGCGGTGGATCCATTTATCTGGATCGCTCTTACGACGAAGGCCAAATGTGGCTGAGCGGGGACCTAACCATTGGAAAAATCCGCGGGGGCAATGAGGGCTATGAAATACCTGATGCCGGCAAATTCAATCACCGTGTGGCCTTTGGCATTGACAACAGCACCGGGCCTTTTCAGAAGAGTTTGTACATCGCATGGGCGGACCAGCGGAACGGTGCCACCAACACTGACATCTGGATGACGCGTTCATCCAACCGCGGTGATAACTGGAGTCAGCCATTGAAAATGAATCAGGATACTACCCTGCGTCATCAATACCTCCCCGGCATCGCGCTTGATCCCGTCAATGGTGCTTTGTATGCCGCATGGTATGACAGGCGGGAATCTGCCAATGAAGACACCCATGTCTACCTCGCGTGGTCCCTCGACGGCGGAAATCACTTTACAGAAATCAGGGTCAGTGAGCAGGCCTTCCGGCATCTCAAGGGCAATGATCATCCGGTATCCATCCAGGCGCTTAAAGGTGTGATAGCCGTGTCCTGGCTCGGCGAAGTGGCAGGCGAAGCCAGGGCATTTGCAGCGGTGGTGCAGGCTGACGCCTTGAAGACGAACCCTACGAAATAGTCTGGCGTAATTTTAGCGCAGCGTGCCGATGAATCGCTCCACTTCGTTGGTGAAGCGTTTCGGCTCTTCAATGAAGATGAAGTGACCTGAATGTCGGAACAGCGCAAGCCTTGAATTCGGAGCAGCCTCCAGCATCTTGCGCGCAGCAGCTTCCGGGATGGCATCCTTTTCACCGTACAAAATCAGAATCGGGAAAGTGAAGTGACGCAGTTGCTCGTAGTAGTTATAGCTGCGCAACTCAGGTGAAAGGCCCTCATACAGGGCTTTGCTGCTGGTGAGGTAGTTGTCGGGAAGCTGCAGCGTCAGCAGGCGGCGATTCTTTTCGTCAGCGAAAAGGTGCCGGAATCCGATCATCATCAACTTCCTGTAGGCCTCCGTCCGGCCGGCCTTGAAATCAGGTGAACCCATCACAATCGAACGATCCGTGCTGTCGCCCGCGGTCTGCAGTTTGTTGAGCCGCTGCTGTTGTTCAACATCGAAATCGTGGTTCAGGGGAACCGGATTGCAGAAAATCAACGCCGCCACCTGCTGCGGATAGCGGGTAGCATACACAATCGCCGGAATGGCCCCCCAGGAGTGTGCGAACAGGACAATCTTGTCAAGATGCAACTGTTGACGGAGACCTTCAATGTCACCTGCAGTCATGCCCAGTGTAATGGAGTCCGGCCTTGGTGTGCTGGATCTGCCCGAGGCCCGCTGATCAAAAAAGATGACAGGGTGGCCTTTGCTCAACCGCCGGAGGTGGGGTTGAATATATGACTGGTTGAGTCCTGGCCCGCCGTGCAACACGATCACCGGCTCATGACCCGGTTTGCTGGAATGACTGCCAGTGATCCTGACGTAGAGTTTGGTGCCGTTGACCGGGAGCAAACCGTCACTGTGTGTCCATTGGGCCTGTGCCATTCCGCACAGAAGCAGGAGGGGAAAACTGAACAGTAATTTCATTGAGTGGATTTCAGGGACCACCCGGTGAGCGCCGCAAAGCCACCGGTAAATCCGCCAATGAGGGTAGTAACAGTCATGATTAAAAACGGGTTTCCCGCACCTAATATACCTTCCAGCCGTGTGGCAACCAACGCCTGGGAACTGCTATCCATGTAAACAACCGCCAGCAACCAGATAAACCCTGTGGCGACAAACCCCGCCCCAAAGGACGAAACCGCACCGATGCCTTGCCATCGCCCCACAAAAGCGGCCCCGACAATCATCGTCCACCAGGGCAGGAATGCCTGCAGGATCAGGCAGATGACTACAGTGATAACAGTTTGTTTCAGAAAGTGCATGGAGAGCTTGAGAGGAAAGTGCACCAAGATCGAAATCCGCTCTGCATCGGCCATGCCATGGGTCCGGTTTTTTTTCACTCACGTGCGCACAGGTGCCCAACGGACCTGTAGCATAGGGAGGAAATTCACAAAAACAGGCTAATTTTCAGTTTCTAACGGAATGATGATGAAGGATGTATTGAACCAGTATCCCAGGTCTGTGATCAAAAAGGCCGCCCAGATTCAGGCGCTGTTTTTTGATGTGGACGGTGTGCTGACGAACGGCCACATTCACTACGATGAACACGGGAACGAATGGAAGCAATTTGACGTGAAGGATGGACTCATCATCGGCTACCTGAAGAAGGCCAAACTCATTGTCGGCGCCATTTCCAGTCGCGAGTCTGCCGCCGTGAGCAAGCGCGCTGCAGAGCTCAAGTTCGACTTTTGCCACCAGGGCATTGTGGACAAACTCACGGTGCTGGAGAAGCTTGCCGAATTCCATCACATAAAAAAGAAACAGATTGCCTATATCGGTGATGACCTCAATGACCTGGGTGTACTCAGGAATTGTGGTTTGTCGGTATGTCCCGCCGATGCACCTGTCTACATTCGCAAGCGTGTAGACATCGTCACTGCCGGCGGTGGCGGTAGCGGCGCTGTGCGTGAAGTAGGGGACCTGATCCTCGCCGCCAAAGGCCTGCTGGATGAGGTACTCGAATAAATCACTTGAAATGATGCCTGCCTTCGCAGCGTCTGCTTCGGCATGAAGGTCATGATCACCCTGCTCCAGTGGGCGGCAGCCGGTTATGTCTTCTGGGTGATTGGCACCTGGTTCCGGGCGCTGTGGCGCATGCAGTATCAGGATCAGGATGCTGTGCTTTGGGGCATGGCATGGGTCAGCTTGATCTCCATGGCAGCCCTGTTTTGGCTACCAGCATTTCCGTGGTTGTCTATGGGCTGGCTTGCGATGGCGTTGTTGATGCACGCCCTTCACAAGAATGAAATTCATACGGCGTTCAGGCAATTATGGCAACGCGCCAATGGCTCCCGTGAGCGCTGGTTCTGGGCCGTACTTGCCCTGGCACTCGCCTGGTGGGTGAACCAACCCGTTGTGCTACCTGATGAGTACTTGTACTTCCACCAGACCCTGCAGTGGCTGCAATCCGAAGGATGGGTGCACGGGCTTTCCAACTTGTCGTTACCGCTGGGCCTCGGTTCTTCCTGGCATGTGCTCGAAGCGGTGAGTGCGCCGTCACTGCCCTGGGGTCTTGGTTCTGCACATCTCAACGGACTTATGTATTTGCTCTTTCTCCTGGACGGCTGGATCCGATGGGGAAGGAGCGAGGCCCCTCCGTTTTTCCTTGCTCTGCTTTGGCTGCTGGCCGCGACTGTCGCCGTGCCATTCATCAACTCTACCTCACCCGATCTCGCGGTCATACTGCTTACGGCCTGGTCGATCCGCATGCTGCACCAGCGCTCCGCGCAGGTCGCGCTTTTCGCGTGTTGGGTATTCACGATCAAGTGGTCGGCCATTCTCATTCTGCTTTTACCGGTATTTGCCTGGCGCCAGATCGATTGGCCCAGGTCTTCTAAACCGCTCGCCTGGGCCGTATTCGTGGGCAGCATCACGCTTGCACTGGTGCTGGGTCGCAACTATTGGCAGACCGGTCATCCCTTCTTTCCCTACGCGTTGGGCAACGCAGAAGGACCAACCTGGTCCACACCCCCTGAATTGTTGTCGTTCTATGCGGCGGGACTCAATTCCTATGGCGTGTCAGACTCGCTGCGCGAGCAGGTCATTCTGGAGACTGCCCGCCAGCCATTCGCCCATCAGGTCCTTCAGTTGCTGGGCCGGGGTGGCTGGAAGGGCCTGTTCAACTGGCTTGTTCTGCTTGTCACAGTGGCTTCTTTGGTCAGTGCACTCGTCCGTTACCGGAGAAACCGGAATGACTGGCTTTTGATGCTGCTGGTGGCCGGAGTATGTAACGTGTTGATCTGGTTGTGGCTCGCGCCGCAGCCCCGGTTCATGCTGCCGTGGCTTGCTGTAGCTGGAGCGTACCTCGTGTATACCGTGTGGCCGGAAGGATGGACCCTTCAATGGCTGAGAAGAACAGCGTTGGCTGGCGCTCTCCTCAGCGCGTTGACGCTCGGCTATCTGGGCCAACACGGTGTGTTTCACCGGCACTGGAATTCGGTGAATGTCTGCACCAACCGCGTCGAAGCGGGGTGGACCCTGCAACTCACCGACTCCTATTGTGGTGACTGCCCAATTCCCTGTCTGTCAGCCACTCAGCAGCGAATGCTGGAGGCGCACGGATTCCGGCTGGCACCCCTTGGTGTGCACGGTCAAGCCGGATTCAGGCTGTTGCCTTTCCAGGTGATTCCCTGACGGGCTTGTTGGTTACCAAATGCTATATTTGCAGGATTGATTGTTTTTGAATGTTGCGCCCGACCCTTCTGGTTCTTTCCTGCCTGCTCTTGCTCGCTTCCTGCGTGACCAACAAGCAGGTAACGCTGATGCAGAAAAATGACCTGTTCAAACAGGACCTGAAGTTGAATGAGGTGACCCGCACCTATGAACTGGATTCGTTTCGCTACAAGATTCAGACCAACGACATCCTTTATATCCGATTTGAAAGCCTGACTCCCAAAGAGTTTGACTTCTTCTCGGGCCAGACACCCCAGCAAAACCTCAACGTGATGGGCAATGCCTTGTTCTTTGGAGAGCTTGTGAACGAGAAAGGAGAGATTCCCTTCCCGGTCATTGGCAAAGTGAAAGTGGCAGGGCTTACCATCTTTGAAACGCAGGAGTATTTCAGGAAACTGGCCAGCCAGTACATCGACGCGCCCATGGTAAAAGTGCGCCTGGCGAACTACCGGGTGACCTTGCTGGGGGAAGTGATGAAGGAGGGCACCATTCAGTTGGGCAACAACCGGACATCCATGCTGGAGGCCATTGGCCTGGCGGGTGGACTGGGTGAACTGGCGGACCGCTCGCACCTCAAACTGATCCGCCAATGGAATGGCAAGACGGAAGTCGTGTACCTCAACCTGCTCGATGAGGAATTCATGCGATCGCCTTACTACTACGTCCACCAGAACGACATTGTGATTGTGCCACCGCTCAAGCAGCGCACCTTCAGAAAATACTTCAGCCAGAACCTGGCCCTTGTATTTTCCGCACTCTCACTTGCCCTCCTGGTGGCACTAAACCTGAAGAAATAGGTGAGCCAGACACTGTTGCAGCAAGGGACCGCCCGACCCGCCGAACGCGAAAATCCGCGGATTGACTACAAGCGCGTACTCTATCAGGCCCTCCGCCACTGGTACTGGGTGTTGCTCAGTCTGTCAGTCGCTGTGGGTATTGCGTACGTGAAGAACCGGTATGCGAAACCGGTCTATCCTGTTACCGCGTCCATCCTCATCAAGGAGGAAAAGGAAACCAATGGCGCCGAACTGCTCTATACAAACAAACTGATTGACCAGTACCGCAACTACTACAACGAGATCTACATCCTGCGTTCCATTCCACTGGTGCAGTCGGTGATCGAAGACAACAACTTTGGCGTCAGTATCTACAAAGAAGGTGAAGTGCTCACCAGCGAGATCTATC
>JAIBBB010000369.1 GCA_019694905.1 Cyclobacteriaceae bacterium
TATATGCAGGGATTGGAATTCATCGTCTTTCAGATTCAGTGGCACAAGATCCTGGCGAGTTCTGTTGCCTGTATCGCCATGTTTCTGATTGGCGCTCCGCTGGGGTCAATTATCAAGAAGGGGGGGCTGGGGATTCCGGTGCTCGCCTCGATCCTGTTTTTTATTGTATTCTATGTTTTCACCCTGATGGGCGAAAAATGGGCTAAACAGCATGTCCTTTCCGTGCCTCTGGGGGTATGGCTTGCCGATATTGTCCTGTTCGTACTCGGCATGGTGTTTTTGCGTCAGGCCCGTAGGGATGCCCGTCTTTTTGAAGCAGACACCTACAACTCCCTCTATAACAAGCTGAAAATGCGGTTTTGGCCGGAAAAGGACTAAAAAACCGTTCAGGGGATTGCTTGTAAATATTCAGATTAGCGCTACTTTTGCGGATTAAAAGAAAAAAAGACTAAAAGCGATGTATTTAAATTCGGCAAAGAAGCAGGAGCTGTTCACTAAACACGGTCACGGCAAGACTTCAAAAGACACCGGTTCGCCGGAATCCCAGATCGCGCTGTTTACACACCGCATCAACCACCTCACCGAGCATCTGAAAGTGCAAAAGAAGGATTATGCTACCCAGCAAGGCCTTCTCAAGTTGGTAGGAAAGCGCAAAAAGCTGCTGGATTACCTCCAGCGCAACGACATCAACCGCTACCGCGCTGTAGTAGCTGACCTCAGCCTCAGAAAGTAATTTACTCCGGGAACCGGCCCTTGGCCGGTTTCTCTTTTTATCCATTGGTGCCCGGGGTATCAGCCCTGGCCCCTTTTTATTCACCTTATTGTTATGACCAAACCTGTTATTACCAAAACCTGTCAACTTCCCGATGGTCGGGAAATCACGATTGAGACAGGCAAACTCGCCCGTCAGGCCAACGGATCCGTTGTGCTGAAAATGGGCAATACTATGCTTCTCGCTACAGCAGTTTCTGCTGACAAACCTGTGGAAGGCGCTGATTTTCTGCCGCTTTCTGTAGACTATCAGGAGAAATTTGCCTCCACCGGCAAAATCCCAGGCGGCTTTCTCCGCCGCGAAGGGAAACTCTCGGATTATGAAGTGCTCATCAGCCGACTGGTGGACCGCGCCATTCGGCCTCTGTTTCCGGATGACTACCACGCAGAAACCCAAATCAACATCCAGTTGATTTCCGGCGACCACGAAGGTCTTCCGGATGCCCTTGCTGCATTTGCAGCATCTGCTGCATTGGCAGTTTCTGATATCCCCTTCCAGGGACCGATCTCTGAGGTCCGGGTGGCCCGCGTGGATGGCAAATTCGTCATCAACCCTACGCTGGAACAAAAAGAGCGCGCCGACATTGACCTGATCGTAGGTGCTTCAATAGAAAATATCCTGATGGTGGAAGGCGAATCCAAGCAGGTCAGCGAAGACGACATGCTGGAAGCGCTCAAGCACGCCCATGAGGCGATCAAAGCGCAGTGTCAACTGCAGATCGAACTGGAAAAGGCAGCAGGCACCACCCAGAAGCGTACTTACAATCACGAAGACAAAGACGAAACGCTGCAGAGCAACATTCATTCACAACTGTATGACAAAGTCTATGCAGTGGCCCGTCAGCAACTGAAGAACAAGAAAGAGCGTTCAGCCAAATTCGATCAGATTCTTGAAGAGTTTCTGACAACCCAGTCTGAGGAAACCCTTGAGAAGAAGGATCTCATCAAGAAGTATTACAAGGAAGTTCAGAAAAAGGCTTGCCGCAATCTCGTATTGAACGAAGCGGTTCGCCTGGACGGTCGCAAGACCACGGAAATCCGTCCCATCTGGTCTGAAGTGGACTACCTGCCTATGGCGCACGGTTCTTCCATCTTTACCCGCGGTGAGACCCAGTCACTCAGCACAGTCACCCTCGGCACCAAGCTCGACGAGCAGTTGATCGATGGCGCCATGTTCTCCGGATCCAACAAATTCATCCTGCATTACAACTTCCCTGGTTTCTCCACAGGTGAGGTAAAACCCAACCGCGGTCCTGGCCGCAGGGAAGTGGGTCATGGTAACCTCGCACACCGTGCACTGAAGCAGGTGTTGCCTCCGGAAGCAGACAGCCCGTACACGATTCGTGTGGTATCTGATATCCTTGAATCCAATGGCTCATCATCGATGGCCACTGTATGTGCAGGTTCACTGGCACTGATGGATGCGGGTATCAAGATCGAAGCTCCGGTTTCCGGCATTGCGATGGGGATGATCTCCGACAGCGCTACCGGCAAGTTTGCCATCCTTTCTGATATCCTTGGCGACGAGGATCACCTGGGTGACATGGACTTCAAAGTTACCGGCACAGAAAAGGGTATCACCGCTTGTCAGATGGACCTCAAGGTTGATGGTCTTACTTACGACACCATGCGGCAGGCCCTCCTGCAAGCCAAGGAAGGTCGTCTTCATATTCTGAATGAAATGAAGAAGACGCTGAGCGCACCCAAGCCTGACCTGAAGCCCCACGCACCGCGTGCCGTGACAATCTTCATCGATAAGGAACTGATTGGTGCCGTGATCGGCCCAGGCGGAAAGATTGTCCAGGACATCCAGAAGACCAGCGGCGCTACCGTTGTCATCGAAGAAGACAAGAACCGGGGTATCGTCAACGTATTTGCCACCAATCAGGCCTCTATGGATATGGCGCTTAAGCGCATCAAGGCGATTGTGGCAGTGCCCGAAGTTGGTCAGGTGTACGATGGTGTAGTGAAATCGATCATGCCCTTTGGCGCATTCGTAGAATTCATGCCCGGCAAAGATGGATTGCTCCATATTTCAGAAATCAAGTGGGAACGCCTCGAGAAGATGGATGGCGTGCTCGAAGTAGGGGAGGAAATCAAGGTGAAATTGCTGGAAGTAGACAAAAAGACGGGTAAGTTCCGTCTGTCCAGGAAAGTGCTGATTCCCAGACCGCCTCGCCCGGAAGGAGCGCCGCCCAAACAGGAAGGTGCGCCCCAGGAATGAGGCCACTCGGGTTTTTGGAACTTATTTGTATAATTTACGTCTTGACTATAGGTAAACGCAACGCCAGATGAGACAACTAAAAATCAGCAAGCAGATCACCAACCGCGAAAGCCAGTCACT
>JAIBBB010000370.1 GCA_019694905.1 Cyclobacteriaceae bacterium
GTGCCTGCTCGGCTTGTTTCAGTGCGAGCCAGGCTTCAGCGATGTTCTTCTGTGACACGGCAATGCCACGTCTGTCGTTCATTTTGATTTTAAGGCCAAGGCTGGCCTGATAGTTCTCGATGGCGCGTGGATAGTTGCCCAGCACGAAGTAAACGGAACCGATGTTATTGTATGCGATCGCCTGACCGACCACCGAGTTGGATTTCCTGAACCACGAAAGCGACTGCTTATGGGCGGTAAGGGCCTCCTGTGGCATCTTTAGTTTATTGTAAGTGGCACCGATATTTACCAGCACCTTGTTGGCAGATGCCTCATTGCCCATGGCGAGATACGCTTCATAACACTCCTTGAAACTTGCCAGCGCCTGCTGATAGTCACCCTGGCCGAAGTAGACAATGCCAATATTCTCATGGAGAAGTGGGGCCGGTGCGGTGGAATCAATCTGCCGTCGAAGGTCCAGCGCGCGGGTAAAGTTCTCGAGTGCCAGGGGGTACTGGCCCTGTTGGTTGTACACCATGCCGATGGTATTCTGGGCGTCAGCCTTGCCATTCAAATTGTTCAGTTGTTCAAAGATGGCCAGTGCCCGACGGCTCATGGCAAGCGCCTCAACATATTGTCCCTGCCGCATGTGCGTATTGCCAAGAAGCCGGCAGGCATCAGCTTCTCCCTTTTGGTAACCCGCTGTAACTGCCTGCTCAAGAGCGCGATTGCCCAGCAATCTGGCCAGTTCCAGATCGCTGGCAAATACCGAGACACCTGTTTCATTGAGAATGCGGACACGGGTAGTGTCCGGCATAGCAGTCGTACCAGAAATGATACTGTCAGCCTTTTGTTGGCTGCGGGAGGGGGCCTGACCCACTGCGGTCGTTACCAGAAGGACTGCAAAACACAAAAAAACTGCGAAGTGACACTTGCGCATACGGCTATAGGGGTCGGTGCGGGAGATCCAATCAAGATAACGAATCTTCGGCACACTCCGGCAGGCCTGGGTGTAACAACGGGTGGTAAGGCGTCACAAGTAAAAAATAAAGTTTCAATAATATTTGAAAGTTTGATAATATTGCTACCTTTGTGTCATGCAATACGCCGATGCCAAGCAACGCTTCATTCAGGCCTGGGGCACACTGGGTGCTACCTGGGGCATCAACAAGGCCATGGCCCAGATTCATGCGCTGCTGTTGCTTTCGGTCGAACCTCTGTCGGCAGAAGAGATCATGAAGGAGTTGAAGATGTCGCGGGGCAATGTAAATATGAATCTGCGCGCCCTGATTGACTGGGGAATTGTGCGCAAGGAGAACAGGGTAGGAGAGCGGAAGGAGTATTTTTCCACAGGCAAAGACGTGTGGGAATTGGCCAGACAGGTGTCCCGTGAGCGCCGCCGCCGTGAAATCGAGCCCATTCTTCAGGTGTTATCGGAGGTGCAGGACGTCACCGGCGACAACAAGAAATCGGTTGCCGAGTTTAAGCAGGTCACGCAGGATCTCTACGATTTTTCAACAAAAGTCGACGGCATGATCGAAAAGTTCACCAAGGCAGACCAAACCTGGTTTTACAAACTGCTGATGAAGCTCTAAAAAAATTTAAATGCAACTTTCAATATATTTTGAACGTTATGAAATTATAGAAATTGAATCTCTTAACCCTTAAACACTCATTATATGAACTACCATCTCATTTCCTACACCGTATACCTTCCCATCACCGCTGCGCTGACGATCGCCGTTGCGAGGGTGCTGTTCCGGAATGGCCGCACGTTTCTGGTTGACATTCACCATGGCAATGAAATTCTCGCCGACAGCGTGAACCGGCTCTTGCTGGCCGGATTCTACCTTATCAACATCGGTTACGCAGTCTTCACCATGCGCATTTTCCAAACCATCGAATCGAGTCAAACCATGATTGAAGTACTCAGCAGCAAGTTGGGTGCGATCACCCTGATTCTGGGTGCGATGCACTTCTTCAACCTGTATGTACTCTTCCGCCTGCGCAGCAAGGCCAAAACCACACAAGCCCTCTAATCTCTATGAAACCGCTCACCAATCACACACTCCTCTATGATCAGGAATGCCCCATGTGCACTGCCTATTCCGATGCGTTTGTCCGCTGCGGACTGATCAGCGAAGAAGGCAGAAAGCCCTACACCAATCCCGGGCAGCAGTTCCAGGCAGTGGACTGGGACCGGGCACGCAACGAGATTGCACTTGTCGATCATCAGCAAGGCACGGTCCGGTACGGTGTGGATAGTGTTGTGACTATTCTGGCGCAACGTTGGCCGTGGCTGGGGCTCATCGCCAACTCGCGGCAGGTCCGGAAGATGCTCTCGATACTATACTTCTTTATTTCCTACAACCGCAAGGTGATGGCACCCGGCAACCGTTTCGAAGCGTACCACCACTGTACACCCTCGATGAACAAGACCTACCGATGGGCGTACATCATCTTTGCATGGATGGTCACGTCCCTCATTCTCGTCAGCTACTTCAGGCATTTCGAGCCAGTCATTGCACCATCCGGCTTCATGCGCGAAACGGCTATTTGTGCTGGTCAGATCCTTTTTCAGGGACTGATTGTGATGGCTCTCAGAAAGGACCGGCTTCTCTACTACCTGGGCAATCTGATGACGGTTTCTCTTGTAGGTGCATTTGCCCTGTTACCTGGATTGATAGCGGGGAGATGGCTCCATACACCTTACTTTTTCATGGGCTGGTTTGCATTGGTTGTTGCTGGCATGTTCTTCGAACACAAACGCAGGGTTTCTGTACTTGAACTCCCACAGGTTGTTTCCTATACGTGGGTGCTTTACCGAATGCTGATCCTATTCACAGTTTTGATATGAACCTGCCAGTCACAGAAGGTAGAATAGTTTTTTGAGATTGCACTATCTTTCCGCAAGAATGGTTATGTAACAACTGTCACCATTCGTTTGTGAACCTGACTGCATTTTGCAGCCGAAAGATTCAAATCACCATGACCAAAGCTGTTCTTTTTTTCTTCCTGCTGACCTTGTCAACCCTTGTCGCTGCTCAGTCAGTCAGGACCCTTTCCGTCGCTGACTTTTCACAGTCGATGGCGGCCGCCAGCCAGAAGACCATACTGGATGTTCGCACACC
>JAIBBB010000142.1 GCA_019694905.1 Cyclobacteriaceae bacterium
TAAACTCTAACAGTCGAAAATTCCACAACCTATGCCGGGTGCGCAATACACACTGTTACAGATACACCGGCACATCACACCTACTATCCGTATCAATCTCATCATGTATACTGACGAGAATCATCCGTACAGACACTCCAGGGGAACAACTGTTCCCTCAGCCATTAGAAGCGTGCGCCAATTTTGAAGTGAATTCAGGGCAGTCCTGATGATCCGATAAACTTCAACGCATATGAAAACCAAGCAAATTCTCGTCCTGGGCAGCAACTTCGGCGGTGCCACTGCTGCACTTGAGTTGCAACGCAAACTGAAAGGTCTGGCAAAAGTGACGGTTTTGTCCCCCAATCCCAACTTCACATTTATACCGTCAATGATTTGGGTACCCTTTGGCAGAAGAAAACTCTCTGACATCAGTTTCCCCATCCGGCCACTGATGGAAAAGAAGGGCATCCAGTTTATTCAGGACAATGCCCTGCAGGTCAATCCGGAAAAGAATGAGGTGGTCACCGAAAAGAATGGCACTTTAGCCTATGACTACCTGATCGTATCGACCGGCATCCAGATGGATTTCAATGTGGTTGAGAATCTGCACCCGGAGAACGGAATGATCGAGAACATCGTCATACCCAAGTATGGAGAGCGCGCCTATAAGCGCTTCCAGGAACTGAAACAGAACCCGGGTCCGGTGGTAGTGGGGGCAACACAAGGTGCCAGCTGCATGGGTGCAGCGTACGAGTATCTCTTCAACATGGACAAAGAATTGCGTCGTCAGAAGATTCGTGACAAGGTCGATCTGGTGTGGTTCACACCCGAACCCTATCTCGGTCACTTTGGAATCGGTGGTATCACCGGTGGACAAAGCATGCTTGAAGCGTTCATGAAAATGTACAACATCAAGTGGTACACCAATGCGTCCGTCGCAAAAATTGAGAAAGAGCAGATAACGCTGAAAGACGGAACTGTACTCCCCTACAAGATGTCAATGATCATGCCACCGTTCATCGGCACAGAGGCCATGAAACACTCACCTCAGTTGGTTGACGAAAAAGGGTTTGTGGTCTGTAATGAAGGATACCAGCACATAAACTACAAGAATGTGTATGGAGTCGGACTTGCCGTTGAAGTGCTCGCGCCATTCAAATGCGTCGTTCCGTTCGGTGTGCCAAAAACAGGATTCCCCACAGAGGTGTCAGCCAAGATTGCGGTGAAAAACATCGTCAATGAGGTGAAGGGCACGGGGTCTTTCGAGAAGCGTTCCTGGGGCAAGATCCCCGCAGTTTGTGTGATGGATGCAGGACACAAAGAAGTCATCATCTTTGGAGACCATCTCTTCCGTCCGAGAAAATTTGCAGTCATGATCCCCAACATATTTAATGACTGGACTAAACTGCTGATAGAAAAGTACTTCTTGTTCAAATTCAAGAGAGGCCTTGCCATGTTGCCCTAAGCGTTGAAGGCATGGCATCCATGAATGGCCGGCAGCAATGCCGGCCATTTTTGCTTTCTAACTGATAGAAACCCAAAACAGATTCGCGAACTTTCCCCCTTTCACGTCAAATCCTGCCAATGAAGACTTCACCCATTGAACTGCGTCCCATCCAGATTCCAGCATTCGGTCGCTGCGAAGAAATGCCTGTCATTCCCATATATCAATACCACGAACGACATGAAAACCTGATCAAAGCAATGAAGGTGCATGAACTTGATGTACTGTTGGTATTTGCCGACAGAGAACACAGTGCCAACCTGTGCTACCTGACCGGTCTGGATCCCAGGTTTGAAGAAGCTCTTTTGCTTGTCCATCGCTCAGGGCAGCAGAAATTACTTCTGGGAAATGAATGCATGGGATATCGCGGCATTTTACCTCTGCCCATTGAATGTGAACTCTTTCAGGAGTTCAGTTTGATGGGCCAGGATCGCAGCCGATCACGCGCACTGGAGGCTATCCTCTCTGATTTTGGTCTCAGCAACCAAACCAAAGTCGGCAGTATCTACTACAAATACCAGCAGGACAACAGCCGGCTCGATCTGCCTTCCTGGATCGCGGATATCGTGAAAGCACTTTGCGGTGCTCCGGCCATAAATGCTGCCTCCTTTCTGATGGATCCACTCACGGGGCTGAGGCATCACAACTGTCTGGAGGAACTGGTTCGATTCGAGTGGGCAAGCTGCCGAACTTCTGAAAGTGTCAGAACGCTTGTCGCGAATATCGCACCTGGCGTCAGAGAATATGAGTTGTCCAGGTATTTCCAGCCCGATGGATTGCCACTTTCCTGTCATCCAATGGTCTCGAGCGGGGCGAAAGCAAGTATGGGTTTGAGTAGCCCTTCCGCCAACAAAGTTCAATCTGGCGATTCCTTCACGTGCGCAATGGGTGTCTGGGGCGCGCTTACCGCCAGAGCCGGTGTAGTTGCAAAGGGCCCTGAACAACTTGAACCCGGACGTTCTGAATTTTATGAACGATACTGGCGCTCGTATTTTAGAACTGTAGTTACGTGGTATAAATCCATCGCACTGGGAGCAACCGCTGGTGAGATCACACGAAAAGTGGATGATGTGCGCGACCGTACGTGCTTTGAGTTTGCAGTCAATACCGGTCATACGCTGCACCTGGATGAATGGGTTCATTCTCCATTCTCAAAAGATTCGGACCTCAGACTGTATTCCGGAATGGCCCTTCAAATGGACATTATACCTGTCGCAAAGGAGTATGATGTTTGCGCCAATACTGAAGATGGAATTGTGCTGGCTGATGAGCAATTGCGAAATGCCTGGCGTGAACAGTTTCCGGCATCATGGGGCCGCATTCAGGAGCGACGAAAATTCATGCAAGAAAAAATCGGGATCACGCTGAACGAAGAAGTACTGCCCTTGAGCAACATGCCAGCATGCTTTTCTCCATATTTGTTACAACCTGAATTGCTTGCCTGTCTCTAATCGATCCCATTTTCATTAAAACCTGATCACCTTTACAGCACCGTATCGCGTATTTGGTCATTATTTGACTAAATTAAACTCCAATGAGGGCGCTATCGCTTGCGGTAGTTTTGTTTCACATCTGCTCATTTTCAGGAGCGCAGACGAGAGTTTTTGTTTTTGGGGGCGGAAGTCTGCTGACCACTTACGAACAGCATGAACATTTCTACCCTAAGTTCGGCAATTCCATCTATCACACAGATGGCGACTATGCGACGAAAAAGTTCCGTCATCTTGCGTTCGACATTGAAATAGAACACCGCGTTCAGAAACTCTTCCTGGTAACAGGAGTCAGGTTTTTCCAGTCTGGATACAAGAATAGTTACGAAACCAATTTTAGCAAGCTTACCTGCAGCCATATCGGGATACCCCTGAATATCCGGCTGAACATCAATAATTTTCTGATGCTGGATTTGGGGCCGATGCTTGTTTATACGCCAACTGCCAGTCTGAATGAGACCGCGTTGAAAGGAAGTTCCTTCCAGGTTAACGCAAATGATAATATTGCGCACTACCTGCCTCCCCGGCTCGGCCTTAACCTGCAGTATAGCCTGGTGTTCAATCGCTACTGCCTCACCGCCTACTTCTACCTATTCAATGCTCAGGTAACTGAGGCCTTTGCAACCGATTGGCCTCTGGGAGGAAGACTCATTAACAATTCTTTATTCCTTCGGGATTTCTACCCGCACTTTCAGGTGTCAGAGATTGGACTAAAAGCTGGTGTACGAATCCTATGAAATACATCAGTATACTCATCCTGCTGTTCACCATTATTTCTGCAAGAGGGCAGGTGAACCGCACGGCCGACAAAGCAGAGATGTCCGCTGCATTCCTTGAAAAGCATCCGTCATATCAACTTTTTAGCCTTATGCAATCGGGCGACGCTGCAAAGATCTCAGGTAATCTGGAGCAGGCAGAAGAAAAGTACATTGAAGCCATTGCGCTGACAAAAAAGATGGTAGAACAGGGTGAGTCGTTCCGGCACATTCTTTACCCCAGCATCTTTGACTCCTATGACCGGCTGGCAGCATTGCACCTGGCAACCCGAAGCCTGGATCAAGCTGAAAAAGTCTATAAGGAGTCACTTGATTTGCGCAGCAGGCTTCTCCCAAAACACAGCATTTTCAGAGCAAGTCCGTACCTGGGTCTTGGACAAACGCATTTCCAAATGGGAAAGCTCGAGGAGGCCCGCTCAGATTTTCTGATGGCACTTCAGATTATTCACCGGTCTACCACCTCATTTGTCAAAGTGGATGTGTTCTTGCGGGAAGCTCACGCAGGGCTATTTGAGATATACATGGCTCTTGGCGACCGCAAAAATGCCTATCGGTATCTAAGGCGTAGTGCGTCGGGAGGATTGTATGACGGGACCGAACAAATTCCCGATGTGTTTGAAAAACAAGCGCGGTACTATTTACACACCGGCAATCTGAAGCGGTGTGCACATTATCTGCAGAGAGCAAAAGTATATGCGCGAAAACTCACCTTTTCGCCCGTGTACCGTCGCGTCCTCCGCACCGAGGCCCTGATGCTCTGGACTGAGCGAAACTATGCAAATGCCGGTAACACATTCAGGCGACTGGCTGAGTCATATCGGGAAATTGTAAGTAAGAGTTTTTCCCGCATGACTGAAATGGAACGCGAACAATTTGCAGGAGACTTGCGGTATGACACAGAGCTCTTTGCCTCATTTGTGCTTGCCAGATATGAAGCAGGAGACAAGACCGGATGGGCCGGGAGCATCTTCAATAATCAGCTGTTCGGAAAAGGTCTTTTGCTAAATGAAATAAACAAGATAAAGACACAAATTCTTCGGAGCGGAGACTCAACATCCATTCAACGATTTCATGAATGGGAAAAAATGAAAGGCGTGCTTTCCCAGCTGTACCTTGGTGGAAAAAAGAATGAGCAGCAAATAACACAGACTGAACAGGCCATTGAGATTCTTGAAAAGAACATGACTCGCCATAGTCAAATCACCCAGTCCATAAGGCAGATACCCGACTGGAGAAGTGTGGCCGCCGCACTGGATCCGGATGCCGCTGCAGTGGAAGTGGTGCGTGCCAGAAGATTCACTCCAAACGGCAACTACTCCTTCTCCGATTCAGTTGCCTACCTTTTCTCCTACGTAACTCATGATGCCAATGCCCCTGAAATGTTTGCCCTGGCGGATGGTGGGTCACTTGAGAAACGTGGAATTACCTACTACCGCAATTGCATTGTAGCTCAATTGGAAGACACGCGCTCCTATCAACTGTTTTGGGGGTCTGTTCAGCAACACTTACAAAACTATCGCAAACTATTTCTCTCAGCCGATGGTGTCTATAACCAGTTGAATCCGGCAACTCTCTATGACACCATCAAGGATCAGTACCTATTGGATCAGGCTACCGTTATACAACTAACGAGCACAAGAGATCTGCTCCAGCCAAGAAGTGGGCCCGGAAGAAAGGCGGTTGAACTTTTTGGTAACCCGGACTTTAATTCACGCGGATTAATTACTTCCCGAAAGACCCGTGCGATTGAAGCCGCATCGCTGGATCAAATCCGGTCCCAGGACTTCCAGGATCTTCCCGGAACCGCCAGTGAAATCAAATCCGTGGATTCGCTGATGCAAAGCCGGCAATGGTCTACACGCATGCATGCCCAGGCACACGCTTCAGAATCAGAACTCAAACGAGTTGACAATCCGGGGGTCCTTCACCTTGCAACACATGGATACTTCATTGGCGGCACATCTTCCTCCCAGCAAGCCATGATTCGATCTGGCCTCATTCTCACCGGAGTTCACGGGGACAATGACCGGGAAAAGTCGGACGATGGTGTGCTCACTGCCATGGAAGCATCAACGCTCAAGTTGGATGAAACGGAACTGGTGGTTCTTTCGGCGTGCGAAACAGGGCTCGGAGAAATTGCCAATGGTGAAGGCGTTTACGGTTTGCAGCGGGGCTTCACTGTCGCAGGGGCACATAACCTTCTGATGTCACTTTGGAAGGTTGACGACGACGTAACGCGCCAGTTGATGAAACAATTCTACACCAACTGGACCAGTCATGGCCAGATGCATACTGCACTCAAAGAGGCTCAGCAACAGGTCAGGAAGCAATATCCACATCCATACTACTGGGGGAGTTTTATCCTTTTGGGAAACTGATATGAAAATCTGGCACCTCCTCATCATCTTCATGGCATCCACAGGGAACGCACAGCTCCTCATCAGGCCAGCGGTTGGTCAGCAGGATTTTCAACTCTGGTTCAACAAGGGAAGGTACACTTATGCGGGAAAAGGCAGTTCATCATGGTCGCCGGTTCTGGATTTCGAATACCGAAAGCGGATATCCGTTGACAGCAGCAGCAGTGAGCAAATACTGGCAACCAATCCATCCCTGGCTGTGGTCGCCGGACTCAGCTACTGGAGACCTGATTTGCAGGAGTGGGGCACCAGTTTGACCAGCGAATACCTTACCTCCTCCTACCAGGCAAAGTTCATTGCCCTTTATCTGATGCCGAAAGGCTATTGGCAACTGGGAGTACTGAACGAAAATATCCGGATAGGCGCTGGGCTTGGACTTTTAATCTTGTACAGGTTGGAGACCAAACTCGCCGAAAGTGCAACCTTCTACAACAGGGACAACAATGGATTTATCATCAGCTCGTATACCTTATCTGATCAGCGGGATGTTACAATGGAATCACATCGCTTCTCGCCCAACTGGTGCCTGGAGCTAACCGTTGAAATTGGCAGGATCTATATGGCTATGCGGGCATTCCGGAGCCTTCAGGACGAGTACATCAAAAGTCTCGCGGGACAATGGAATGTGCCCCATGACCAATCCATTTGGCTCCTGGCGCATGACAAATTCCCTGGGGTCTTGTACACGGGTGGCACCTTCATGATCGGATTCAATCTGGTGCGAACCCACCGATGAATAGGTTTTCTAGGCGTGCCGCTGGTTGCGGTCTCCGTATGCCGGGCGCAGTGTCCAACTGTTCCCATTGGGCTTGCGGATCACAATCCACCAGAAAAAGAAGAGCGTCACCAGTACGCTTGCCGAAAGAGGAACACACGATGGGAGAAATGAATGCAGGTCGTATAGCAATCCATCCTTGCCATTCACACCAAAGCCAATGAGCGCCGGAATCCTGAACCAGTAATAACATGAAACCGCCGCCGCTGCAAAAGACGCATCTATAAGCCGGTAACCTGACGGGGCAACATACTTCCTGAGCAGTGCATACACGATCAGTGTCGCTGACATACCAGCTATGGGAAATCGGTACATTTCAAAGATGCCGGCAGCGCCGTGAAGCAACGGTTGATCCGGTGTTTGAAACCATCCCCAGATGAATCCCGGCAATCCGCCAACGAGAATAAATGATCCGATCCGCTGGATCCTTCGGTCACTCCCGATGCCCGGTGAAAAGTTAGCCGTAGAGTCAGGGCAGGGGGATACACATTTCATGCAAAAGCCACAGTGCGCATTGGGCAGCGACATTACCACGTTTCCGCCGTACAATCGCTCAACCGGGTGAATTGGGCATAGCGAAGAACACCAGGCGCTCTTCCATTCGTAGAAAAATCCCATGGTCAACCCTGTACCCGTCGCGACTGCGAGCAGCATCGCTGTTGCAGGCCCGCTCACATTAAAAACTGCATGACGCAAGGGAACAATAATAAACAGCATCATTACAGCCACAAATCCAAGGATAGCCGCGGTGTTGCCTGACATCTTCTTTCTATTGGAGAGACCCAGGTGTCTCGGCAAAAGTGTGGTGGTAGCCATGGGGCAGACATTGCGCCAAAGACCAACCGCCACCACAATCAGTGCCGGCGCAACGGGAATGAGGATATTCCAGAATACAAGCAGACCAACTTTGGGTGCCGCGAGCAAACTCACAAAAATACCCGCCCCAATCAGCCAGACGCCTGTCTGGGCCACTCTCCAAATCCTGATAGAACGACGAGACAATGCGGCCCCTGATTTGAACGAAGTATACATTACTGACATGATCACAAATCGAGTCTGCAATATATCGGTACCCCAACCTGCAGAATTATGAGCAAAATCATGCCGGCTGCCAACCCGCGAGGCTATCGGGCTCTTGAAAAGGCGATTTTGCCGCCGACGTAAGTGGCTCGCACCTGGGCATTGATCAGCTCAGCAGGATCGATTGAAAATATGTCCTGTTCGAGAATCACAAAATCAGCGAGCTTACCGGGTTCCAGTGTCCCCTTGATCCGCTCATCAAAGGAGGCAAACGCCCCGGTTTGAGTATACGCACGCAGCGCTTCTTCAACTGAGACTTTTTGGGCCGGCACCCAGCCACCAGGGTTTTTTCCATCCAGCGTCATCCTCGTTACCGCTGCATAGATGCCCTTGAGGGGCGAGGGCGGTGCAACCCACCAGTCACTTCCGAATGCTACTTTGGCCCCGGCATCGAGCAGGCTCTTGTTTGCGTAAGACGTCTCAGCGCGTTTTTTACCAATGGACTTCTCGCACCAAATACCGTCATCGATGGCATGCCAGGGTTGCATACTTGCAATCACTCCAATTCTTGCAAACTCCGGGATGTCAGAAGGAGCGAGATGCTGGGTGTGCTCAATCCGAAAGCGCTGATCCGTTGTATGATTTGTCTGCGCTGCCTTGTCAAATGCAGCCAGCGCCAGGTGAATGGCCTTGTCGCCGATGGCATGAATACACAACTGCAATCCTGCACTGTCGGCCGAAGTAATCAGTCTGTTGAGGAACTCCTCTGAATTCACCTGACTCCCTTTGAATCCTGGCTGGTCATCATAGTCATCATAAAAAAGGGCTGAGTGAGAACCAATGGCTCCATCCACATAACCCTTGAGAGCTCCATTTTTCAGCCACTTGTCGCCACGGCCTTCCGAAGCTACCCGGTTGGCCACCTTCTTCCAATCCGTGAAGGGCTCCGTAACATAAAATCGCACCCTTAACTTCCCGAGGTCATGCATCATTTTGAATGCATCATAGTCCATAGCTTTTCCACCCCAATTTCTTTCATGTGGTTCCGTCATGTGGTGAGCTGAGGTTATTCCCTCGCTCAGGAAATAGTTCATTGCATCTTCCAGTGCTATGGCCTTTCGATCATCTGATGGATTGGGAATGGCCCGGAATATAAGTGCCATGGCATCGTCTTTCAGAATGCCTGTGGGCTCACCACTACTGGTACGGACTATCGTTCCACCGGGAATATCTCTGGTGGTGCGATCAAGACCTGCTTGCTCCATCGCCAGCCGGTTAGCAAGACCAGAATGCCCTTCGCTCCGCTCTACCCAGACGGGATTGCTGGTTGTGACCGAGTCGATCCATTCGTGCACAGGAAGTTCTCCGCCCCAGTTCTGGTGATCCCAATCACCGCCCAATATCCATTCTCCAGGCTTCAACGTTTTTGCGTAGTTGCCGATTGCCTCGATGAATTCCTTTCTGGACTTGACAGATTTTAATTTGACAGAACTCAATCCAAATCCGGCCATGATTGTGTGCACGTGACAATCTGTAAATCCCGGAACGATCAGTCGTCCCTCCGCGTCTACAACTTCCCCGGCTTGTTCCATCATGGGAACCAACTCCTCCTCGCTGCCGACTTTCACGATGGTATCTCCGGAAACCAATAAAGCCGACGCCCACGGTTGCGCTTCACTGCCTGTCCAGATGCGCGCATGATGAACAAGCATTGTGTATTTCTTGACTGGCGCAGAACAACCCGCCATGAGCAAGACCATCACCAAACGGGCAAACAGCCTGTAACTTTTCATATCCATCATCCTAAATCATGTTGACCAGTGGCAGATGAGAATCAGCTGTCACCCCTACTTCTTGGGCGTTCCTGGCTCAGGTATGTCGCTGGGTCCCGTAGACTGCGAAGCAAAATAATAGCCTGCACCACCTAAAATCCCCACCACACCCAACTTGAGTCCAAGCGGTACACGTCGCTTGATTCGAAAAACATCAGTGAATACGATCTGGTCACGGTTCCTGCTATCAGTGATCTGAAGCCTGTAGTCATCACCTGGCTTAACGTGAGTAGGAATGATCAGCGCCGTATGCCCCACATTGGCGATGTTAGGAAAGGTTGTGACCTTCTCTTCACCGCGATACAGATCGAAGTTCAGGATATTCTGTGCAGTACCTCCGTTCCATGTCGCCTGGTAGGCTACTCCTCGTTTGAGCACCTTCTGAAGTTTTTCGATACGGACAAAAGGGATGTACAATCGCCCACGGACTTCCAAAGCCACGTTGCCATCATAGCCTTCGCCGAGCTCTTTGGCATCCCATACGATTTTGCGGTTACGGCCGGGTGCCACTTCAAGACCCACCG
>JAIBBB010000371.1 GCA_019694905.1 Cyclobacteriaceae bacterium
TTGAGGTCCGTTTTGTCAAGTTCAAAATTTCTGGCCATCGGATAGGGGGTGGGTTGTTTGATTTACAAATTTATTGACAATATTTTAAAAGTTTACAAAGTTTGACTCGATTTATTGTATCAACTCATTGGTTTTTGTTGTTTTGCTACATAATCAACGACTTCAGACGGAAGTCATACACTGTAGGGTGTTGAAATTGGCAGACAAGCCCTCCTGTCTCGGGGGTGAGGA
The DNA here is from genome assembly GCA_019694905.1 of Cyclobacteriaceae bacterium. Lineage (GTDB taxonomy): Bacteria > Bacteroidota > Bacteroidia > Cytophagales > Cyclobacteriaceae > ELB16-189. The sequence continues at coordinate 232 of JAIBBB010000371.1, forward strand.
TTACGGGAGAAACGCAGAATAACGGGTTGACCACTAAAAGTTTTCTTTTTGTTCTGTAGCTAACCGCCTCGTGGAGGTTCGAGCCCTCCCTCTACAGCAGCTAGTACTCTTAATAGGTTTGGGAAGGTCCGCCGGGCCTTCCTTTTTTTTCACATGGAATGAAGGAAATTGCGTGACAACCTAAAGACATGCAGGAATTTCCATGGACAAAGCGGTATCCCGCAAACACACCGGCCGAGATTGGACCGCCTGAATTTGATTCCCTCGTTGCGCTTTTTGAGAATGCCTGCAAGACCCATTCGCAGAGGGTGGCATTTGAGAACATGGGAATCTCACTCACCTTTGGTCAGATTGACCAGCTTTCAACAGCCTTTGCCGCCTACCTGCAGGAAGAACTCCATTTGAAACCAGGGGAGCGCATCGCCATCCAGATGCCTAACCTGCTCCAATTTCCTGTCGCCTTCATTGGCTCCCTGAAAGCTGGCCTGGTTGTGGTGAATACCAACCCCCTTTACAACCACGTGAGCTGGAGCATCAGTTCAAGGATGCCGGTATCTCTGCCATTGTGATTGTAGCCAATTTTGCCCACAGCCTCGAAACCATCCGTGAGCACGTTCCTGCGAAGCACATTATCGTCACTCAAATGGGAGATTTGCTCGGTTTCGTCAAGGGCACCATTGTGAATTTTGTTGTCAAGCGGGTCAAGAAGCTGGTTCCTGACTACCATTTGAAGGGAGCGATCTCTTTCAAGGATGCCCTTTCGCGCGGAGCGAGGAAGAAGTGGTCACGACCACATTTTAACCTGGACGATGTGGCTGTACTGCAATCCACAGGGGGAACGACCGGGATTTCAAAAGGCGCCCAATTGACGCATCGGAATTTTGTTTGCCATAACATGATGATCCGGTACTGGTTTCAACCTTTTCTGGTTGAAGGTAAACAGGAGATTATCTATACGGCCATTCCTATGTACCACATCTTTGCGTTGTCCGTGAATTGCATTCTGATGATGCACGCCGGGGTCAGGAATGTACTTATCACCAATGCCCGGGACATCCCAGGATTCGTCAAAGAGCTGAAGAAGTATCCCTTCACCATTCTTACAGGGGTTAACACTTTGTACAATGGCCTGCTGAACAACCCGGAATTTGCTTCTTGTGATTTCTCTGCTTTTCACGGAGCCATCGGCGGTGGCATGGCCGTTCAGGATGCCGTTGCAAAGCGCTGGGAGGAAGTAACCGGGAGGCCATTGATAGAGGGATATGGCCTAAGTGAAACTTCCCCGGTGCTGTGCTGCAATCCGCTCGATGGTAGTCATCGCAGGGGCACTATCGGTATTCCTATGCCCAGCACGGAAGTTGCCATCTTTGATGACGATGGCAATCAGCTCGCACAGGGACAAACCGGTGAGATTTGTGCAAGAGGACCACAGGTGATGAAAGGTTATTGGGAGAAAGATAATGAGGGTGTCTTTTTCCCGGGAGGTTGGTTCCGGACAGGCGACATAGGTGTCATGGACGAGGACGGATTCTTCCGAATTGTAGATCGCAAGAAGGACATGATCAAGGTGTCTGGATTCAATGTGTACCCCAATGAAATTGAGAATGTGCTTGCGTCTCATCCGAAAGTGCTGGAGGTGGCAGCCATTGGAGTGGCCGATGAGAAATCCGGTGAAGTGATCAAGGCTTTCATTGTTCGCAAGGATCCGTTTCTGACCATTGAGGAACTCAAATCCTATTGTCACTCCAACATGACCAACTACAAGGTTCCCCGGTATTTCGAGTTCCGCTCTGAACTACCCAAGACCAATGTCGGCAAGATTCTCAGACGGGCTCTCAAGGAAGAGTCCAAATAAGTTGCATTTTTACGTTTTCAATTAACACTCCTTTTTTACCATGCTACTCAGACTTGTTTCGCTTTCACTTCTCGCCGCCGTTTCGCTTGTGTCATTCAGGACCAGTCAGGTCAGTCAGTCCATTCCACCAGCGACCGATTCCCTGCTCTATCCTGAAGAAGTGCATTTGAGAAACCTGCGTCAATTGACGTTTGGTGGAGACAATGCAGAGGCCTATTGGAGTTTTGACAGCAGACAGGTCAGTTTTCAGTCCAATAATAAGGCATGGGGGTTACAGTGTGACCAGATATTCTATTTGAATGTTGACGCGTCTGCAAACGATTTGAAGAAGAAGGCACCTCTCATCAGCACCGGAGAGGGACGAACCACTTGTGCATTCTTTATGCCGGACAACAAGCACATACTGTATGCATCCACTCATCAGGGCGGCAAAGACTGTCCAAAGGATCCGGAGCGCAAACCAGGCGGCAAATACTTGTGGCCGATTTATGATACCTATGACATCTATGTGGCTGACCTTAACGGAAAGATTGTCAAACAACTGACCAGTGAGCCCGGTTACGATGCTGAAGCGACCCTTTCACCCAAGAAGGACAAGATTGTGTTTACTTCCACCAGGAATGGCGACCTTGATTTGTATACCATGGACCTGAACGGAAAGCACGTAAAGCAAGTGACGCATGACCTTGGCTATGATGGCGGAGCTTTCTTTTCTCCTGATGGCCGCAAACTGGTCTTCCGTGCCTCACGACCCCGCACGGATGCAGAAAAGCAAGAGTACATGGATTACCTCAAGCAAGGCCTGGTAGCACCAACAGCCATGGAAATCTACACTTGCAATGTGGATGGATCGGATTTGAAACAGATTACCCGACTCGGCAAGGCCAACTGGGCGCCCTTTTACCACCCTTCAGGCAAGAAGATCATCTTCAGTTCGAACCATAAGGGCTCACGTGGTTTCGAGTTCAACCTGTTTATGGTGAATGATGATGGCAGTGGTATTGAGCAGATCACAT
>JAIBBB010000372.1 GCA_019694905.1 Cyclobacteriaceae bacterium
GAGCCGCGCCTCTTCAGCATATTTTTCGTCAGCGGCGATGTGGATGCGCAGGGTATCGGCATTGCGGACACTCACCTCGTTTGCGCTGTTGAGCCTGGCCGCTGCACTGGTGAAAGTGAGCATCTCGGTAGTGAAGTGTGTTCTTTCGCCATTGGTGATTCCTTCCCGGATCTGCACACTGTCGCGTGCAGTAGCAATGGGCCGCACGACAAAACGCGAACCTGAATCCTGTGGCGGATGGATCCACTGCACATGCGCAGGGAGCACTGCGCGTGGGCCGCTGAACCGGCGGGCGTTACCCCGGGCGATGACGACGACACTGTCTGCGGGCTGCAGCAACATTTCTTTCAGCACGTCCGGGTAAGTGAGCGAATCCCACGCCTGCGACCAAGGTTGTCGTTCGAAACCCCGGCCATCGAGTTGTGTAAGCAGCGAAGTAGTGTATGGGCTGGTGGCGACGGAAGGTTCCACCCACGCTGCGCGGGTGCGCGTCTGCCAGCCAGTGAAGACAGGGCCACTGAACCAGAGCACGATCAGCGAATAAAGTATGCATCGCACCAGCAGCAGCAGCATTTCATTCAGCTTCAGCGTGCGGAACTGGCGGGTGGCGGAAGGTTCGAGGTGCCGCACACTGCCGACCAGCACCACTTTGCCTTCGCGCCGGCTGAGCAGGTGGATGGCCACAGGAATCGCGAGTCCGGCGAGGCCCCACAGGTAGGCGGGATGTGCGAACGTGATCACCGGAGTAATTTTTTGCGCACGTTAAGAAAATGGGCGAGCACTTCGCCGGCGGGGTCGGCCATCGACACGGGCTGGAAGGTGATGCCTTTCTCCAGCAGCCGGTCGCGGGAGCGTGTGAGCCAGCCTTCGATCCGTTGCTGGTAGGCGGCGCGCTGCTCGGCGGTGGAGACTTTCACACGTGCGCCGGTCTCGAGGTCTTCGAAGGTGACGGTGTCGTTGTAGTCGAATTGTCGCTCGGCGCGGCCCATGAGCTGGAAGACAATCACTTCATTGCGCGTGGTCTTCAGGCGGCTGATGAACTGGAGGAGGTCTTCGTCTGCATCGTAGAGGTCGGTGAGGAAGATGATGAGGTCTTTGCCGCGTCTGCCGATGAGTTTCTCGGGGTCAGCGCCCGGCCGCCACTGGCCCTGCGCCTCGGTGCGCACGAGTTCGTTGAGGAAGCGGAAGAACTGCTGGTGGTCGAAGGCGGCGGGCACTACGCGCAGATCCTTTGAGTTGAGTGCGTAGAGTGCGTAGTGGTCGCTCTGCTTGCGGGCGAGGTAGGCGAGGGCTGCGGCGAGCACCTTCGCATACAGCAGCTTGCTCATCTTGTTTTCGGTGTGCGCCATGGAGCGGCTGGTGTCGAGCACAAAGCGCACGGTGATGTTCGTTTCGATTTCCGCCTGCTTGATATAATACCGTTCGGAGCGTGCGTACATCTTCCAGTCGAGCTGGCGCAGGTCGTCGCCGGGTTCATAGGCGCGGTACTGGCTAAACTCCTGGCCGGCGCCGATGGTGAGGCTGCGGTTGCCGCCGCTGATGAAGCCTTCCACGGTGATGCGCGCCATCAGTTCAAGTCCCTCGACGGTGTTGAGGACTTCTGGTTGCAGCAGGGTGTTGAGTGCGGCGTTCACGTCAGCGGGTGAGTCGCTCCAGGAGATGTTTGGTGACCTGGTCCGGCGTGATGCCGTCGGCTTCAGCGCGGAAGTTCAGGAGGATGCGGTGGCGCAGCACGGGGTAGGCGACGCTGTGGATGTCTTCGGGCAGCACAGCGTAGCGGCCGTGGAGGAGTGCGCGTGCTTTGGCGGTGAGGATCATCGCCTGGCCGGCGCGCGGGCCGGCGCCCCAGCGGACGAAGTCTTTCACGTAGGCGATCTCCGTATCTGCCGGGCGTGTGGCGCGGATGAGTTTGCTCACCACGCCGATGAGGTCGTCGTTGATGTGCACCTCGCGCACGAGTTGTTGCGCGCGCAGCATCATCTCGCCGTCAATCACTTTGTTGATGGTGGCCTTGTGCGTGCCGGTGGTCTGCGACAGGATGTGCTGCTCATCGGCGGCGGTGGGGTAGCCGATGCGGATGTACAACAGGAAGCGGTCGAGCTGTGCTTCCGGCAGCGGGAAGGTTCCTGCCTGCTCGATGGGGTTCTGTGTGGCGAGGATGAAGAACGGCCGCTCCAGCGGATAGGTGTTGCCGGCGTAGGTCACCGAAAACTCCTGCATGGCTTCGAGCAGCGCCGACTGCGTCTTCGGCGACGTGCGGTTGATCTCGTCGGCGAGGACGATGTTGGCGAAGATGGGGCCCTTGTTGAACTTGAAGAACCGCTTGCCGGTCGTGTGGTCTTCCTCGAGGATCTCCGTGCCGACGATGTCCGACGGCATCAGGTCGGGTGTGAACTGAATGCGGCGGAACTTCAGGTCGATGGCTTCCGCCAGCGTGCGGATCATCAGCGTCTTCGCCAGCCCGGGCACGCCTTCGAGGAGGCCGTGGCCGCCGGCGAGGAAGGTGATGAGCAACTGCTCGACGGTGTCTTCCTGCCCCACAATCACTTTGCCGATTTCTGTGCGAAGGGATTTCAACTGCGCGATCAGCGCCTGGGCCTGTTGGGAGATGTTGGATTCACTCATGGTAGTCAGTTATGTCGGCTCAGCTCATCAGCGCATACATGATGATGTTGACGCTGAACCGGGTGTTGTCAATCTTGTAAAATCTTTTGTTGCGGTAGTCGTAGTCCCACTCACAGCCGTAGTCCTTGTTGGAGTACAGCACGCCGATGCGGCCGTTGACTTCCACCGCCTTCAGGTAGTCGTGGACGATGTCGTCGCCCCAGCCGTTGAGTTCCTGCGCCGTGGTGGGCGGGCCATCGAAGTGGAAGAAGCTCGAATAGATCGGGTGGCTTTTGGGAATCTTCTTCAGCGCTCCACTGCCGAAGGTTTTTTCCATTTCTGTTTCGAAGGACTTGGCGAAGAGACCGTCGATGTCGTGGTTGCAGTCGTCGACGAAGACAAAGCCGCCGTTGTCGACGTATTTTTTGAAGTAGGTGCGTTCGGTGGCGGTGAATTCCACCAGCTTGTGGCCGCTGAGGTAGCAGAACGGG
>JAIBBB010000143.1 GCA_019694905.1 Cyclobacteriaceae bacterium
GTAATACCGCTTGTACGGCCCTTGCAACGTTTCGGGGTCCGACTCGAGTACGTAATAGTCTTCCTGAACATGCTGCTTGCGTGAAGGGTCATAGTACTTTACCACCCGCAGTTGGCCCAGAGCCGTCAGGCAGATTGCCAAACCAAGCAGAATAAGAATGGCCGTTTTCATGGATTCAAAACGACATGCATGTAAAAATGTTGTTGCCTCAGCAGGCCTCCAGAACCAGGGCCGAGGCACCGCCGCCACCATTGCAAATGCCAGCCACACCATACTTTGCCTTCTGTTGCTTCAGCACCGACGTCAGGGTAATGGTGATACGAGCGCCTGACGCGCCAAGGGGATGACCCAGTGCTACTGCACCACCATTCACGTTCAGGCGGTCCAGAGGAATGTTCAGTGTTTTTGCGTTGGCGAGAGCCACTGCAGCAAAAGCTTCATTTATTTCAAAGTAGTCAACTTGATTCGCTTGTATACCTGCACGTTGAATGGCACGCGGAATGGCCAGGGAAGGTGCAGTAGTAAACCACATGGGCTCCCGGGCCGCATCCGCGTATCCCGCGACCCGTGCCAGTGGCTCCAGTCCTAACTCTTTCATCCTTTTGCCTGACATCAATACAACTGCTGCAGCACCATCGTTGATTGAAGAAGCGTTGGCAGCAGTGACGGTCCCGTCTTTGGAGAAGGCAGCCTTGAGACCAGGAATCTTGTCGAAGTTGACCTGCTTGTATTCCTCATCTTCCTTCACAACGGTAACTTCACCTTTTCGACCAGTGATCTCCACGGGAATCACTTCCATATTGAATCTGCCTTCAGCCCAGGCAGAGGCCGCACGCTGATACGATTGTATGGCGTATTGGTCCTGTTCCTGTCGGCTTAGACTCATCTCCTTTGCCGTCTGGTCGGCACAAACTCCCATCGCGCAATGCTGATAAGCATCGGTCAACCCATCGTGAGACAATCCGTCCAGCACTTCTCCATTTCCATAGCGGTAGCCAAACCGTGCCTTGGGGAGATAGTAGGGGATGTTGGACATGCTCTCTGTACCGCCCGCAACAACGACATCATTTTGCCCCAGTTCAATAGACTGGGCTCCGAGCATAATGGCTTTCATTCCGGAGGCACACACCTTATTGACAATCGTGCACGGAATATCAAAGCCAAGGCCGGCTGCCGCAGCTACCTGCGTTGCAGGTGCCTGCCCCAGGCCTGCACCAATGACATTTCCGATGTAGAGCTCATGGATGCTTCTTGGATCCAGTTTCGCTCTTTCCACGGCCGCCTGCACTGCGCGCCCACCAAGTTGAACTGCATTAAGCGCAGCCAGTGAACCTCCGAAACTGCCGATGGGAGTCCGTGCGATCGAAACGATGTATACCTCTTTCATAGTTGTTCTTTTTGCTTTCTTACCAGTCGGGCTTGTTGCGCGGTCGTTGCTTCGTCGCCTTGCGTTTGTTCTGCTGCCAGTACTGTGTTTCCTGATTCTTCATCGCCTCCAGAATCATGCGCGCTTTTTCTTCGCTCATCTGCATGTCCTTCAGCTTCTCCCTCACAGAAGGGGGTAACTTTTGCTCGTCAGGCTTTTCGTTCTTCTTCTGCTCCTCGTCCTTTTGTTCCTGGTCATCCTTTTCTTTGCCGTCCTTTTTCTCCTTTTGCTCGTCCTTTTTTTGACTGGACTCATCCTTCTTTTCGTCCTTCTTCTGATCTTTCTTCTGATCGTCTTTCTTCTCCTGTTCCTTCTTCTTTTCCTGCTCTTTCTGATCCTTCTTCTGCTGCTCTTCGTTCTCCTTCTTATCCTGCTTCTGATCCTTTTGTTGTTCCTGTTCTTTCTGCTTCTGCTGCTCCAGCTTGCGTTTGATCATCTCATAATTGTAACGCGCGTTATCATTGGCCGGGTCCTCCTTCAAGGCCTGCTTGAGTAGTTTCAGGGCCTCTTCACTTTTTCCGCTGCGATTGCTAATTACACCCATCTGTTGCAAAGCAGCTGACCTGAGTGACGGTTTGGTCGTCTGTAATACCTGCTGATATCGCTGCATGGCCTGCATGGTATCGTTCAGATGGAAATAAGCGTGCGCCAGGTTTATGATCGCTTCTTCCTCTCTTACTTGCATCGAGTCAACCAGGAAGCGGTAGCGCTCGGCAGCGAGTTTGAAATCACCTGATTCATAGGCACGCCGCGCCTCAGACTTCACAGCATTTATTCTGCTGATCTTTGTAAGATCAATCAGTGAAATTGTAAGCAAAATGGCTATAAGCAGACGCATGATTATACAACAACAGTCCGGACATTAATAAGCGCGTCAAACACCAGAAGCACAAGTGCACCCAGTAGGAAATAAAAGTAGCGATTGGCTGAGGCATCAACAAACTTGGTGTCTCTCAGTTCGCCTTCAATCTTGCCGATCGTGTTGATGAGTTTGGCGACATCGTTTTGCCCTTCATTGATTTCAAAATACTGCCCATCGGTTTTCGATGCCAGATCCTTCATGGATGCTGCATTGAGCCTGGTGATGATGGTGTTACCACTTTCGTCCGTTCGGTAACCTCTTGGGCCATTGATCGGGCTGCCTTTGGCGGTGCCTACCCCCAGGGTAAACAGCCGGATGTTCTTTTCCTCTATCTCGGACAGGATATCCTGCGTGTCTTCGCCGAAGTCTTCTCCATCACTGATCAGAATGATGATCTTGGACTTTTGATTGGTTGTGCCTTTGTCTTCCTCCGTGAGTTTCTTCAGTGCCATGCTCAAGGGCGGCCCGAAGTCCGTACCGGTTGCCGGTACCAACCCGGTGTTCATCGTCTCAATGAAAAGATTAAGCGCATTCTGATCGAAGGTCAATGGACACTGCATGAATGCCTCTGAGGAATAGATGACGATTCCCAGCCGGTCGGAAGCAAATGCATCCACGATCCGCTTCATCTCAAATTTTACCTTCTCAAGCCGGCTGGGTTGGATATCAAAACCATCCATGGACCGGGAAAGATCGACACAGAAAATAATGTCTTTGCCTACGGATTTGATCTCCTTGCGTGATTCCCCAAATGTGGGCCCCAGCAGGGCGACGATGAGCAAGATAAATGCAAGCACACGAAATGGTGCCTTCAACCAGACTGAGCTTGCGCTGCTCCTCAGCCTTTGGCCGATGCGGTAAATGCGACTCAAATAGAGGACATAGCTAACAACGAAGCCCACCATGACAAGCCATTCAAACCAGCCGGGTTCTCTGAAAAACGACATCCTGCAAAAATACAGTTTTCGGGTACGGCGTGCACATGTTGGGCCTCCTGACTAAAAAATCGATGGACTATTCCCAACGAACCTCTTCGACCTTTATATTTGCACACTTTTCAGCGTTTAAACTTATCCGGAGAGGTGGGTGAGTGGCTGAAACCAACAGTTTGCTAAACTGTCGTACGGGTTAAACTGTACCGGGGGTTCGAATCCCCCCCTCTCCGCCGTGGCACCGTTGTTTCGGGGCCGGGAGCGAAACGGCCGGTCTCGTAGCTCAATGGATAGAGCAACTGCCTTCTAAGCAGTAGGTTGCTGGTTCGAGTCCAGCCGGGATCACTGATTCATCACAGACCGTGGTGATCCCGTAAAGGTTCATCGGTCTTGAAAGAATCTTCTTGTTCGGGGTGTAGCGCAGTCCGGTTAGCGCACCTGGTTTGGGACCAGGGGGTCGCAGGTTCGAATCCTGCTACCCCGACAGAGCCCACCTTTGTGAAAGCGAAGGTGGGCTTTTTTATGTCTGTGTCACTAAAGGGCAGGATGAAGCCTTGTACGCTGGCTCTATTTTTTGATCGATTGAAGCGTGAATTCAGGTGTTTCAATCACATTGCTCTTGTGGAAAGCGCGATCATAGATATATACGCGGATCTTCAAAACCTTGATGCTGAAGAATAGTGTGAAAGCCGCTGATTGCATCTTGTAGTGAATGGTGCCCTCCAGTGGCGACTTCTGGCTTAGGTCTTTCGCTAGAATGGGGAAACGCCCGCTAAACAGATCGGCAAGGCAGTTAGGGTACTTGAAAATGCCCGTTACATCGAAAGGTTTAAAAGAGCCGTCGGCATTCTTCACGAGCATCTCAACCACCATATTGTTCCGGTATGGGTTGAGTTGGTAGTATAAGGTATCCGTGGTGCGTGGCACGTATTTTCCTTTCCTTAAGACAGTCCGGTCGCCTGGATCTGCAGCAAAGAGAATCCTCGAGACGGTGGTGTCTTTAGCAATGACATCCCATGAGAGACAGTTGTAAGGTGTGACAAAATTCGGAAGACTGTCATACCCGGCAACCGTGCGTTTGGTTTCATAGGTTATGAGGTTGTTACCCGATTCTATGAAGTAGGTTCTGTCGTGAAAAGGTGGTTCCGTCTCACTTTGGTCAATACCCAAATCGCCATCACCATCCTTGAACTTGATCGACAACGTAAGCGTGTCGGAAGCGCTGGGATCTTTGACGTCCTGAAATTCAACCTTATCAAATTCAATCAATGGAACCACCGGGAAAGTGGGAGGGGTGAAACAACCACCTGCCAGGGCTGATGCCATCAGAATCCAAAGTGCCGGCCGAATCGATTTCATTTCTAATTTTGGGCTTTCAGCATTGACCTGCCATTGACATCTATCCGCACGCTCAGACCACTGCTTGACAAAGTTAACGAAAGTAATTTTGACAATATTACTTTGGAAGTCTTCCGCTTTCAGGCGGCTTCCAATTTGCTCTACCAAACCTTCCTGCACAAGCGGCGCATCGACCCGGTGAGAGTCAATTCAATTGGCGAAGTGCCCTTCCTGCCGATCTCATTCTTCAGGTCCCACCTCATTCAATCTGGTTCCTGGGTTCCGGAAACAACTTTCAGAAGTTCAGGTACAACAGGGATGGTACAATCCATGCACGCGATCGATAGCCTGGATCGCTATCATGAAATGGCAACGAGGCATTTTGAAACGGTATTCGGTTCTTTGACCCAGTACCATATCCTGGCCTTGTTGCCTTCTTATGCGGATCGTTCAGGATCTTCCCTGGTGGATATGGTAACCCATTTTATCCGCATCAGCGGATCTGATTTGAGCGGGTTCCACCTTCACAATCAGGCAGCCTTCCTGAGCGCGGTCGAGGCATGCCGGAAGCAGGCTGACAGGAAGATACTAATCATCGGCGTATCCTTTGCCTTGCTTGACCTCGCTGAAGGATCGGGAATTGACCTGAGCGACTGTCTCGTGATGGAAACGGGAGGAATGAAGGGACGTAGGAAGGAAATTGTACGGGAAGAACTTCATGCCATACTGTGTGAGAAACTGAATCTCAGGTCGGTATTGTCTGAGTACGGAATGACGGAGCTACTGAGCCAGGCCTATGCCACCCAGCCAGGCCTTTTTCGACCCGCGCCAACGATGAAAATCCTGCTCAGAGAGCTCAGTGATCCGCTTTCCCAGGCAGCCACAGGCCGTCCGGGCGGAATAAATGTGATTGATCTGGTAAATTTGCACTCCATTGCCTTCATTGAAACCCAGGATATAGGTAGGTTCGGTCAAGATGGTGTTTTTGAGGTACTTGGCCGAATTGACAATAGTGACGCCAGAGGGTGCAGCCTGCTGGTCGAGCAGTCGTTTTAGGCGACGAACGTTACTTTTTGACCGCTGAGTTTGCTTAGTGCAGGAAAGAAACCTACATTTGAACTACTAAAGCCCTGACTATGAAGAAAATTGTAGCTATTGTTGCCCTTGTTGGCCTCCTGGCTTCCTGCAGCCAGTACACTTGCCCTACCTACAGCAAGAAGGAGGTTAAGGAGCGCCCTGCGACTAAGCGTATCTAGTCGCTACGCGAATTTTTGGACGTCATTGGGGGTGATGGTCGCATCACTCATGATGATCAGTCGCTCAATGACGTTCCTCAGTTCCCGGATGTTGCCTGTCCAGGCTCTTTGCTGAAGGAGTTCCATTGCTTCTTTGACTATTTCTTTGGGCTTATTGCCATACTCTTCTGCGATGTCTGCCAGGAATTTCTCTGTAAGGACAGGTATGTCTTCCAGTCGTTCCTGCAGCGAAGGCACCTTGATAATGATGACGCTTAACCGGTGAAACAGGTCTTCCCTGAATCGATTTGCCTTTATCTCGGCCGTCAGATCTTTGTTGGTTGCGGCCAGTAGCCTGACATTCACTTTAATATCCTTCTCCCCGCCAACCCGCGTAATACGGTTCTCTTGAAGTGCGCGCAATACCTTGGCCTGAGCAGCAAGACTCATGTCGCCGATCTCATCGAGAAAAAGTGTGCCACCATCGGCTTGCTCAAACTTCCCAATGCGTTGCTTCACAGCAGATGTAAAGCTGCCCTTTTCGTGTCCGAATAGTTCACTCTCAATCAGTTCTGAAGGGATAGCAGCACAATTCACTTCCACAAATTGGGATTCGCTGCGCTTGCTCTGCTCATGGATAGCCCTTGCCACCAACTCTTTCCCCGAACCGTTGGGGCCCAATATCATTACACGAGCATCCGTTGGGGCCACGCGCTCAATCATCTCCTTGACCATCGTCAGGGCAGGTGATTGCCCGGCCATTTCGTACTTACGACTTACCTTCTTCCTGAGTGTGCGAGACTCCTTGACCAGGTTGTTTCTGTCCAGTGCATTGCGCAGGGTGATCAGCAACCGGTTCAGATCCGGCGGCTTCTGTAGGAAGTCGTATGCGCCCAGCCGCACCGCGTCAACAGCAGTTTCTGCGGACCCATGGGCCGAAATCATGATAAATGTGGTGCCCAGTCCCAGTTCATTGGATCGTTGAAGTACCTCCATGCCGTCGGTCTTGGGCATCTTGAGGTCACAAAAGGCCACGTCATAGTGCGTGGATTCAAGCATCTTCAGCGCTTCGTTCCCGTCTTTGGCTTCATCGACCTCCAGGTTCAGTTCTTTTTGGTCCTTGAGAATATCCTTTAACACGGAGCGGATGGCTGCTTCGTCTTCAATGATCAGAACTTTGGGCATGTGTACTTGATAAGGCTCCAAAGATGCGCAGGGCGAGCCTAAAGGACAAGCGCCCGGGTCATGGTTACCACCACATTAATTCGTAATATTGGTTAGTTTTGCGGGCTGTTCTGCTTCAGATGGAGATCATAGAAGAAAAGAAAAACAAGAACAAGAAATACGAGCCAATTCTGGACAGTATTCCGGATTGGCCTGTTTACCAGCTAAGCAGAAACCGCAAGGAATTTCTGGAGCAGGTGATTGTCAAATCCATCGAACGGATCAAGAGCCAGCGCACCTCCCGTAAGGCCATCATCGACGAACTGGAAGCAACGGTTTATCGGGAACAGAATCGCATGAAGCGAAACCGGTGGCGTGTTGATCCTCCCGATGAGTCGCAATTCTGGACTCAAATCAAGCATGAACTTGTTGCACTGAGTGCACACCCGGATAACAATAGCACCAAGGAAGATGAATTGCTGCATCGCATTGTGGATCGCTATGCCCACGAAATAGCTGGCAATTTCAAGCCCAGTTCGTATCGGTTTGCCCGATCAATTACACAGTTTTGGTTTGCCCGCCTCCTGAATGGCGCCCGCGTGAAGCGATTTGGTGCCTTTTTCAGTAACCGATACACACTCCGCGTCAAGATTCACATAGTTGGCAAAGTGAAAATGCTTCGCAACATGGCCAGGCAGGGAACGGTGGTGATGGTGCCGACTCACTTCAGCAACCTCGACTCGATCCTCATCGGATGGGTGATTCATTCGCTTGGGCTGCCTGCCTTTATCTATGGTGCTGGGCTCAATCTTTTTAACATCAAGATCTTTGCCTACTTCATGAACAGCCTTGGCGCCTACAAGGTTGACCGAAGGAAGAAGAACGTACCCTATCTGGTCACACTGGAGACCTATTCGATGCTCGCCTTGCAGAATGGCGCGCATAGTTTGTTCTTTCCCGGTGGAACACGCTCTCGCTCCGGGATGATTGAAAAGCAGTTGAAACTTGGCTTGCTGGGAACTGCGATAGAAGCGCAACGCAATCTTTACCTGGAAGAGAAGACCGATGAAAAGGTGCGCAAGATTTTTATTGTACCCGTCACGTTGAACTACCATTTTGTCCTGGAGGCGCCTGATCTCATTGAAGATTATTTGCATTCGAAGGGCCAGGACCGGTACTTGCCCGAGCAGGACAAATACGGAAGCCTGCAGATGATCAAGTTTCTGTTCAAGTTCTTTACCAAGGGATCCAATATATCAGTTTCCATCGGGTCACCGCTTGATATCATGGGCAACCACGTCAACGAAGCGGGTGAGAGCCTTGATCCTCAGGGACGTGTTATCAATCCTCGCGATTATTTTGTGAGCAATGGTGAAGTAACGGTGGATGAACAACGGGACGACCAGTATGCGCGCATGCTGGCGGCAAAAATCGTTGGTGAGTATCACCGCATTAACCGGATTTTTGCCAGCCATCTCGTGGCATTTCTCGCTTTTGAAATGTGGGTCAAACGTCATCCTAAACTGGACCTGTTTGGATTGCTTCGTTTACCTGAGGAGGAGCTGGAAATCAACTATGAGGAATTCCGCAGCGAATTCAAAAAGCTTCGGAAAAGGATCTATGAGATGAAGGACGAGAACAAAGTATATCACGCCACTCATTTGAAGGGTGACGCAGACGTTGTGATCCGACGCGGTATAGAGAATGTAGGGATATTTCATCTCAAGCGTCCGTTGTTAAGAAACAAGAAGGGCAACATCATCACACAAGACCTCACGACCCTGTACTATTATCACAACCGACTCGTGGGCTATGACCTCGAAAAGTTCATCGGATAAGCCCGTTGGAGTAATTGGCGCTGGCAATTTTGGTACTGCCATAGCAAACATCCTCGCACTGAACAGAGACGTCATTCTTTTTGCCCGGGACGAAAATGTAGTCCGAACCATTCGGGATACCAGGGAGAACAGAGGCCAGCGAATGGAGGCCAACATCCAGCCCACCGACGATTTGAAGTGGTTGGCGGAGAGTTGTGATGTGATCTTTCCCATTGTGCCTTCTATGCATTTTCGGTCAATGATGAAGCGCCTGGCGCCGCATTTGCAGCCATATCACATGTTGATTCACGGCACAAAAGGCCTCGATGTTCAATTGCCGAAGGGAGAAACACTGGAGACTGTTCAGTTTCTTGACCGCCGTGCTGTCAAGACCATGAGTGAAGTGGTGGCAGAAGAAAGTGTTGCCATACGGCAAGGTTGTCTGGCAGGACCGAATCTGGCGCGCGAACTCGCAGAGCGTCAGATTGGCGCAACGGTGGTGGCGAGTCCGTTTCAGGAGGTTATTCAGATGGGCAAAAAGCTGCTTCGCAATGAGCGCTTCATGGTGTACGAGAACAATGACCTCGTGGGCGTTGAACTGGCGGGTGTGCTGAAGAATATCATTGCCATTGCCTCGGGTGCGCTGTCGGGACTGGGATATGGTGAAAATGCCAAGGGGTTACTGGTGAGCAGAGGTGCTGTTGAAATGGTCTACCTGGGAAGGGCGCTGGGCGGCAATACCAAGGCATTTCTGGGCACAGCAGGTATTGGCGACCTTGTCACCACATGTAATAGCCCCAATAGCCGGAATTTTACGGTAGGGTACCGTTTGGCCAAAGGGGAATCTCTGACAGAGATTCTTGCCGACATGGAAGAGGTAGCGGAGGGTGTGAATACGGTCAAGATCATGAAGAAATGTGCCGACCATTATAAAGTGCGCGCCCTGATAACCGATACTTTGTACCGGGTTTTGTTTGAAGGGCTCACTGTTCAGGAGGCGCTCCAGTACCTTATGCGGTACCCGCTTAGTATGGACATTGATTTCTTGTAACAAACCAACCTGCAGCCGGATTGGCTGTGTCTTAACATCACAACATGTTCACGGGAATTATTGAATCACTTGGACAAATCAGTTCAATAAGAAACGATGGTACAAATGTCATCTTTGAAGTTTCCAGTCCCATCAGTTCGCAGTTGAAGGTCGATCAAAGTCTTGCTCACGACGGCGTCTGTCTGACGGTTGTTAAAGTTGTGAGCAACACGCATTCGGTTGTTGCTGTTCAGGAGACGTTGGACAAGACCGGTCTGCGGCAATGGCAGGTAGGGCGCAAGGTGAACCTGGAGCGTTCCATGCCTGCGCATGGAAGATTTGATGGCCATGTGGTTCAGGGTCATGT
>JAIBBB010000373.1 GCA_019694905.1 Cyclobacteriaceae bacterium
CTGGTGGCACTGGGAGAATAAGGTGACTGTCCTGACAAACACTAGGCCATTACGGCCTCACGCCGGCATTCAGCCTCACAGGCATGCCACGTGTAATACCCCCCAGAAAGGTTCTTCACATTGGTGAACCCGTGTTGATTCAAAATCACCTGCGCGAGATACCCACGCTGCCCTACCTGACAGAATACATACAAGGGTCTGTTTGTGGGCAAGGTATGCAAGAGCCCACGAAGATTGTCCACCGGTATGTTCACCGCATTTGGAATACTCCCTGCGAAGTACTCTTTCTCACTCCTGACATCGATGAGCAGTGCATCTGCAGGAAGGCGCTCAATTTCCTCAGCGTAGAAGGGAGACATCTTCTCTTTCAGAATGTTTTCCGCGACAAATCCGGCAATATTAACCGGGTCCTTGGCACTGGAAAACGGCGGCGCATAGGCGTGTTCAATCTCCGTCAACTCAAAAACGTCGCTCTTTCTACCAATGACTGATGAGAACATCTCAATGCGCTTGTCTACGCCGTCATAGCCGGCAATCTGGGCGCTGAGCAAGGTGCCATCCACAGGAGAAAACGCAATCTGAATGTGCATCTGCTGCGCACCCGGATAGTAGGAGGCATGCGAACCGCTGTGGGTGGTAGAGACCACGTGCGGAATGCCTGCGGCCTTCAGGTGCTTTGCCGCTGTGCCCGCCGTAGCGACCGTCATATCAAAGACCTTCACAATGGCAGTATTGATTGCGCCGTGGTACTGATCACTGTTGCCATTGACAATGTTGTTAGCACAAATCCTACCTTGCTTGTTGGCAGGACCCGCCAGAAAGGTATTCATCGATTGCGAGGTGATCGGGTTCGCAAACTCAATGGCATCACCCACGGCATAGATGTCCGGGTCTGAAGTCTGCAGGTATTCGTTGACAAAAATCCCTTTGGCTTTGCCGAGCTGAAGCCCGGCCTGCACGGCCAGTCGTGTATCCGGTCGGACTCCAATGCTCAGAATAACCAGGTCGGCAGAAATCAATTCATCGGTACTCAGATGAACCTCGAGTCGTTCATTGCGACGTTCAAAACGCGTCACACTGGTATGCAAGCGAAGATCGACACCCTTCGTACGGATATGCTGTTGAACAATGGCAGCAATAGGCTTGTCAACAGGGGCCAGAATCTGGCCACTCATTTCAACGATGGTGACGTCAAGCCCCAGGTGATGCAGATTTTCAGCCATCTCAAGCCCGATGAAGCCTGCTCCCACCACTACCGCATGACCACCCAGGTGCTGCCTGGCGTATTCTTTGATGCGATCCGTGTCGGGCACATTTCGTAAAGTGAAAATTCCTTCAAGGTCAATGCCCGGCAACGGTGGACGTACAGGGTCAGCACCCGGTGAGAGCACCAACTTGTCATACGATTCCTTGTAGGTCTCACCGGTCAGGTGGTTGTGCACTGTCACGGTCTTTCTTTCCCGGTCGATACCCGTCACTTCAGATTTCACACGCACATCAATATTGAAGCGTTTGCGAAAGTTCGCTGCCGTCTGCACAAACAGCGCATTCCGGTCGCGAATGACCTCTCCTATATAATAAGGTAACCCACAGTTGGCGTATGAAATGAACTCACCCTTTTCAAACATGATAATCTGTGACTGTTCGTCCATGCGGCGGAGTCTGGCCGCTGTACTGGCGCCGCCTGCGACAGCGCCGACAATAATATATTTCATCCCTTTCATTTTTGTACAAATATGCAATCCTCAAATACCATGGTTGGGGACATTTGTCACACAGCCACTTGCTGCTCGTCACTTCACTGGAATTCCGGCAGTTGCCGCCCGGAGAAAAGACACAATCCCGGGGTCCGTATAGTCCCGCATACCCTCATAAGCAAGCACCCTCCCACCCTGGGCGTCAAGCACAATGGTTGAAGGAATTGCATCGGTAGGAAACGGGTATTGGTCTCCGGGAAAATAGACTGGCAGGTTGTACCCTCGCCTTTTCATGAAGTCAATAGCCTTGTCATGGTCTTTGTCATAAGATACCATAACAAAGGCAACGCCCTGGCCAGCCAGGCTCTCACTGAGCCTCTGTATCGATGCCATTTCTGCCACGCAAGGCGGACACCAACTTGCCCAGTTGTTGATGAAAACGACCTTTCCTTTGAAGTCAGACAAGCTGACTTCCTGCCCCATGACATTGATCAGCTCTGCCTGACTGGCCAAACTGACGGCGGGCCGGTCTGAAGCCGCTTTCCACCAGGTAGCTGCTATAAATGCCAGTATGGAGATCCCTAGGAGCGCTTTGTTCTTGAGGTTCATTGCGCAAATCTTGTCAGCGTGGGTTAGATCATCGGGAACGAATGTTACGTGCCCCAACCCGCAACACTATTGCACAAGCGCCATTTTTAGACGTTCTTACTGTATAAACCCCACCCAATGAAAGCCCACTTGCTCCAGGTTTTGCTTCTGTTCTGCATGGCACTGACAACCAGTGCTCAGACGATCACCCTCACCGCACCACCCAATGCAGACAATCAGAAATCGGTGGTCAGCCAGTCCATCGGGTTGGTCACCGCCACGATCACATACCGCGGTCCCGATGTGCACAGCCCAACGGGCGAAGACCGCAAGGGCCATATCTGGGGCGAACTCGTTCACTATGGATTGAAAGACCCCGACGGCTATGGCACCTCCGTTGCATCACCGTGGCGGGCGGGTTCCAACGAGATTACCACTTTCTCGATATCTCATGATGTGAAAATCAATGGCAAGGACCTGAAGGCCGGCACGTACGGTTTGATGCTCCAACTGGAGAAGGACAAACCCTGGACGTGGATCTTCTCAAAAAACTCCACCAGTTGGGGCGTGTACTATTATGATCCTTCAGAAGACGTACTGCGCGTGGAAGCTACACCGGAAGAGAGTGCCTATATGGAATGGCTGACCTATGGTTTCGACGATCGCCATCTGAACTCGGCGGTGGCCTATCTGAGGTGGGAGAACAAACGAATTGCATTCCCCATTGAGGTTCCCAATGCCCTTGATTTGTATGTGAAT
>JAIBBB010000144.1 GCA_019694905.1 Cyclobacteriaceae bacterium
CAACTGCCAGTGACCAACTAGCCGGATAAGCATAGCCCCAACCCCAAAAGTAGTTTTGGGTGAAAGTGAAGTCAGCTGCCATACGTCCCCATTCAATCTCAAAACCCTTCAACAAAAAGAGCACGAAATAAGGTATGTAGAACAGGTAATAAATGGGATAGATCTTAAATCCACGTCTGACAAGAAAACGACCAGGAGAAATTGTGCCGTACTTATTGAATTCTCCAAATAGAAGGCCTGAAACCAGAAAGCCACTGAGAACAAAAAACAAGTCCACGCCTATCCAGCCCATATTGGTAGTAAAACGTATTAGCTGTTGGTGTCTCAACAACACCAGACCAATCGCAATACCTCTCAAAAAATCCAGCTCCTGTAATCGTTTAATTTAGCTTTTTTGCAGTCAGAACTTTTATCCAAACTAGCCATAGGATTTGTTCAGGTTCAATCTTGTATTCTGATCAATAAAGTCCTTCAGTGCAGGGTTATGACGAACTTTCTTTATCGTACGGAGCAGCAAACGAAAGTGCTTTCCGTAGTAAAGAACACAAAAGATCCAGGCCTTCAATGGAGCATAGCGGATAACTCTCCTGACTCCAGGATAAAAGCAGGCAGCAAGCACGTAGTGATGGCTATACTTAACCTTGCCTTCCTGAAGCCAGAATGACCGAATCTTATCTCTCTCCCATCGGCTAGAACTTATGTAGCTCCCGCAGAGCATTATCTGCCAGGCGTTCCATGCAGAGAGGTCTTTGGTTCGACTGGTTTGTATCGTTAAAGAAAAATTGGCCAACACTTGATTAACAAACATGATTGGATAATCAAATACTCTTTCGCGCACGCTCTCCACAAAATCAAACCAGGTGGTCGGTGGAATAGTATAATGTCCAATGTTAGTCGTTCTCACCAACATTGCACCGTTGGAGTGGACAGCCCCGTGCATTTGCCTTTCAACCAGGTGAGGGTAAGTAATCGTGGGCTCTATGATGTTTGGGTTAATAGTAGTACCTGTATCCGTCCACTGCCCCAAACTATCCTCCTTCCAGCACTTCATATTTGACCAACTCACTGAAACTCCAGGATTAGACTCCATTGCCTTCACCATTTCAGCGAGGAAGTTGGGTTCCCACCAATTATCATCCTCCAATAATGTCACATATTTTTCTGGCACCGGGTGAAATGCCAGATTAAAGGAGGCCGTAGCACCCAGGTTAGTTTCATGATTGACAATCGTGACGCGACTATCACACGCTTGATTTACAAGTTGTTCAGGAAACTTGTCACCCGGACAATCATTATGCAATTCGCATGACCAGTCCTTGAATGTCTGATTAAGCAGGCTATTCAAGGCCCGCGGTAGCAGGCCATGGCGCTTGTAAGTGAAAAGATATACCTTAACCAGGGAAGCCATTCAGGCAATTCTTCTGAAAACGCGGTTGTGACCCACGTTGAGAACGTTCGCAAACTTTGTTGCATCAATCGAATTGCAGGCATCAGATACAGATTGATGACCCTTCCAGAAAACCGTGCCCGGAATATTGCATGAAGCATCGTCAACAACCAACAGACCATTCAACCGTATCTTTGGGCCATAATGTTGCAAATCAAAGAGAGCCCCGTTATAACTATGGTCGCCGTCGACATAGATCAAGTCATACATGGAGTCCTTTGTCCTTTCAAGAATCTCAGGTGCATTTGAATACCCCTTGTGCAATGAAACCTTGCCAAAGTCAAGGTTGAACCTGGTAAAAAGTGACTGAATAAGGGTCAGGTAGTTCACATCGTCATAGAAATTGCCAGCAGCTTTGTCTTCGCGGTATTTGGCTGAGAAAATTGAAAAGATCTTGTTAAGCAGCTTATTCTTATAGGAAGGATTTCCTTCCAAAGGTGTGATTCCACTCAAATTGACTTCTAAAGACTCATTTTTTGAGATGAGTGCCCACAATGATATCACCTGACCTTTGAACACGCCGATCTCCAGCGCATCGACTTGCTTTTTCTCAGCACCCAGGGATTTCAGGATCAGATACCACATGAAGTGAAATGCCCTGTCGCCAAAACCCAATTTGTTCATTTCCACAAAATCCCGATGTGCTTTCAAATAGTCGATCTGGTCAGTATTGGCAGTGAACTCGGTAAAAACCCGGTCATTGATTTCCGCTGTATTTTGATACGATGCGAGGTAATTGCTGAGGTAGATTGGCGTCATTGTGATTGAGAAATAGATGTGAGGCGAGGAAGGATGCCGGGAATTCTCTTTAGGATGCGTTGATCAACTTCAAAGATATAAAAACCATACAATTCGATTTGCTTTCATAAAGGAGACGGTGTGTCTTCGTGAAACGTTGATAAAGGTTCAGTTACTCCACGCCTTTACCTTTGAGCAGTTGCACCACCCCGCTCAAATTCGCTGCTACATAAACGGGCACCATGCGAATCCGGCTCAAGCCCGTGAATAGCGTCAATAATCCAAAGCACTGCCAAAGGGCCAGCTTGGCCAAATCCTTTAACCCTGACCGCCCAAGCACATGAGTCATGATAAAATGTCGGTTTACCAATTGCATTCTGGAAAGTCTGAAGAAATTTTGCTTGTGTACTCCGCCCTGACTATTGTGGTAAATCCGGGCAGTCCTCGCATTGACCAATTTCCAATCCTTCGCAATCGTTAGCGACAAATAAAGGTCTTCCATGAGTGAGTAACCCTTGAAATTCGGTGGAAAGGCCGGCACTGGCAAGGCATGTCGCCGGTACAAGGTACAGGTAGTATTGGCCCATTCTACCGGCACAACCTCCGGCAGAGTTTCACTGTCTTCAGGCAACAAATTGATCGCAGGTCCAATGCACTTGCCTGCATATGATCGCTCAGCCTTTCCATTCATAACCTTGAACATCCATCGACTCGCAAGGCCCGGTTGCTGATACCGCTGGTTCTTGATCATCGAAACAGCAATGCCAACAAACCTATCGGTGCTTAGCGCAGTCCAGAGTCCTCGTATGCAAGCTTGATCCAACTCAATATCGTCATCCATGAACAACACGTGCACGTCGGGTGGAGCGAGTGCAAGTCCTTCATTGCGTTGTGCTGCAGCACCGGCAATTGTGGACCGTCGGTAATTTAGCAATACGTCTCCCCAACTCAAGCCCTTCAACATGTCTTCTGTGTCAGATTGCTCTGACGCATCAACAATTATGACATGGGCAGGAAGATGTGTCTGCATAAAAAGTGACAACAAGGTCTCCCGAAGCAAAACATGGCGATTTCGAGTAGCAATGATGGCTGCTATCGGTAATATCACTGGATTATGCTCGGGCATTACAGATAAGTAAGAAATTGAATCTTGAAAGACAGTCGTCGAAATGTAATGTATTCAAGCTTGCTCACACTAGGTTTCAGACCGAACGATTTCCTATTGCGCCTTGCGATTAAGCCACGCCTCATAAATCTCCTGAAACGTTGTCGCAAGATCTTTCGTGATGTCCCAGCCCGAGTAGTGCGATTTCATCTTGGAGAGATCCGAGTAGTAACAGATGTGGTCTCCAATTCTTGATTGATCCGAATAGGTGTACAACATCTTTTTACCACTGATGCGCTCTATCAACGCAAAAGCCTCGAGAATGGAAATCGAATTGTCTTTGCCGCCACCGATATTGTAGACTTCAGCCACTCTTGGAGCTTCAATGAATGCTTCGATAAAGGCTGCCACGTCGGCTGAGTGGATATTGTCACGAACCTGCTTGCCCTTATAACCAAAAATGGTGTATTGCTTGCCTTCAAGGTTACACTTGATCAGGTAACTGAGGAAACCATGCAATTCAACGCCTGAGTGATTGGGACCTGTCAGGCATCCACCACGCAGGCACGCTGTGGGCATATCAAAATACCGACCATACTCCTGCACCATTACATCGGCCGCAACCTTTGAAGCCCCAAACAGGCTGTGTTTGCTCTGGTCGATGCGGAAGGATTCCGGGATTCCGTTCATATAAGTTGCATCTGCATACTCCCAACGGGTTTCCTGCTCGCTGAGTGCAATCTCGTTGGGCGCATCTCCGTAAACCTTGTTGGTTGACAAGTGAACGAAGGGTACAGAAACACTGTATCGCCGTGTGGCTTCCAACATATTCAACGTCCCTACGGCATTGGTGTCGAAATCTTCAAATGGAATGGAGGCAGCCCGGTCATGACTGGGTTGCGCTGCCGTGTGAACGATTGCATGCGGCTTCACTTCATTGACCAGACTTAGAATGGCCGCCCTGTCACGGATATCCAGTTCATGATGCTTGTAACCAGGGATTGCTTTCGCCAACCGGTCGCGGTTCCAAAGTGTATCGCCGGCCGGTCCAAAGAACACCAAACGCTGGTTATTGTCCAGCCCGTGAATCTCCCAGCCCTTGGAAGCGAAATACATGCAAACTTCTGAACCAATCAGACCGGCTGAACCAGTCACTAACAATCTCCGGTTTTTCATGTCTCAAATTTACTTCAATGCACCTAAAAATTGTTGAAACACAGTTCGAATTTGGTGATAGTCAAAGTACTTCTTGTGCGCTTTCCCGGCCTCCAAAGCCAACCGCGATCTCAGTGTCGCATCTTCTTTCAGCCGGATCAATTCCTGAGTCCACTCTGATGGACTGCGTTGGTCGAGTACCAGGACCGCTTCCTTGTTCCGCCTGGCCCACGCCACCCCAGTTGCAGAGTGCGGGCCCACAACAATAACAGGCATGCCCAAACCAAGGTACTCCGCCAGCTTGCTAGGGAAATGTGTCCTGTACAAGTGCTGGTAGGTGCCTTCACGCCAGGTGTAGGGAAGCAGTACCGCATCGCATTCCTCTTTGACCTTGCTCCAGGTAACCGAGGGCGAGTTGAATCCGGCAAACTCTACACAGTCATGGCCCTCAAGATTGGAAGGCAATTTTGCACCGTAGAATCTCAGCATAGCACCCGCCTCGCGAAATGACGGCAGCATCTCCTCTATCTGGAATCCATATCCATAAGCAGGTGTACCGGCATAAGCAATCGTTAAAACTCCTGGTTGTCTTAATTCATTGTTCAGCTCCGGGCTTCTTGCGGTGAGATCGGCAGAGGACAGCGGATACAGTACATCACCTTTTGCGCCATACTTCTGTTCCCAGGCTGCCGCCATTTCCGGACTTATACACAACCGCGTTCGGGCCTGACGATACATCAGTGCGTTTTTTCGCACGAGCCTTTTGCGGGCCCAGTCATGGACATTCGAAAACTCTTCTACATCGTCATGGCAAAACATCAACAAGGGGAGCTTTCGCTTGGCTGCCACTTTACACGCTGTAGAGTAGTACATGAACAACTGCATCAGTGTGATTACAACATCTGGTGCGAAAGCATCGATTTCCCTTTCAATAGTTTCAGGCAGTTCGTAGCGCATCAGCCCCAGTGCCTCTGCGTCCGCCAGGAGTCTGTTGAATCTTGATAACCTGACACGATCTGCGCGCGGGAAGCCCAATTCAAGATACCTGCACGCCAAGGGTTCAGCCCCGGGTGATGGCTTCCTTCCCACTACCATCAACTTATCAGAAGGATAACCCTCCAACAACCGATAGAACAGAATGGAGCCAGCGTTCCTGGATTGGGGAATTTCATCGGCGAGAAAGAGTATTTTGGGTAGTGGCATCTGAATCAAGACTCCTGAAGGTTTACAATTGTCCCGTGATATGCTGAAGGGCCCGGTTCTCTGCCCGCACATTCGCCATATAGAATTTACGGTTACGGCCCCATAGTGTGCAATACCTATAAATGTACCGGAGGTACCAGGTCAGGTTTCTAGGCGGGATATGCATCGGCAATTTCCATTGATAACGAAGAACCAAATGCGAAAAGCGCAAACCTTCGCTGAGTCGAACCAGATATTCTTCGGTAAGCCTCCAGGCGGGCATGATGTGTGTAAGTCGCAGATCCTTGAACATGGCCATGCCAAAGCCCATAGCTAGTGTGGTCCACACCATGTCCGTATCGCCGGCGGAAGTCAGCTCCCTCCCCTTGCGATCGAGTGCCGATCGGCCCGGATCCGAATGTACCATTTGAGCATACTTCAGCGCCGCCTCCCGACGTATACAGAGACCCGCACCACACGGTTCTGCCTTTGTCGCTGTCAGGCTGTTGGCATAGTAGTCTTGCCTGACTTCGCGCAGGGCCAGGTAAGACCACAAAGGCCGTGTCCAGACAGGTGGTGGCGATTCAAATTCAGGTTCAATGTGGCCACCCCATACACCCATCTTTGGCAATTGTTCTGCCTTGCTTCTGCACACTTCGAGAAAGTCCGGTGCCAGGATATTGTCGTCGTCGACAAACACCAGTACATCACCCGCGGCCTCCGCAATCCCGCGCAAACGGGCAGGAGTCAGTCCCTGCAGTGACTCAACCACAATGCGCGCATTCTGGTGCCAGTTCAGCTCAACAATTTCTGACAAGGGGGGTGCGCTGTTGTTGTCGATTAAGATCAACTCCCACAGATCTCTGGGTGCAGTCTGTTGCCGCAGCCCGTCCAGTACGCGAGACAATCGCTCGGGTTCGGGGTTATGGCTACAGATCAATACAGACAGGTGCACAAACAGAACTTATTTCTTCACGCAAACAAAGACAAAGGTATTGCATGTCCTTCGCCGATAGGGCAGCAGAGGAACGATCTCCGTTCTACGGAAGAAGTGTCCGCTCTTCACTACCGGTAGACGATCAGGAAAGATGGGCTTCAACAGCTTTTGAAACAGCAATGAAATTTTGGTTGTCCACGCATTTCTTCCCTGGACAAAGCTGGTCGTGAAGTTGTAAGGCAGATGGTCAATCATCATCTGTTCAAACTGACTCCGGATGACAAAGGACTGAGAAAGCCAGTCCACCAATTCCTCATACTCAGGTTCTGCATGATGAAACTCGTTTTCCACAGGCACCGTGGCTTCTGAAAACTGAAGTTTATTGGGAGCGCTCACGATGAGCATACCGCCAGGCTTCAATCGGTCGGCCACACTGCGCACGAAACTCCTGGGGTCAGGGAGGTGCTCAATGTTCTCAAAAGATACTGCCAGATCAAACATACCCAGCGAATCGGGCAATGCCTGTGCATCCGCGGTAACAAATGAAACACCCTCCGAGGCATAAGTTTGATTTGCCTGGGCAACAGTCTCAGGAGAGTAATCGATACCAACGACGGCAGCTGCGCCCCATTGTTTGAGCATAAAAGAGCCGTAGCCAATTCCGCACCCCACGTCGAGCACGCGCAATCCGGAAGCATGCGAACCCGCCAGCGTGTAGCGCTGGACATGCTCATACCCATATTCGTACCAGTCAGGACCGGTATAGTCAATTCGTTCAGCCATTCTTGATCAGATAACAGACTCTGTTGTCAAATTGATGGAGGCGAACCACTTCCTCGCGCTCCTTTACAAAATCATGCACCGCGCGGGCGCATCCATCCCAAGCATAATAATCATCGATGAGCACTCCCCCACCCGGCACCACAGCATCAAAAAGAGTGCGAAGACATACAATCGTAGAGTCGTACCAATCCCCGTCCAGCCTAAGCAGCGCTATCCGTACGGATGGATCAAGGTTCTTCAGTGTATTTTCAAAATAACCCTTGTATATCCTGTAGTTACTCACGTTCGCCAACTGCATCGACGTTTCTGCATCCGAG
This sequence comes from Cyclobacteriaceae bacterium, assembly GCA_019694905.1. Classification (GTDB taxonomy): domain Bacteria; phylum Bacteroidota; class Bacteroidia; order Cytophagales; family Cyclobacteriaceae; genus ELB16-189. The sequence goes on from JAIBBB010000144.1 coordinate 7,665, forward strand.
ACGGCTGCCGTGCAATTGTCATAGTACTCAGCTCCTTCTGTGTTCTTGCTCCAATTGATTGCTGACTGCCCATCCACTTCCTTTGGCGCGGGAAGCCCCTCGAAACTGTCGAACAAGTGATACGTTCTTGAGGAACCCAGCAAAGCGGCAATACCACCAATCATGCCACCCTTCCAAACACCACATTCGACTACATCACCCTCAATTTTCGAGAATTTCTCTGCCAGTTTCAGATTGGCAATGTAGACATCGGGATATACCATGGTTTGCGTCTTCATCCGCTGGTAGATCTCCAGGTATTTCTTGTCGCGCATTTTCTCCAATGCGTGGGTGGCTCTGAATGTGGCTGAATTCACCAATTTGCTCATGGTTGATCTATTTGGACAACATCGTTAACAATCGCTTTGCGCTGGCCTCAGGACTATAATTCTCGATAGCCCAGGCGCGTCCCCTGGCTCCGATCTCGAGAATTTCATCGCCCAGCGCTTCCATCCGTTTTACATCGCGGTCTATCTGCGACAAATTGAAGCCGATGTAGTGCTTCCAATTCACCGGCATCACAGGAAGCTCCACCCCGTACAATTCCAAATCAATATGCACGGCCACGCCGCCAGCCAGCATCGTTTCCCAGAAACGCCAGCTGTCCCACTGGATGATTCTCCTTTTCTTTCCGAGTACACGGGACAAAACACCAAACAGGTTTCTCAGCATCCGGGCTTTCCCTCCGCCCCGCAGGATGGGCGTTGGATCAAACGGAAGGCCAGGAACAAGTTCACCACAAAAGCAAGCATTGGCAAGATTGCTGCCTAACATGCGGTAATACTCCGGGTGATGCTTTGAACCAGTTTGTTTCCACATCAGGTGGTCGTACGGGGTAAACGCGCTTGTATCCTTGTCTGTCACCCTGGTGTTGACAGGCAACCATTGGCCAATTTTTGGCAGTAAAGTTTGTTTCACCTCTGCCCGCAGCTGATGCTCAAAAGGATGGCTGAAATTGAAATTTACCAATAGTGACCTGGACCTTTGCCTGGCTGGCAAATGTTCACGAGTTGCGCGCGTAATCCGATCGGTATAACCCAACACCCAGGGCCTGAGATTGGATGGATTCATTGTGCGTTTGTTGTACTTCGCACGCAGAATGAGGTCAAAATTTCTGAAATACGGCCCCCAACTGCTGGTGCGATAACCATCCGTTGGATCCAGGTACACAACCTTGTATTGCCGCCCGGGATTGAACAGCCCATCCGGAGGTTCCTGCTTGAATCGCTGGTAAGACTCTTCGTCGAGGTAATCAAACCAGGTATAGGAAAGAATGACGATGTCACAATCACTGAAGCTCACCTTCGGATCGTGCCTGAACAGGTACTCAGCATCCACGTCAGCTTTGTAAAAATCTCTGTTGGCATAAAAGGGCAATCCAAGGCTTTGCAACCCTTCAGCCAGATAGATCATGCTGTCGTCAAACTTCTGAACATGATCCGCAATGAAGAAATATGTCCGGATTGGCTTCATGCAATTTTGAAGTTTTCACCGGACTGAATGTCTTTCAGCAGGTCCTGCTCTGCTTTGCGTTTGCTTTTGGTGAAGGCGCGTTCGATGGCTGACTTATTGCGCTCACGCCAGTATGTCCGGATCTTGTTCTTCAAGCCAGACTGAAGTGCAGGTTTCACCCCGAACGTGAGATAGTTCTGTACCGAATAGGAATACACGTTCCAGTAATAAGTATCAATCAAATGCTTCGGCTGCATCTTAGCAATGGGCACAAGGTGGGTTGCGCGCAACTCTGTAAAGAGGCCCTTCCCCCACCCGTTCTGGCACACGAAGATGGCTATGTCCATGTCTTCACACGACAGTCGCTTGCTGCCCTTGCGGCCCAGTTCCATGCGCCAGGGCTCCTTGTACAACACCTGCAGGTAGGCTTTCGCCACCTCGCTGCGCACACACATGCCCGCTCCCCATGGCGTGCTCGGGTGATCCTCCAGCAGATTGGACCACGCGCTCTTTGGAATCTTCCGCTCTGCATTCAGGTACAAATCCACCCGCAGCGTTGGCGGCTGCTCGAACTCCGGAAACAACTGCGTGCCCATGATGCCAATGAAAGGCAACTCATGGTAAAGCTTCCACGCCTGCTCCAGATAGTCCGGATACAAGATGAGATCATCGTCCACAAGAATCACGAGCGATCCGGTCGCTTCCTCAAAACTGCGTCGCCGCACGTGCGCCAATCCCTGTTTCGGTTCATTCAGAAACCGGTAACGCGGATGCCAGTCCGGCCGCACCTGCGCTTCGTATGGTTCCGGCGAATTGTTGTCGATGAGCAACAACTCCCAGCGGTCGACTGGAAAAGTCTGCTGTCGCAAGCCCTCCATCACCCGGGCCAGATAGTCCAGGCGGGGTCGGTAAGCAGCGATGGCGACCGTGATA
>JAIBBB010000145.1 GCA_019694905.1 Cyclobacteriaceae bacterium
GGGTCCTAAGCAAACCTAATGTGTTTCTCGTCCGCATATTCGTCAGCACAGCCATTTGTATCAGCGGGATTGTCTCGCAGGCTCAGATTATACGGGTAGACAAGAGCCAGCTGGAGTCCGATTCAGCGGGATACCTCGCACTTTACACGGACGCATTCTTTTCACTTGACAACCGCAGTCTTTCGCCGCAGAAGCAGATGTTGTACACGCGGTTATACAGCAAAGCAGATCTGTTGTACGTGTCAGAAAACCATGCCTACATTCTGATCAATTCTGTTGAGTATGTGTCTACCAGCAATGCGAAGCCGTTCAGCACCGGCTACACGCATTTCAGGGTCAACTTTCGCCGCAAGCATCGCGTATCGTATGAAATGTACAGCCAGGTTCAGTACGACGAAATCAGGCGAATGCGGTTGCGGGCGCTGACGGGTGGCGGCATCCGGCTCACCGCCGTTGACAAGGATGGATTTGACGTGCACCTGGGGAGTGGCGTGATGTATGAAATTGAGAAATGGCGCGCTGCTGAAGGCGATCAGGCCAAGGATTTTTACAAGCGAATTCCCAAACTGGCCAATTACCTGGGGGTGGAATTTGAATTGTCAAAGTACGTCAAGCTCAACCTGTGGGGACTCTACGAAACCGGTTACGATCTGATGGAGAGTATCCAGCGCAACCGATATGCAGGTGAGGCCACACTTAATTTTATTGTGAGCAGGCGGGTAACGTGGATGAACCGGTTCGCCTACTTTTATGATGTGCACCCGATCGTACCCATCAACCAGGCCTTCTATCAGATCAGCAACGGCCTGCGCCTCAATTTCTAACGTTCACTCATCTCATTGTAACTTCGATCATGCCCCTTCAATCCGCCATACCGATTCTCGCCTTTTTGAACCTTGAGGAGACCGCGGCTTTCTACCGCAAGATTGGCTTCACCGTCAACACGAGCTGGAAGGAGTATCTCATGTGCAGCCGTGACGGCATTGAAATACATCTGTGGAAGTGCGACAACCCGGACATCCCGAAGAACACAGGTTGCTATGTGCGCGTGACCGGCGTAGATGCAATTCACGCCGAGTACAGTGAGCTCGGCATTATTCATCCCAATGGCCCCCTGAAAAACCATCCATGGAACATGAGGGAGTTCAGCATTCTGGACAACAGTGGCAACCTCATCCGCTTCGGGGAAAGCCTGGTGTGATTGCTGTCCTGTTCTGCATTTCAGGAAATCACTACTTTGCCCTACTAACCCGTAAGCATGAATCCCGGTGTGCACGTTCAGCCTTCATTGGCTCTCGCTGCGGCATTGCTGTCCTTTGGCATGTTGCTGAATTATCCTTCCATGGCCCAGACCGACGGCCAGGCTGTCTCAGTCTCCGGAAACATACAAGTCACACAAAACGGTATTTCTCCCGTACCAGCCTTTTCATTGGGCCGGCCTGCCCTGATGGCCAATGCGCGTGTGCGCAAAGGAAGGTTTTATGTGCAGCCTGAAATGAACTTCGGACTGGATGCAAGGCCGTGGACGATCAATCTGCGGCCCGGGTTTGACGTCATCCGGCGGCAGAAATACACCATTACCCTCGGAGCAAACCTCAGCCTGTTCTTCAAGCGACTGGGTCCCAATGTGCTGCAGCAGGAGTACGAAGTGCAGCGGTATTCACTGTTCGAATTGAACACAGAGTTTCGCCTTCGCGAAAACAGGAAGTTGATCTTTCTCTATTGGCACACCACGAGAAATGACCAGTACAAATTTCATTTCGGTCAGTTTACCATGCTCACCTACGAAATGAAAAATCTGCGGTTGGGGAAGAAGGGCAGTCTGACAATTCGCGCCAACGCGTTCTACGTAAATAACCAGGTGCCTTTCGTGGGCTTTTTTCTTTCACACATCACAACCTACCAGCGGGAGCGATGGAAATTTAATCTCTTCGGCCAGACGGTGTTCCCGCTCCGGGCAGAGCCCAACGGCGGCATTCTCTGGAATACAGGAGTCAATATCCCCTTCTAGCACTATTGCTTTTCTACCACGCCACCCTTCATCACGAAGTCGGGGTGTTCGAGGAGGCGCACATCCAGCAGCGGGTTGCCGGGTACGGCCACGAGATCTGCCAGCTTACCGGTTTCGACTGTACCCAGTTCCTGGTCTACACCGAGCAGGCGGGCGCCATTACGGGTGCCGATGGTGATCGCCTCCATGGGTGTGACGCCGAGGATGTCGACCATGTAGTGAAACTCTTCGCCGTTCCGGCCATGCATGTCGCTGGTGGCATCGGTTCCCAATGCGAAGAGCACGCCGGATTGGTAGGCTGCGCGCAAACGCACGCGGCGCTCCGTGGCGATCGCCTTTGCTTTGGCGATTGCGTATGCCGGGTAACCGCGCTTCTCTCCATCGCGCACAATTTCCTCGAGAATGATCAATGTTGGCACCAGGTAGGTTCCGCGCTTCTTCATTTCCCCGGCCGCTACTTCATCCACGAGGCTGCCGTGGTCGATGGAGGCCACGCCGGCACGCACCGCTGCGAGCAAGCCATCGCCGGCGTGCGCATGCGCCATCACCTTGCGGCCCAACCGTCGCGCTTCCAGCACCGCTGCCGCCAGTTCTTCTTCCGTCATCTGCGGCGCGCCGATGGCGTCGCCGACAGACAACACTCCACCGGTTGCCACAATCTTGATTTGATCTGCGCCATACTTGACGTTGAGTCGCACCTGTTTGAGCACTTCATCGGGGCCATCCACGATCGCACCGGTACCGGGCAATTGAATGAAGGGACTCCAGCCGTTGACATCAGCGTGGCCGCCGGTGGTACCGATAGCAGGCCCCGATGCATGAATGCGCGGCCCCTGGATGAGACCGCGGTTGATTGCATCGCGCAGAGCTACGTCCACGTAGCCAAGTGAACCCGCTTCACGCACAGTGGTGAAGCCGGCCAGCAGCGTCTTCTTCGCATTGATCGTTCCATAGATCGCGCCGTGCGCCGGCGTTTCTTTCAACGCTGCCATGTCACCACCGTCACTGTCGATGGAGGCGAGGTGAGTATGCGCATCGATGAAGCCCGGCATCAACGTATGACCCTTGAGGTCAATGACGCGCGCGCCCGCCGGGATCTTCACCTCTGAAGGTTTGCCCACGGCAGTGATGCGATCGTTTGTGATGACCACCACTGCCGGCGCGATTTCATTGCCGTCACCAATCAGAAGTCGGTCAACCTTGATGGCAATCAGGTTGGTGGGTTGGCCGGCGGCCGAAGAAAAAGCAAAAAGCAGGATAAAGACCAGTCGGATCATGGCGTTGTTGTTTGAGCGGTTTCAGGCTTTAGGGATGGACAAGTGCTCCACCCTTCATGACAAAATTGGGATTGGCTTCCAGCAGATCAATCTTTGTGAGTGGATTGCCGAAGACTGCGATGAGGTCGGCGTACTTGCCCACTTCAACGGCGCCGGCCTTGTCGGACAATCCGAGCAGATCCGCCGCGTTGATTGTAGCAGCCTGAATTGCCTGTAATGGCGTCATGCCCCACTTGACCATGTGGGCGAACTGCTTGCCATTGTCGCCATGGGGATAGACACCGGCATCGGTGCCAAACGCGACCTTCACTCCTGCTTTCACAGCCTTTTGAAAATTCTGGCGTTGCGTCTGACCGACAAGGCGTTCCTTGTCAATGATTTTCTGGGGGAATCCCAGTCTGGAGAACTCAGCGAGGATGTAGTCATCATTGTACACATCGGCAACGAGGTATGTCCCCGACTTGATCATCATGGCAATGCCTTCATCGTCAATGAGGCTGCCGTGTTCGATGGAGTTGACACCGGCGCGGACGGCCATCTTGATGGCTTCAGTACCATGCGCATGTGCACCAACCCGTTTGCCCCACATGTGAGCCTCAGACACAATGGCGTTCATTTCTTCCTGTGTGTATTGAGGCGCACCAACGCTTTCTTCTTCACTTAAGACACCCGCGCTGGCACCGAACTTGATGACGTCTGCACCGTTCTTGACCAGGTACCGAACCTTCTTTCGCACACCATCGACACCATCGGAAACGCCGGTCATCTCCTCCGGAAACTTGAATGTCAGCCACGGGGAGAATCCCACCATGTCGCCATGGCTGCCGGTAGATCCGATATAGTATGTAGCTGCCAGAATTCTGGGTCCCTGCAGTTTGCCTTCGTTGATTGCATTGCGGAGTGCGACGTCAAGAAATCCTGTGGATCCCATGTCGCGAATGGTGGTGAAACCTGCCTCCAGCGTGCGTTTCGCGTATACTGGTGCCAGAATGGCCATGTCGGCCAATGTCTTCCGGAAGCGGTCATAGTAGTTGCCATCCGACTGTCCGGAGATGTGGGTATGGCAATCCATCAGGCCGGGCAGAATGGTGTAGGAGGACCAGTCCAGTTCCAGCCCACCATCCGGAAGTTTCAGCGCCGGACCTATCGCTTTGATAATTCCGCCTTCAACCAGGATTTGCTGATTGGTCAGCATCTTGCCGGTGCGGACGTCGAGAATGGCGCCGGCCTTAATCAACAAGGCTCCGGAGGGCTGGGCCCAGGTACCTGATGCCAGAAGTGTGATCAAGCAAAGTGAAAGAAAGAAACGTGCACTCATATCATTAGCCAGAATTGGTGAAGGGTTCAAAATAGTACTTTTCCGGCGGATGCAGAATTGGAGAATGACAAGAAAGCAAATGTCTTATGCTGGTTGCCCACCGTTTCACAACAAGCTCAGCCGTGCGTTTTGCAAGTTCCGGGCACACAACCCTTACTGCCTTCGCAGTATGCCTTTCGGTCAAGGATGGCAATCAGGCCCTGGTCATTCAGTTGCCGCATGGCTCTGATGACGGTCTCAACCCGCATTCCGGTCATCTCTGCAATTTGTCTTCGGGTAAGCAGGATCTGCCCGCATTCCATGCAAATATGCTGGCTGGTGCGTTTCAGATAGTTGATGAGGGACAGCACAATCTGCCTTGGTTCATGAGACGCAATCTCTTTCATCAAAAAAAACTTGAATCGCAGTCGTTTCACCAGGAGAGCTGAAAATGCAAAGTGAATGTCGGGGTGCTCTCTGAGTAAATGAAGAAAACGTGATTTAGGCAGACGCCAGACTGTCGTTGGAACAACGGCAATTGCTGACGCCGCATACACACCCTCATCAAAAAGTGGAAACTCGCCGATACTTTCACCCGATTCCGCCAGATATTGAAGGTATTCTTCTCCATCATGATTAGTATTGACCCATCGGACTGCTCCTTGCGCAATCTGGTGATAGTATTGGCACCTGTCCCCCTCTTTGAACAGCGCTTCGCCGGTCTTAAACTGGCATTGTTTTGCCCCACTGGCCTTCAGGAGATCCTCGTCGATCATTCAATTAAAGTAGATAAAAAACCCAATTCCGATCCAGGCTGAAAACCAGGTTTGGTTGGTGGATGGTGAGGGGTGGAAGAAAGGCCCCGGTTGGCGGAATAAACACGCCAAATTCACTAAATTTGGCGTTGTATTATTCGCTGCAGGTGGAGATCACCGTACCATGAACATTGGCATTTTTTGTGATTCCTTCTATCCTGAGAGCAAAGCGGTAGCGGTGCGTTTGTATCATATGGCTACAGGCTTGTCGCGCCAGCAACATCATGTAACGGTTCATACCTGCACCCGGGGAGAACAAGTGCCCGGTATCCGGATTGTCAGGAATTGGCTGAGGGCTCCGTCGAATGAGAGCAGCAACCTTGTCAGATTATTCAGCGAGTTTCTGCTTGGCTTTGAAAACTTCATTCGAATCCTCTTTTCCAGATATGATCTGGTTATCATCAGCAGCCCGCCTTTCATTGCATCGGTCATGGGTGTTTGGGCCGCCCGGCTTCGAAAACTCCCCTATGTGATCGATGTCCGCGACGAGTATCCGAAAGTATTCTTCATTGCCGGATTACTCAGCGAGCACAGCATTCCCGGTCGGGTCCTTAGCTATCTTGAGCGTTCATCCTACGCCCACGCGAGAATGATCGTAAGTGTCACAGAGCGCATTTGCAACCGCATTCAAACGGAGCACCCCAACAAGCACGTCTATTTGCTTCGCAATGGATTCGACGAGGCGCTTTTCAAGCCTTCAGATGGGCAATACGAGGTATTTACAACCGTTTTTCATGGAAACATTGGCAAGTTCCAGCGGCCCGACCTGATTATCGATTTGGCGCGTCATTGCAAGGAGAACCAAATAGCGATACGCTTTCTCGTGATTGGCTGGGGACAAAATGACCGGGAACTTCAGGGCTCCTTGCCAGATAATATGGAATTTCTGGGGCAACAGGCATATACCGTCATCCCGTCCATCATTTCTAAAGCTCACGTGGGTCTTAGTTTCAGAACAGATGATGAAATCAGCCTTAATTCCTTTCCCGTAAAAGTCTACGAGTACATTGGTGTAGGCATCCCGGTGCTGGTGACACCCATCAGTGAGGCCGGCTCTTTCATAGAAAATCAACAACTTGGATTTCAGTTTACGGGTCATCGTGTTTCCGAGTTAGCAGATATACTCAGGAAGTTGGCATTTGAAAAAACATATTATCAATCCCTGCGTTCCAATGTGGTTCAAACCCGGGCCCGCTTTTCCCGTACAACGCTGAGCGACGAGTTCGCCAAAGTCGTCGGGGCACTATTGAATAACAAAGTATGAAGATTGCGATCATAGGAGGTTCAGGCTTTATCGGCAGCTACCTGGGAAGGGCCCTGCATGAAAAGGGCATTGACTTCAAGATCATCGACATCCATCCGAGTTCCATCCATCAGGCCCGCTGGGTCTATGGAGACGTTCGGGATACACAACAGCTATCGCCCTTACTTTCTGATTGCCAGGTAATCATTAACCTCGCTGCGGAGCACAAGGACAACGTGACGCCTGTCTCCCTCTATGACGAGGTAAATGTTGATGGTGCTGCCGCGCTGTGCAAGGCGGCAGAAGCAGCGGGTATACAAAAAATCATCTTCACCAGTTCCGTTGCTGTGTATGGATTGCCAGTCAATGAAACGGATGAATCCGGTGCGTTCAATCATTTCAATGATTATGGCCGAACCAAACTGCTGGCGGAAAAAGTATATGAGAGCTGGTTCCATGCTGCACAAGATCGATCATTGATTGTCATACGACCGACCGTGGTGTTCGGACCTGGTAACCGGGGGAATGTGTACAATCTGCTCAAGCAGGTTGCGTCCAATTGGTTCATGATGATTGGGCACGGTGACAATCGGAAGTCCATGGTGTATGTGGGCACAGTGGTAGCCCTGCTGATTCATTCCCTGGGTTTACAGGGACATGTGATCACCAATTGCGTGGATAAGCCTGACTATTCCATGAATGAACTTGTTCGATTCGTAAGAAGGACCATGGGCAAAAGTGAGAAGATTCAGGTGCGAATCCCTATGTTCGCCGGTATGGTGATCGGAGGCATACTGGATGTTGTCTCCAAATTGAGTGGTGTGAAGTTTCCGGTAAGCAGAGTCCGGGTTCAGAAGTTTTGCGCATCCACACAATTCAAGGCCAATGGCTTCGAAAAGATTGGATTCAAGTCTCCCTATGCCATTGAAGATTCACTGAGAGTCACCGTAGAAGCTGAATTTGGTGTGTCCAGGCACGTTTAGAACAGATGCCGAATTCCGTTACACTGATTTGACACCCTCCACTATCAGCATGTTCGTATACGAAGCCTGCTGTCTGATGGCCTTGGCTGGAGCATAGATCTCAGAGTTCCACCACGCTTTGGCCTTCTCCACCGACTCGAATTCGAGGATTACCACTCTGCCAGGATTCCAGTTTCCTTCCATGGTTTCGGTGGCGCCGCCGCGCACAATGAATTTTCCGCCAAATGGAGCGATCGAACCCGGCGTCAGTTTGCGATACTCCTCATAAAGTTGCGGATTGTGAATGGTTACATCGGCGATTACATAGGCAGGCATAGCGTTATCGGGTTTGAAACTAAATTACAATTTTGGCCCGGAACATTGGCTAACTTGTGGAGCAAATGACGCTGGTCCCCATTTTCCGAGTGACAAACCTGCGGAAGGCCGTTGCCTACTACACGTCTCTGTTTCCCTTCGAGCTGGCCGAAGAGCTTACCGACGAAAGTCCGGTTGCGCTGTTGCGATGGGAACGGGCCTGGCTTATGTTGTCAGTACTGCCCGGTGATCAACCCGAGGCAACCTCAGTGAATGTCTGGATCGCAGACCTGGATGCATTGGTTCTTCAGTTGCAAGGGAGGGGCTATCAGCTTCCTGACCGCCCCGAATCGCCTGTTCACAGCGGCATCGTGCTTCAAACCTGGGGCACGCGCGAACTTTACATTACCGATGCTGACGGGAATACCTTAAGGCTGATAGAGGTGCAGTAACGATCAGCGTCGATCGGCAACCGGTGCGAGCGGCGGCAAATCGCTGAACGGCCGGTCGAGGTAGAACAGACTCACTGCGTTGTAATCATCGACCCGATAGAAGCTAACCCACCCTTCAGGGAAGTCCCGGCTCAGCAGGTCCGGTGGATTGCTCATCTCCAGGAGTCTCATAAAGCCCTTGGGAGTCTCTACCGTCACAGGAACCAGGCGGGCCCCGGCCCTTAGCACCTCGCGGACATCATTTGTCATGCCGCCGCCCATTTGCTGTAGTGTCACCCGGATATTGCTCTGAAAATAGATCGCATCAGGCACATGCCAGCGATAGAAATTGTACCGGCCGGCCGAATCATCGGCAATAGTGCATCCCTGGTACTGATTGATAAACTTGCCAAGTCCCCAGGCGCTGCCTATGTAATCCTCGGTACCGGTGCCGTTGATGGTCGGCAATTTTCCGTCGTCATCGAGGTACATTTTTACTTCGCCTTCACACCAGCCATTCTTGCGACCGTAGCTTGCGTCGGTGATCAACCCAAAACTGGCTCCGAGAAAACGGCCCTTGCCCGTCACCCGGGGCAGGATCACAAAGTCATCACCGGGTTTTCCTGTGCGCTGCCGTGACCACCATGCGTGAAAGTACATGGCATCGTCCGGCACAGCTTGCAGCACGAAGTCCACGTCGAAAAATAGTTTGCAGGTTTGGGTGCCTTCATTGATGAGCACCACACGGGCACCTTTTCTGAAGGGCATGGGAATGTAGCAGTTAAACGACCGGCCCTCACCGCTTGAAAATAGTGCGGACTCAAACGGCACGCCTTCACCGAGGTTGTATCCAAAGAAATCACCCATGGGCACGTCCACGGCAGGTTTCACTGACTGGTCCCAGAACATCTGAAGGCGCATGCTGCGCAGCATCTCCGGCGACCGGTTCACAGTAATCCAGATGCGTTGAATGACGCCCGCGCCGGCGATGTCCAGCAGGTTTCTGGACTCGCCGGGTTTGACGAGTTCAAAAGCATTGCCTTTCGCCTGCCGGTTGGTCTGTCCGCCCTGCCCCCGCTGTCCGTTCAGGTTTTCGAAGGTGCTTACCCGGCTTTCCGTGCGCGCAGGCATTTGAAAAAGTTGTTGTGCGTAGGCAGACACGTTGCCTGCAAGCACCAATGCAATCAAAAGGGCTTTTGTCATCGCGATGCGGTGTTTGAGCGCCGGGTCCAGAACCAATAGAAGGGCACACCGGTAAGCATCAGCGTCATGCCGATCATCGCTTCTCTGGGCTTGCCGAGGAAGGTGATGATCACGAGGGCCACGCAGAAGATGATGAAGAGGGCCGGAACAATCGGGTAGCCCCATGCTTTGTACGGCCGGTGTACCTGGGGCTCTCTCACACGCAGGATGAATACACCCAGTGCTGTAGCACCATAGAAAATGAAGGAAGCAAAGACGAGCATGTCTGTGAGTTGATCAAAACTGCCCGACAACACGAGCACACTCGCCCAGATACACTGGATGACCAACGCCTTGGAAGGCGTGTTGTAAACCGGGTGAATGTAAGATGCCCAGCGGAAGAACAGTCCTTCTTTTGCCATCGCATAGTACAACCGAGGTGGCATCAGGATGGTTGTGTTGGTTGCGCCGAAGGTGGTGAAAAGAATCAGCACGGTGACGAAGATCGCCCCAGCCCCACCGAGAAA
>JAIBBB010000374.1 GCA_019694905.1 Cyclobacteriaceae bacterium
TGGTATAATTCGCTTTTTTATTTGGCGAGTGTGTCAAGCCAGCGTTGTTCTGCATTCCTTTTCACCACTGCGGCCAGGATGTCGTAGGATTCCTGAAACAAAGCGCGGTTGACGAAGCGTTCGCTGATCTTTTCATTGAGCATATCGAGTTGCAGACTGTCGGCGCGTGTGATTCGCTTGCCTTCTGCCGGCAGTCGCTCCACAAAGAGACTGTCCTCGCGGGTGAAAAAGTCGGACGCCGGCACCCCCTTGAAGCGATTGACAGGCCGGATCGTTTCGCGATAGGTCATATAAGTGTAGAACCACCGGAAGCGAATATCCAGGTTGCTGTGTATCTGGAACAAGGTGTCTGCACGCGTGTCCAGTTCGGTATTCATTGCGTCAACATGGTCAAAGTGCTTGTCGAAGCTGATCCGGTACCGGGGCTTGCTTTCACTTGAATCGCGCAGCCGCTCGGTTACCACGTGCCAGCCGCTGCTGGCAGAGATACCAAAGGGATTTCTCAAGGCACGGGCCGAGTCTGTTTTAAGCAGAGTGATGTTCTTGTCCAGCGACCCATCTTCATGCACGACGGTGCGCATGGAGATCGGGTTGTCGCAGGCACTCAGGAAGGCACCCATGGCGAGTGCAACCACAAAAGGCAAAATCTTTTTCATGTCAGTTGAGTTGATACTTTTCTTTCAGACAATTCAGTTTCTGTGCGGCGTTGGCAAACGGTGACCGGCAGTCCATTGAAGTCTTCCGGTTCCGTTTCCCTGCAGCGGCATGGCGGAATTGCGTTCCGTTGAGCTGCACCCCGTTGACTGGTTCTGCACGGTTGGCAGCGGGAAGTTCCGGCAGTCGAGCCCATTCCATGACAAACACCAGCAGAAGAGCCATTGACAAGGCCGCAGGTGTCCAGCGATAGACCCATGACCAGCTTCCTGCGTTCACTCGCACCTGCCGATGTGCGATCTGATCCATGACTTTGTGGGTCAAAGCTGCTGCGTGATCGGGCATTGCTGGCTGCGCAGACCAACCCTGCATCAGACGGTTGAGTGCCCGCTCTTCAGCCAAGGCCTGCCTGCACGCCGTACATTCCACCAAATGACTGTCCAGCGCCTGTCGCGTGGAGCCATCCAGTGTGTCATACACTCCAAGCAACGGCCTGAATTCTTCGCAGGTCTTTGAGGTCGGTTTCATGTCCATAGGGTTCCATATCGTTGTGTCAATCCTGCCCGGATCTTCTGGCGGGCATGGTACAGATTACTTTTCAGTTGATCTTCGCTGATGTCCAGCCACTCGCAGACAACAGCCGGCTCCAGTCCTTCCACGTCGCGCAACACGAGCGCCACGCGTTGCTTTTCCGGTAGTTGCGCGGCCAGCAGCAGCACCACTTCAATCAACTCCTTTTCCTCCAGGGCGCGTTGCGTGGTATCTGTACCCGCCACGTCACGTTCACCCATCGGTTCGTTCAGGCGCCGTCGCGCTGAACGCACATAGTCCAGGCAGACATTCGTGACTATCTTGCCGAGCCACGACCGCACCGCGTGGCCTTCGCGGTAGCGATGGAGGTTTTTCCAAAGTCGCACAAATGCCTCCTGCACCAGATCCTCGGCTTCTGCATTGTTGCGCGTAAACCGGCGCGCCAGCTGGTACGCAAACTGCTGATGACACTCCACCAACGGCCGGAATGCAGCGGTGTGCCCTTTCAGACATGCCTGGATCAATGCAGCTTCTTCCGACAGATTCATTCCCGAATGTACTGCTATTACGGGGGAGCGGGGCTTTGGTAAAATGGGGACCTGAAAAAAACGAAAGGGTGACGGATCTATTTTCCGTTGCTACCGGCGTCAGCAATCCATACAAAGTCGAGGTAGGCGAGGTTGGCACCCGCATTGTATTTGAGGGTGAGCAGATGAGGTCCCTTCCGGGAAAAGACCACCTCACCCACTGTGGCTTGCGTCCAGTTGTGCCAGTTGCCGGTGTCTTCCGGTAGTGTGAGCCTGGTCGCGAACTGCTGATTGATCCACAGACTGGCCCCATTATCATGGTAGCCATACACGGTAATGATTTTGTAACGCCCGGGGGCTTTCACATCTACTGTGTAGTTGGTCCACTCACCATCCGACTCCCAGCCGATGTACAACTGGTTGACTGCCGGATCCACCTTGTTGGGATGATTAAAGTCGGCCCAGTCCTTGGCGTAAGAAATGTCGACGGCCTCGTTCTCGCGGAAGAACGCCGTACGCTTTGAGATACCGGGTCGCCAGTGCGCCGACGTATGATTCAATGCTGCGCCCTCGTTGACGGGAGTGGTGTCGTGGTAGGCAACCCCTTCTCCGCCGAGGTCATAGTAGGCGAGTTCCACCCGGCCTGGGATCGCTTGTGGCCCCAGTGTGTAGAGAGAGTCGCGAAACGGTTTGCCAGCATAGTCCACGGGCAATTGAGCCCGGACGAATGTGGTCAGACAAAGGAATAGCAAGAAAGCGGTGGTGTATTTCATAAATGCAAAAAAGAGCATGATAAGATAGCAAGAAGCACTGATCTTTGTGGCATGTGGTTGCATGATGTCTTGTCCGATCAGGCTGTCCGTTCCTTGATCCGCTCAGGGAATGTAGTACTTGCCGGCAACCGGCGGCTTGGAATTTTCGGCTCTCTCAACTGCGCTTCAGGTAAGCGGCTTCACAGAGACAACAGGATATTCTTCGGCAGCGAACAGGAAGCAAGGGCAGAGGGCTACCGGCCTTGCGGGCATTGCATGCGGAATGAGTATCAACGGTGGAAGCATGGATCTTTTTAGAAACGAATCTGCAAACTGGCTACCGCGCGATGGCGAGGTGAACTACTACGGTTGCATCTTCGCACGGGCATTGGCTGACCGCTATTTGAATGAGTTGCTTTCAACCATACAATGGCGCAACGATGAGGCCGTCATGTTCGGAAAATTGATCGTGACCAGCCGCAAGGTGGCGTGGTATGGCGACAGGCCTTTCGAGTATACCTATTCCAACACTACCAAGCGAGCACTGCCATGGACCCCTGGGTTGGTCG
>JAIBBB010000375.1 GCA_019694905.1 Cyclobacteriaceae bacterium
CCGAACTTTCCTTCCCGCACCAGTTGCTGGATAGCGAGTGCAGTGAATGTTTTGGTGATCGAACCTACGCGGAAACGATGATGGCTGTTCACAGGCGTTTGTGATCTGAGGTCAGCAGTTCCGAGACCCCCTTCCCAAATGACGGAGTCGCGGTGGACCAGCGCGATCATCAGGCCGGGTATATGTTCTTTCTCCATGATCCTTTTGATCGAATCCTGGAGTTCGGTGAGTGTGTTGACGGATTGGGCAAAGGCGTGGCTGGTCAGCAGCAGGCACAGCCCCAAAAGTATGCGACGCATGGGTTATTGTTTTGCCCGGTAAGACACGGATTGGCTACTCGATGTTGCAGCTGATTTTGAACCTTCTGGTGCACGATTGGTGTTTGAAGGCTAACTTTGGGTATGGAACTTACAATTTTCAGGGACAGTCGCCTGCTTGAGGAGATCAGACTCAACGCTCGGGTCAAGACGCTGGATCAGGACGAAACCCTTATTTCTCCAGGTGAGGAAGTGAAGGGTGTGCCGATAATTCTGGAAGGTAGTATTCGCATCATGCGCTGCGATGAGGATGGCAGGGAGGTATTCTTGTACCATCTGTATCCTGGCCAGACCTGTGCCATGTCCATCAATTGCTGCCAGGCGGCAAGAGGCAGCATGGTGCGCGCAGTGGCCGAGGAGCCAACCCGGTTGCTGCTGGTGCCGCCGCGGTTGGTGGATGACTGGTTCCGGTTTCCGGAGTGGAAGGCCTATATCAACAGCACGTACGGAAGTCGCTTTGCGGAGTTGTTGCAGGTAGTTGACCTGATTGCCTTTAACCACATGGATGAGCAGTTGATCCATTATCTCACTGAACGAGCCAGGGCCAAGAACAGCAAGGTTTTGACCATCACCCATCAGGAAATTGCCGATGAGATGAACACTCACCGGGAAGCAATCAGCAGGCTTTTGAGGACGCTGGAACAAAAAAACAAGGTGCGTCTGGGGCGAAATACAATTGAATTGCTGTAAGAGGAACATTTGTTCCTAATCGCGCTGTGCGGCCGGACTACTTTTGTATCAAAGAATCCGGCAAATGAAAACGAACCTTGGTTTACTTGACCGCTTCATCCGTCTGGTGGTGGCGATCACAATTGATATACTCTATTTCAATGACACGCTGTCAGGTGTGCTCGGCCAACTGCTGGTGGTCCTGTCAGGTGTATTCGTCGTGACCGCTGTGGTGGGACACTGTCCGTTGTATAAGTTGGTCGGGTTTTCAACCCAAAAAACAACTCAGGCATGAGCAGAATGAAGGGATATTGGCTGGTGCTGACAGGTCTGGTGCTCGGGGCTGCGGCTGGATGGAGTTACTGGTATTTTGTTGGCTGCACTTCGGGCACATGCCCGATCACTTCACGGCCGCTCAACAGTACGCTGTACGGTGCATTTACCGGCGCGTTGTTGTTAACTAATTTTCAATTGAAGAAGAACATTTCTAAAAACGAGTCAACTAATAAAAACAACTAATTCAATTCTCTTATGATCGATGCATTAAAAACAATGCTGGGCATGGGCCCTTCAGTAGACCTTAGTGAACTGGTAAAAGGCGGCGCTGTTATCCTTGATGTGCGCACCAAGGGTGAGTATGCCGGTGGCCACGTGAAGGGCTCTGTCAATATTCCATTGAATGTACTGTCTTCCCAGATGGACCGGTTCAAGAAAGATCAGGCCATAATCACCTGCTGTGCCTCGGGTATGCGCAGCGGTAGTGCGAAAGGGCTTCTGAAAGACGCCGGGTTTACGAATGTGCATAATGGCGGTCCCTGGACCAACGTTGCGCAGTACAAAAAATAGCTCATGGCCACGTTCACGGAGATCATTCAATCTGAGAAGCCGGTGTTGGTAGATTTTACTGCCGCCTGGTGCGGACCGTGCAAGATGATGGCACCTATCCTGGAAGAATTGAAGGCTATGGTGGGTGACGATGTGAAGATTGTGAAGATCGATGTGGACAAGAACCCGGTAGTCGCCAGTGCCTGGAAGGTGCAGGGGGTTCCTACACTGATGTTGTTCAGGAACGGAGTGGCGCGCTGGCGGCAATCGGGAGTGGTACCCGCTTATCACCTCAGGAAAATCATTGAAGACAATAAAAACTGAATATATGGGAATCGTTCATCAGTATGATGTCGCTGTGCGGTGGGAAAGTGGCCGCGTGGGCGAATTGACAAGTCCGGATTTTGCAGAGAAGCTCAACGTGGTAACGCCACCTGAATTTCCCTCTGGTATTGCCGGGCATTGGTCACCAGAACACTTGTTTACCGCAGCTGTGAACGGTTGCCTGATGACGACGTTCCTTGCGATTGCTGAGAATTCCAAATTGAGCTATGATCATTTTGAGAGCAATGGCAGCGGGAAATTGGAAATGGTCGATGGAAAGTACATGATGACGGAGGTGACCTTGAGCCCCACGCTTATCATCAAGCAGGAAGCAGATCGCGAACGTGCCATGCGGGTCTTGCAGAAGGCGGAAGCCGCTTGTCTGATTTCCAATTCAATCAAATCAAAAATCATTTTCAGGCCTGAGGTTAGGGTTGCGGAATTTGTTCCGGCCTGACAATTCACCGCAGAGGAACGGATGGGTGTAGTTCTCTCCTGAAGCCGGAGTAACTCAATCAGTGCCACATGAGGCAAATCCGTTGGTGAGAATTTTAGCCCTGCCTTTGCGGGGCTATTTTTTTAGGTTTACAAGCTGTCCATCTTTCATGATGGGCAGAACGTCGTAGATGCTTTCGGTGACGCAGAAGGCAATGTCTTTGGTGATCTGCAGCCTGGCGAGTCGTTGAACGTGGGATGATGCTTTCAGGAAATCTACCGGATTGTTGCGCGAAAGCCGGTACAGATGCTGGGCCATCAAGGGAGCGTCGCACGCGGGTTTAAGGAACTCTGCTGCGAGTTCAGTCACAGCCCCTGCAAACAACGTATCCTCCAGATTGACCTTGCCTTTCCATCCGGCACACACAATCAGGACCGGGTTGGTGCCTGTGCGCAGGT
>JAIBBB010000146.1 GCA_019694905.1 Cyclobacteriaceae bacterium
CGTGGCGAATACTGCTGCTGCCGAGAAAACGCAGAATGATGCCATCCGCAACTTCAACAAGAGCAGTGTAGGCCTCGATGTGATCAAGGTTAACTACCACGTGGATTTCCCTGGCGAAGATCCATTCAACCTTGACAACCCTTCAGACCCAAGCGCCCGCGCACTGTACTACAAGATTTCCTCCACGCCGCAGTCCAGTCTTGATGGTTATCAGAATCCGGACAAACAACTGTTCACCAGCTGGGCCGCCGACCGGTTCGCCACCCAGACACTGCAACTGGCCAAGTCGGATATCCACATCACACAGGTGATGGATCTCACCAGCCTGACAGCCACAGTGCGGGTGATTGCAACCGATACCCTCCCCGCGAACACCGTCATGCACGTGGCAGTTGTGGAGCGCAGCGTTGACATCAGCGGCTTGTCGACTTCGCAACAAGGAAAGGTCAAGTCTGGCGAAAACACGTTTGAGTATGTACTCAAGAAGATGTTGCCGAACGCAGCCGGAAGCAGGTTTACCACGGCATTGCCCGCGGGTGACACGCTGACATTTGGTCCCTTCACCTGGTATCCTCAAGCCAACCGATTGTACGCAGACAGTTTGTATGTTGTCGCATTCCTGCAGAATGAGGTGACCAAAGAAGTCTACCAGACGAACATGGTGGGCAAAGGTCTTGATCCGAATTTTGTAACGGGCATCATCGATCTGTACAAGCAGGAAGTGAAGGTATATCCCAACCCTGTGAACGAGGAGTTACGCGTAGTGCTGCCACAGGATGCCGATACAGATATAGAAGTGCGCATGGTGGATCAAATGGGCAAACAGGCACTGTCCCATACGATCTACGCGGGCAACCGGGAGACGTCCCTCCGCACTTCTGAATTGGCTGCAGGACTCTACATATTGCAGCTGGGCAACGGACATTCTACCCAGTTTGTCAAGGTTATTGTAGCTCACTAAACCCAAAACAGACCATCCCCATGGAAAGGATCAGCGAATACCGCAATCCTTTCCATGCTTCTGGTCTAAATACTTATCAATCAGAATATTACCATATCCCCAATAGTTCAATTAGCGGGAAAAAATCACGCCAATCTTACATGGATTGTTGAAGGGTTTAAGTAATTTCGGCACTCAAATTTCAACCTAAGGCCCCCGACGTTGTATGGAATTGTTCTTAAAACCGGATGCATGGCTCGCCCTGCTCACGTTGTGTTTTCTGGAGATCGTGCTGGGTATCGACAACATCATTTTCATTTCCATTGTCTCCAACAAGCTGCCGGAGGATCTTAGGAAACGCGCCCGCAACACGGGTCTTCTGCTCGCCATGGGCGTCAGGATCTGTTTCCTGTTGGGCATCACCTGGATCATCGGCTTTACCCAGCCACTGTTCACCATTCCAGCCAATTTTCTGATTGACCACGACCTCGGTTTCAGCGGCAGGGATCTGATCCTGGGTTTTGGCGGGTTGTTCCTGATTGCGAAAAGCACCATGGAAATCAACCACGAAATGGAAGGTGAAGAGCACGAAGAAGAGAGCGGCAAGAAGAAGGCCGTGGTCACTTTGGGTGGTACCATCGTCCAGATTATTTTGCTGGACATCATCTTCTCGTTTGACTCCATTCTGACTGCGGTGGGTATCGTGGACCGCGACAAGGTGATCATCATGATCATTGCCGTCATAGTGTCGATCATTGTGATGATGTTTTTCTCGGGAACCATCAGCAAATTCATACAGGATCACCCCAGCATGGAAGTGCTGGCGCTGGGCTTCCTGATCCTGATCGGTTTCATGCTTTTCCTGGAGGCCTTGCATTACGTCATTCCAAAAGGGTACATCTATTTTGCCGTGGCGTTCTCTCTGCTGATTGAGTTGACCAACATCCGTGTCCGAAAGAAGCGAAAGGACGACCGGGCCAAGAAGAACGAATCGGTTAAGCTGCACAAGCCGTATACTGAAGCCGAGCGCAAAGAAGCTGTCAAAGACTAATTCTATTCCATTTTGAACGAGCAGGAGAAATACCCCATCGGCAAATTCAGTGGCAGACCGGTATGGGACGCCGCAGCCATTGCGCAGGATATTGATCGTGTCGCACAACTCCCCTACAAACTGGAGGCAGCCATCGCCGGGTTGACCTGGCAACAGCTGGACACTCCCTATCGCGAGGGAGGCTGGACGGTGCGGCAGGTGGTGCATCATGTGGCGGACAGTCACATGAACTCCTACATCCGGTTCAAGTGGACGCTCACGGAGTCCAGCCCGCTCATCAAAGCATATGATGAAAAAGAGTGGGCCAAGACACCCGAGATCACGGCGGACCCCACACTTTCTGTCGCGCTGCTCAAAGCGCTGCACGCGAAGTGGGTACTTCTGATGAAAGGGCTTACCGAGCAAGACTGGAACAAGCACTTTGTTCATCCTGATGGCCGAAACCTCAAACTGAATCACACACTCGGGCTTTATGCGTGGCATGGAGATCATCACCTTGCACACATCACCCGGTTGAGGGAACGCAATGGCTGGTAAGCAAGCTGCTCAGGCGGGCATGTCACACTATGATTGTCCCCCGCTGCTATTTAACCGGCACCTCGAAACGATCTACCCTGCCCTCTTCAGGACGGTAAACAACCTCACACAGCCCGCACGACGCGAAAGGATTGCCACACCAGACGAGGACTTCCTGGACATTGACTGGTACGAAAGCTCGCCCTCCCATCTCGTTATCATTTCTCACGGACTGGAAGGTAATTCCACCCGTGCCTATGTGACCGGCATGGCCCGGATGGCGCTGCAAAACAGCTGGAGTGTGCTGTGCTGGAATTACCGCGGGTGCAGCGGGGTCATGAACCGGCAGCGGCGGTTTTATCACTCAGGCGCAACAGACGACCTGGACACGGTCGTACAATATGCGATCTACAAAGGATATACATCCATTGCATTGATTGGATTCAGCCTGGGCGGTAACATCACTTTAAAATATCTTGGCGAAACCAGCAGGCCCGGCGAAGTCAAGCGTGGAGTAGCGATCTCAGCACCGGTACACCTGGGTTCTAGCTGTGATGAGATCTCAAAAACACACAACACACTCTATGCACGCAGGTTCCTGAAAAGTCTGAAGGAAAAGGTGCGGGCAAAGTCCAACTTGATTCCGCTCCCCGGCATTGATCTGCTACCTGCGATCCGGACACTGCGCAGCTTTGATGATGTCTTCACCGGACCCTTGCATGGGTTCAGGGATGCTGCAGACTACTATGAGAAATGCAGTTCACTCTACTATCTGAAAGGAATCAAAGTTCCTGCGCTGCTGCTCAATGCAAAAAACGATCCCTTCCTGAGTCCGCGGTGTTTCCCTGATTCCGGTGAGATCAACAATCCATTCATTACCTTTGACTTTCCTTTGCGCGGCGGCCACGTAGGCTTTGCTCAGTTTGGTACCCACGGTGTGTACTGGTCGGAGCAGCGGACCATGGCCTTCCTGCAAGACTTTTGACTATGTTCAATCGATATTCCATCGCTGCCAAATCTGAAGATGTTGGCATCCGCTTCAATGTGGATGTACCCGCCTATTACAAACCGCGGTACAATGCAGCGCCCACGCATCTCTTGCCGGTGATCACACAGCAAACGCCGGTAGGAGTATCGTTGTTTTACTGGGGATTGTCACCCGAGTGGGCAAAGAACAAGACGTTGGGTGAAAGAGCGATCAATGTGCGCGTGGAAACTATTCCTGAAAAAGGAATCTACAGGAAAGCGCTCATGCAACGTCGCTGCCTGATGCCCGCTACCGGATTATTTGTCTGGAAGAAAATCGGCAAGAAAACCGTGGTTCCCTATCGGGTGGTGCTGAAGAACATGCCCTTGTTTTCCATGCCTGGCTTTTGGGAGGAATTTGAAGACGAGGCCGGCGATTCTATCCAAACCTTCACCGTGATTACGCGCGCGGCAAATGAACCATTCACAGATTTTGGAGAGCGGATGCCGGTCATCTTTACGCCTGCACAGGAAAAAATCTGGCTCGCACCCGATGCAGCAGAGGAATCACTTTTACCGCTGCTTTCATTTGAGTTGAATGCTGCTGAGTACGATCTATACTCTGTATCACCTGCAGTCAACTCACCGTCATACGAAAGTGAATTGGTGATTCGCCCGGCGCCCCCTGCCGACCAGTTCGGCAATCTCACTTTGTTCGGCTAATCAGAAGCCGTCGTCTTCTTTCTCGGTGGTCTTCTTGTCGGTGGACTCCTTCTTGTCGGTTTTCTTGTCCTTGCGCTTGAAGGGATTCAGACTGCGCTTGGGCTTTTCAACAGCAGAAGAATCAGAAGGAACCGCCGGAGCGTCGGACTTACGCGCTTTCACATTTCCCCTCTTGCCCGGAGTGGCTCCGGACCTGGTGTCGTCCTTCTTGCGCGCATCCATCGCGGCGCGCACGTCCGGCAGCACCAACACATCGCGGAAGTACCACATGTAGTTGTCCTGATCGACATTGAATTTCTCTTTGGCTTTGGTGATCGCATAGGCACTGTCTGTGGGGTCGATGCCCCTTCGCTGTGCGGCTGTACTGTCATTGTCAGCGCGCTCGGCGTTGAGGAACTCGCCGCTGTCCTGTTTCAGTGAATCCGGAATCACCGGATACACAGGCTTCATTTCGATGGTCTGAAGTCTGCGGTATTTCTTTCGGTAGGATTCGGGAACGGCAATCAGGTACTTCGTCTTGCTCGCTGTCAGCACCTTGGGCGTGGAATCTTCTTTGAAGTAGGAGAACTTCTTGCGGAGCGTCTCCTTGTCATAGATAAACGAACTTTGATAGGCAGGACAAATGAGACGCTGTGTGCAAGCCACCAGCATGAGGACCAAGCCAACCATCAAAATGGCACGAACCATTCGCGTCTATAGAATTAACAAAAATAGCGAAATACAGTGAAGTTAATGCGTGTTGAAACGCAAAAGTAACCAAGTAATAACTAATTTAAAATCAATTAGTTATATCTTATTTGCTAATCTAACACTTTTAGATAGGGATTGAACCACCAATTCATATGAATCATCAACCAGACCGCAGATCATACTGTCAGTTACACCTGCACCGGCACTGACGGTGATCCAATGCTTCTTGTTCATGTGAAAAGCGGGCCGGATGGTGGCGTATTGTTCGCGCAACTCAGCGCCCTTTTCAGGGTCCACTTTGACATTGATGCCGTCAAAGTCAACGATGTTGGTCAGCACAAACATCTTGCCCGCCACTTTAAAGACCAGTACCTCCTCATTGAACGGAAACTCTTCCGTTACAGCAGGCTTGGACAGGCAGTACTTTCTAAGTGCTTCAAGATCCATCTAACCCAGTCTTCGATACAGGATGATGACGAGACAGACAAGGAACATCAGGATTGCAATCTTGTTGATGCCGTGCATCAGCCACAAGTTGACGTTGCGAGGTCTGGACGGATCCTTCTTTCGGAAGTAGTAGCCGAAAACCTCGCCCACTGATAAGAAATTTCCCAGTCCCATTTTTTTCTTGCCGTCAGACTCTTCCATGGCTTGTATTGTTTTCGTGTTGAGGTTCTATCCAGTTTCCGTCTTCACGGATGAGATTAATCAATTCGTCCACTGCGGAGGCACTTGGTACATTTCGCTTGACTACTTCCTTGCTTCGGTAGAGTGTGATGCGGCCGGGTCCAGATCCTACATAGCCGTAGTCCGCATCGGCCATTTCACCTGGGCCATTCACGATACAGCCCATGATGCCGATCTTGACTCCTTTCAGGTGGTAGGTTCGTGCCCGTATGCTTGCCGTGGTTTCCTGCAAGTCAAACAAGGTACGGCCACAGGAAGGGCACGAGATATACTCTGTTTTGGAAATGCGTGTGCGGGTTGCCTGCAGGATGTTGAACGCGGTCTCATTGATGAGTTTGTCGCCGCCCGCGCGAATGCCGGTAAGCATCAAACCATCACCCAGTCCGTCGATGAGCAAACCACCAATGTCCGTTCCGGTGTACACCTGAAGCTGTTCAGCAGAGACATCCTGATATGCCATGGCGATAACCACGGGCACGTCGCACTGGTGATGAATGAGTTGCAGGAAAGCCCTGCGCAGCGCGGCCATGCTGTGGCTGTTGCGTGTGGTGAGTACAAGCACAGCAGTGGCGTCATCCATCAGATGGTTGATCAGTGCAGGGTTCAATTCTTCTGCATCAACCCTGACCCAGTTCAATTGCGGATGTTTGTTGCCTGACCGGAGGTATTGTTTACCCTGCCACATGGGATAGGTACGTTCACGGTCTGATGCATTCTTCCACTGTTCAGGGTCGCAGATGATGCCAAGGGTTCCGGGAATCTCAAAATCAATGGAGGTCTTGCCTGTGTACACCCAATCGCAGGCCATGTCGGTGATGTTCCATTTGTCGAGCGCGACTGCATATTGGTAGCCAACCGCGAACAAGGAAGCGGGCGTGATACTGTCGCGATGAGAGAGGTCGGCGATCACGCGGGGCACCTGATGACCTCCGATGCCCAGTACCTCGCGGGTATGGCGACGTGTGTAGGCATACGGATCAAGAGGGTAGCCATCCGGTTCCGGAATGACAGGGTGCCCTGGCCGCTCATCATACCTGCTAACCAGTGTGCGGCAAACGGGAACTTCTGCTTCTGGTTCTTCGGTCAGTGACACACGGACGGTGTCGCCCAATCCATCTTCCAACAGTGTTCCGATACCGACGGCGGACTTGATGCGGCCATCCTCACCATCGCCCGCTTCCGTCACGCCGAGGTGAAGGGGGTATGGCTGAAACCCTTCTTCGTTCAATTTGGTAACCAGCAAGCGGTAGGCCTGTACCATGACCTGCGGGTTGCTGGATTTCATGGACAGGACGATGTTGAAATATTGTTCATCTTCGCAGATCCGCAGAAATTCGAGGGCAGATTCAACCATGCCCAGCGGAGAGTCACCGTAGCGGCTCATGATTCTGTCGGAGAGTGAACCATGGTTGGTGCCGATGCGCATGGCCGTTCCGTATTCCTTGCAGATTCGCACAAGCGGAAGAAACTTTTCGCGGATGCGCTGCAATTCGGATTCGTATGCGGCGTCTGTATAGTCGATTTGTTCAAAGCGCTTTTTGTCGGCGTAGTTGCCTGGATTTACCCGCACCTTCTCAACGATTCGCGCTGCCAGTTCCGCAGCATTGGGCGTGAAGTGAATGTCGGCCACCAGCGGCACGCTATAACCCCGGCGGCGAAGTTCGTCGCGGATGGCTCTCAGATTTTCTGCCTCTTTGATGCTGGGGGCGGTGATGCGCACATACTCACATCCGGCATCTACCATGCGGATGGTTTGCTCTACCGAGCCCATCGTATCCATGGTATCGACTGTGGTCATCGACTGAATCCGAATGGGATGCTGTCCTCCCATCGGCACATCGCCAATGTGGACCACGCGGGTGGCCCTTCTTTGATAGCTGACAATGCTGCTGCAATAGCTGGCGAGCTGCTTGATGGACTGATTCACGAGGGATAAAATTACTGATTAAGGGTCACTTCGTTAAACAACCGCGGCCCTCATTTTGTTGCGGCCGGAGGGGCTGTTTTCAGTAGTATCGGCACAAGTTCCCACACGCTGTGTTTCAGCACCCCGAATTCCCTGAACCGGTAACCAATCACCACTCTGACGGAGGTACTCACATTGGCGAATTGCATCTCGTTCATTTTGGCACGGCGGCTCTGTCCGCCGTAGGTGATACCGCCAAAAAGGTGGTCGCTGTTGTATCCAAGCGCGAGTCTGATGTCAGCAAAGGAGTTGACAGCAATGTCGTAGTGCTCCGTTCCTGTGAGGTCCCGGTAGTGCGTCCAATGGTTGGCGGGGCCGAAACTGGCTGTTACGTTGAAAAGGAACTTCCGGTAGACGAGGTTGTAGGAAAAGCCTGGTGCAATGCTGAGGGTCTGGTAGCCCAGTTCTGTAAACCGCCGGCTCAGTCCGATGGATTGCTGTTGATCCTGTGAGACAACAGCGTTGTCGGCGTTCAGTTGAAAATCACTGAGCGTGCCCGCCAGCAGGAAGGACCCGGCAGAGGTCAATTGCCTGTCGGCAAAAGTATAGGCAGAGCGCAGTGAAAACCTTTTGTGGTTGAACACATAGAAGCCGGAGACTGATTGAAGGCTCGTGCGCACATCAGCCCGCTGCGGAAAGGGCTGTCCGCCAGGAATTTTGATTCTGGAGTCGGACAGATAAAATCCCTGATAGCGCTGGTACATGGCGTCTGCGCCAAAGCGTCGGCTGATAAGATTAATTTGCAGGTCCCTGGAGGTCGTATTTCCATAGAGTTCCTCCTGGCTTGCGGCCAGTGGCACAGCAAAGGCAAGTTCAAAGCTCACATCAAAGGCATATACGCCTACGCCCATAGATACCGGCCGGTTGGGCTTGTACTGGAGCAAGGGTGACTGCTGATTGGCAGGGCGGATATCAAAGCTGAGGGCCCGTTGTTTGATGACGGGCCAGATGAAGAACTTGTCTTTGTAAGTGACAATATTGCCACCCTCCTGCTGGGCATATAGTGTGGTGGCCCCGGTGGTTAACAATAGGCAGGCACAAATGGCAATCCGCCGCATTCCTCAAAGGATGTATTCGCTCAGATCCCGGTTCTTGCTGAGACCGCCGAGCTTTTCTGCAACCATTTCACGTGTGATCTCGATGCGGCTTCCCGATGGGATGCGGTCAGGCACGTCAAAGAGGAATTCATTCAGCAGTCTGCTCATCACCGTCTGCAACCGGCGCGCGCCGATGTTCTCCACTTCGGTGTTGATCGTGACTGCCATCCGCGCGAGTTCTTCAATGGATTCAGGTGAAAAGACAGCCGTAACGCCCTCGGATTCAAAGAGCGCCTGATATTGTTTGACCAGTGCATTTTTGGGGTCGGTGAGGATTCGGACAAAATCCTCATAGACCAGGTTGTTCAGTTCCACACGGATGGGAAATCTGCCCTGAAGTTCCGGAATGAGGTCACTTGGCTTTGACATATGAAAGGCGCCGGCTGCAATGAACAACACATGGTCGGTGCGAATCACTCCGTGTTTGGTGTTGACCGTGCTTCCTTCCACAATGGGCAGGAGGTCGCGTTGCACACCTTCACGGCTGACGTCGGGACCGCCGCCGCCCTTCCGGTTGCCGGAAGCGACTTTGTCAATCTCATCAATGAAGATGATACCGGCATTTTCTGCCCGACGAATTGCTTCCTCCTTCACTTCGTCCATGTCGATGAGCCGGCTCACCTCCTCTTCCATCAGAATCTTGCGGGCCTCGGCGATGCTCACCCTGCGCTTTCTTGACTTCTTTGGCATCATGCCATTCAGCATCTCCTGCAGGTTCATCATGGATACTTCGTCCATCATGCCGGCTCCGATCATGCCGACATTTCCGCCACTGCTTTGCCTGATGTCAATTTCAATTTTTCGCTCATCCATTTCACCGCTGCGGATCTTCTCGCGGAAATGATGCCGCGTGCGTTCGTTCAGTTCGCTGTCACCCTCGGGCACCTGTTCGCCACTGGTTGGAAAGCCGGTTGTGCGAGCAGGCCCTGTCTTCATAGGCGGAATCAATGCATCGAGGATAAGGTCTTCCACAACTGCTGCTGCGCGCTCACTCACTTCCTCTTTCTTCTTTGATCGAACCAGGTTTACCGACTGCTCTACAAGGTCGCGGACCATGCTCTCCACGTCTCTCCCCACATACCCGACCTCAGTAAATTTTGAGGCTTCAACTTTGACAAAAGGGGCATCGGCAATCCGGGCCAGTCTGCGCGCAATCTCTGTCTTTCCCACCCCGGTGGCGCCGATCATCAGGATATTGTTGGGCATGATTTCCTGTCGCATGTCGCCGGGCACATTCATCCTTCGCCAACGGTTTCGCAACGCAATGGCCACATTCCGCTTGGCCTCGTGCTGTCCAATGATGTATTTGTCGAGTTCTGCGACAATCTGCGAAGGTGTCAGATCTTTTGATTCCATGTTGGCAATTGAACTTCAAAAATAGCTGTTCTGTTGCTCAATCCGGCG
>JAIBBB010000147.1 GCA_019694905.1 Cyclobacteriaceae bacterium
AAAATCCAGCCGCTCGTCGACAAGCTCATCCGCAACTTCAACGAAGACAAACCCGCAGAAAGTGTCAGCGACCTGGTCGCCCTGCGCAAGCAACTGCTCTTGCTCGAAGACGGCATCTGGAAAAGCCGCAAGCTCGCAGAGACTGACCAGCTCATCCAGGCATGCCTCGGCCTCTTCGCCGACGCCACCGCCGACCACTACTACGCAGCACCGGGCCAGTCGCTCATCTCTTCAGTAGAAGTAATCAACCGCTCCGCAGTGCCGGTGCAGCTCGAGCGTATCAGCGCACCGGTTCTCGGTTATGACTCTGCAGCCAACATATCGCTCGGCAACAACAGGCTCTTCACCTTCAAAGGCAAACGCGTGCTGAGTGCACAAGCCTCCTTCAGTTCGCCTTACTGGCTCCGCAAGAAACACCAGGACGGACTGTTTGTAGTCGAGGATCCTGCCCTCATTGGCACACCTCAAAACAAACCTGCCGTCGAAGTCTCCTACACCTTCAACGTGCTGGGTGAGCGCATCGAAGTGAAATCACCACTGCTGTACAAGTGGACTGATCCCGTCAAAGGTGAACTCTGGCGGCCGTTTGAAATCACGCCGCCTGTGTTCGTCAACCTGCCCAAGGCTGTCTACGTGTTCGGCGAATCCCAGCCCAAAGAGATTCAGGTGACGCTCAGGCCTGCCTCGGGCGAAACGGTCTCCGGCATCGTGCGTCTGGAAGTGCCGGAAGGATGGCAATTCGATCCGGAAGAAGCCACCTTCTCACTCAGCGGCAAATCCAGAGAGCAAGTCATCACCTTCAAAGTGACGCCGCCCGCCGGTGAATCTTTGGGAACACTGAAGGCAGAAGTTGTCGTGAACGGCATCGCCTACAGCCAGTCTTTGCAACAAGTCGACTACGACCACATTCCGATGCAAACGATGATGCCTGCTGCCGAGGCGAAACTCGTGCGCATCGCCATTGAAAAACGCGGACACCGCATTGGCTACATACGCGGTGCAGGCGATGAGATTCCCGAAGCATTGCAAAACATGGGCTTTCAGGTCATCGAACTGAAAGACGAAGACATCACAGCCGCACACCTGAGCGGACTCGACGCGGTGGTGCTGGGCATCCGCACCTTCAACACCAATGAACGCATCGGCAACCTCATGCCCGCCGTGCTCGACTATGCAAAAGCCGGCGGCACTGTCGTCGTGCAATACAATACCAACTTTGGCTTTGACATGACCCATCTCGCACCCTACCCGCTCACACTCTCCCGCGACCGTGTGACGGAAGAGAACAGCGAGATGCGTATCCTGCTGCCGGAACACCCTGCACTGACCACGCCCAACAAAATCACCGCCAAAGACTTCGAAGGTTGGGTGCAGGAGCGCGGGCTCTACTATCCATCCAGGTGGGATGCCAACTACCAGGCGCCGCTGTCGGCAAACGACACAGGCGAATCGCCCAAAGACGGTGGACTGCTCGTGGCAAAGTTTGGCAAGGGATACTACGTCTACACGGGCTTGTCGTTCTTCCGTGAATTGCCCGAGGGTGTGCCCGGCGCATACCGGCTTTTCGCCAACCTCGTGTCATTGAAAGAACCGGAGCCCGTCGTGATGGCGAGCCCTGAACCTCAGGGAAAGAAGAGCAAGAAGAAGGCGAAGCGCTGACGCTCCTTACTCTGTCTTCAGACTGTCTACCGGATTGCGCACTGCTGCACGCAAGGTCTGTGTGCTCACGGTGAGGAATGCGATGAACAGGGACAGTCCGCCGGCGATGGTAAAAATCGTCCAGTCCACGTCAATGCGGTACGCAAAGTCCGACAGCCAGTTTTGCATGCCGAAGTAGGACAGTGGAATCGCAATCACGAGCGCTACCAGAACCAGTTTCATCAACTCACCCGAGAGCAGCACAACAATCTGCCCGGAGGTTGCGCCCATCACTTTGCGCACACCAATCTCTTTCACGCGTTGTGTGGCGGTGAAAGTGGCAAGCCCAAACAAGCCGAGGCAGGACACCAGGATGGCGATGAATGCGAAAATGCTGAAGAGCTGCTCCACACGCTGCTCGCTCTTGTACATCCGGTCAAATGCACTGTCTATAAATGAGTATTCAAAAGGATATTCAGGGTTGTACTTCATCCAGATTTGCTCACCCGCCGCAATGGCACCGGCATTATCGGCACCGTTGGTACGTACATAGACGATCCAAAGCCATTCGGGCCGGTAGAATAGAATGCTCGGCTCAATCTGCTGTTTGAGCGAACTGTGGTGAAAGTCTTTGACAACACCCACGATAGATCCCTTCATCCCCCACAGTGAAAAGGATTTGCCGATGGGATTCTGCAGACCGATCTGTCGCACGGCTGCCTCGTTCAGAATATAGCTGGCTGTGTCGGCCTTCGAATCATGGAACATACGCCCTTCGGCCATTTCCATTTTCATGATCTGCATGAAGTCGTGGTCGACGTTAATGGGATGGATCAGCAACGACTGGCCGGGCAACTGCCCTTCCCAGCCGGTGTCGCCCGTGGTGGATCCGATGCTGTACACGTACTGTCCACCCATTGTGACTGCTTCCACGCCGGGGTGCTGCTTCAGGTCGTTAATGATCGTCTGCTTGTTTTTGAACATGTCGCCGCGCAGCGCGAACGTAAACACATTGTCTGTAGAGAAACCAAGTTTCTTGTTGCGCATGAAAGAAAGCTGTCGGCTGACCACAACTGTCCCTACAATGATGGCGATGGAGGCAGCAAACTGGGTGGTCACGAGTACTTTTCTGAACATCGGACTGCCTGTGCTGGTGAGGTTGCGACCGCGCATGACCTGCAATGGCTGGTACGACGATAGCACCAGTGCCGGATAGATGCCTGCGGCGAGCCACGTGATCACCAGGGCGGCGAGCAGCCAGCCCATGCTGGAGCCCGTGAGGTTGAAAGTAATTTCCTTTCCGGACAACTCATTATAAAGTGGCATGGTCACCTGGATGAACACGATGGCGATCAGCAAGGCAATCACGGCCATGAGTGAAGCCTCTACCAGGAATTGGGTAATGAGGCGGCCGCGGTTGGCACCAACCGATTTCCTTACACCCACTTCGAGTGCACGGCGGGTGGCCCTTGCCGTCGCCACGTTCACATAGTTGATACAGGCGATGGCAAGAATGGCGATGGCCACCACCAGAAAGATGCGCACTGTCTGAATGCCTTCTTCCGTGCCATCGGCATTATAGAGATGCAGTTCGGAGAGTGGCTGCAACTTGTACTGCAACTTTGCAGATTCATCCTGGTGCGAATGGTGAATGTCACTCAGTTGCGCGGCAACGGCGTCAGGTTTGGCGTCAGGCCGAAGCAACAGGTAGGTGTAATAATTGTAGTTACCCCAGTCCGACTCCAGGCTCTTCCAGTATTCATTGGCCTGATACTCTTCAATCAGTATGTCGAAGGGAAGCATGATGCCGTAATTAAGTGTTGAGTTGGAAGGGAAGTCCGCCACCACACCCACGACCACGTATTCCTTTTTCTTCTCTACGCGGATGACTTTGCCAATGGGGTCTTCGTCTCCAAAAAATTTGTGCGCCATTTTTTCGGTGAGGATGACCGACTTGCTGTTGGGAAACGGCTTGTCCTTGTTGCCGCGGAGCAGCCTGAAATCAAAGACCTGAAAGAAATTGGATTCCACATATGCCAATGCATTGTTCTCTGTAAAGTCCTTGTCTTCCGCCGTGAACAACACCATGCCATTGTCATTGGCAACTCTTGCCGCCAGTTCCACGGCAGGCACTTCCTTCCGGGCAAAGTAGGCAACGGGGCCCGGGCTGGTGGGCCAGGTCGTGATATTTCCATCGTTGTTGAATGAGGCGTTGGTTCGATAGATCCGGTCCCCTTTGGTGTGAAACCGGTCGTAGCCAAGTTCATCCTGTACCCATAACATCAGCAGCACAAACGTGGCGATCCCTATTGCCAGTCCGCCCACATTGGTGACTGTATACACGTTGTCGCGGATAAGGCTCCGGATGGCGATCTTGAAGTAGTTACGCAGCATGTGCTAATTTTCGCAACCAGAAATCAAATACTGCGCCAACCAGCCCAGATTAATCTCGCGGTTCGGAAATTGGCGATCAGGGGCGAAATAAGTGTCCGTAAACGGTCAACTGCGCCCGAAAGCGAATAGCATGTCTAGGGAGCGAGTCGCTCGATTTTCCAGTTTCCGGTAGGTTCCTGGGTAAACTGAATCCGGTCGTGCATGCGGTTGGGTCTCCCCTGCCAGAATTCGATCTGGTGGGGCACCACCCTATAGCCACCCCAGTGCGGCGGGCGGGCAATGGCCCCGTGCTGGAAACGCTCTCTATAATATAGGTATGTCTGCTCCAGCCAGGCCCTGCCGGCCACCACCATACTTTGGGGCGAGGCCCACGCACCGATCTTGCTGCCGTCGGGTCTTGACTCAAAATACCGGATGCTCTCGGCGGCACTCAATCGCTCCGCCCGGCCAAGAATGCGCACCTGCCGTTCGAGCTCCTTCCAGAAAAAGAGCAGACAGCAGGAAGGCTGAGCATCGAGCTGCGTTCCCTTCCGACTGAGGTAGTTGGTAAAAAAAATATACCCTTGCTCGTCAAAGGCCTTCAGCAACACAATGCGGGCATCGGCAGCCCCATCCGGTGTTACGGTAGCCAGCGTCATGGCATTCACCTCGTCAATCGCAGCATCACCTGCCTCCTTCCACCACCTCGTAAACTGTTGGAATGGATCATGGGATACGTCGGACTCATCGAGGGACCGCTGTGCATACTCCTTGCGCAAATTGAACAACGCTTCGTTTATCATGCCCCAAGATCAAATCTGTGTTACAACTTTGCACTGACCGCTGTCGGAAACTGACAGAAATCTGGTCATCCGGCCCTGGCACCTTCGCGTTCTGGTCAAATATTGAGAAATTTGACTGATGCCGCACCTGCCCCACTTTATCACCGACCTCGCACTGATCCTCGCCGTGGCAGGCGTCACCACGTTGCTTTTCAGAAAGATCAACCAGCCGGTCGTGCTCGGTTACATCATCGCAGGCTTCCTCGTCGGCCCCCACGTGTCGCTCATCCCAACCGTCATCGACGGTGAGGCTGTCCGCACCTGGTCGGAAATCGGCGTCATATTTTTGCTCTTTACCCTCGGACTCGAATTCAGTTTCCGGAAACTGGCCAAAGCCGGCGGCTCGGTGCTCGTCACCGCCATGGTGGAGGTAGGCATCATGTTCGGACTCGGCTATGCCACCGGTTTGTGGATGGGCTGGAATCCGATGGACAGTCTGTTCCTCGGCGCCATTCTCTGCATCTCCTCCACCACGATCATCGTAAAGGCATTCGACGAGACAGGCTATCGCACCAAAAAATTTGCTGCGCTGGTGCTGGGTGTGCTGATCATCCAGGACCTCGTTGCTGTTCTGCTGATGGTGCTGCTCTCCACGGTCGCCGTCAGCAACCAGTTCTCCGGCGCGGAGCTCGGCATTCAGATACTCAAGCTTGTCTTCTTCCTCACCTTGTGGTTCATCGCAGGTATTTTCTTTATCCCCAGCGTGCTCAAGCGCGCCAAACCGCTGCTCAACGATGAAACGCTGCTGGTGCTCTCCATTGCCCTGTGCCTGCTGATGGTGTTGCTGGCGGTGAAGGTGGGGTTCAGTGCGGCCCTCGGCGCCTTCATCATGGGGTCCATACTCGCAGAAACTTCACAGGCAGAAAGGATCGAACACCTGCTGCGGCCTGTGAAGAACCTTTTCGCGGCCGTGTTCTTTGTTTCGGTAGGCATGATGATCGACCCGGGCACGCTGCGAGAATACGCACAGCCCATTTTTATTCTCACTGCCCTTGTGCTCAGTGTAATGCCGCTGTCGACGATCCTCGGCGCCCTCGTCAGTGGCCAGTCCCTGCGCCATGCTGTCCAGTCGGGCATGACCTTGTCACAGATTGGCGAATTTTCATTTATCATCGCCTCACTTGGCGTCACCCTCGGTGTCACGCACGACTTCCTTTACCCCATCGCCGTCGCCGTCTCCACCATCACCACGTTCACTACACCGTTCTTCATGCGGAAGTCGACGGGATTGTATGAGCGCATAGAACGTTGGCTGCCTGAGTCGTGGGTGGCGGGGCTCAATCGCTACAGCACCAGCTCACAACAACTTGCCGCCTACAGCGCCTGGAAGACACTCCTGCGCGGGTACTTCATCAACGCTGCCATCCACACGATTGTGAGCGGCGCAGTCATTCTGCTCGTGCGGGGTTATGTGTATCCGTTCATGCAACAGTGGACCGCCAGCGATTGGGCCGCCAGGCTGTTCTCGGTGTTGCTGACACTCACATTGGCCGGACCCTTCGTCTGGGCGCTCTCCATCCGCCGGGTGCGCCGCGAGGCCTACTCCGAGTTGTGGCTCAACCGCAAACTCAACCGGGGGCCGCTCGTCGCGATTGAAATCGGACGGATCCTTCTCGCCATCTTCATCGTGGCCTGGCTTTTTTACCTTTACTACTCACTGTCGTTTGCGTTTGCCTTCGGAATCATCGTTACCGCAGCGTCATTGGCACTGTTCAACAAACGGCTGCAGCAATTCTATAACCGGATTGAGAATCGCTTCCTCGAAAATCTCCACGAGAAAGAACTGCTGCGCAAAAAGAAAACTAACATCACACCCTGGGACGCCCACCTGGCCTCGTTTGATGTCGCGCCTGAATCCACCTTCGCCGGCATCGCCCTCGAAGACCTGCAATGGCGCGAACAATACGGCGTCAACATTGCCCTGGTGGAACGCGGTGATCTGTCCATCATCTCCCCGGACCGCCATGAGAAGCTGTTTCCCGGCGACCGGCTGTCGATCATCGGCACTGACGAACAACTCGGCAAGGTCCGCGAAATCTTTGAAAGCCGAACGAATGCCTCGGAACCCGTGCACGATGACGAAATTGCACTCGTCCATCACACGGTAGGCAACCACTCCCGGCTCCACGGACAAACCATCCGGAAGTCGGGACTTCGCGAATTGGCTCAGGCAATCGTCGTGGGGCTGGAACGCAACGGTCAACGCATGCTCAATCCGGAGTCATCTACCGTGCTGCAGCACGGTGACATCCTGTGGGTGGTCGGTGCCCGCAGGCGGATCGTACAGTTCTTTCGCCAGGATGAAAACTGAACTTTGTTGTTTATTTATTCACACTAAACCCAAGTAGCCATGGCACAACCCATTTTCCCCTGTCTCTGGTTTGAGCACAACGCGCAAGCCGCCGCCGAATTCTACTGCAAGGTTTTCCCGAACTCGCGCATCACACAATCGTCGCCGATTGTCGTGAATTTCGAACTGAACGGCCAGCCCTTCATGGCCCTCAATGACCGCCGTCCGCCACACCATTTCAATGAGGCAGTCTCATTTGTGATCAATTGCAAGGACCAGCAGGAGATCGACTACTACTGGCAGGCACTGGCCCTGGAGGGCGGCAAAGAAAGTATGTGCGGCTGGTGCAGCGACCGCTTCGGCGTGTCGTGGCAGGTGGTTCCGGCCGAACTCGGCAAGCTGATGTCGGATCCGGCCCGCGCACCCCGTGTGATCGCCGCCTTTTTGAAGATGAAGAAATTCGACCTCGCTGCACTGCGTAGCGCCTGACAACCCACGCGGGTTTTGCTAACTTGCAGGTCGATTTTGATCCGCATGAAACTGAAGTTCCTGAACCATTTTGCAATCCTTGGAGCACTTGCCGTCGCAGCATCCTGCTCCAAGGATTCTACACCCATTGTTTGCGACCAGTATTTTCTTGCGAAGGCATCCTCCAGCCTTGCCACAAACAATCTGTACTACAACGCCGCCGGTCAACTGTCCGCCATCGTGAGCAACGTGGGCAACCGGATCGACCTGCAGTATGACGCCCAGCAGCGGCTGACCCACGCAACAGACGCGGCCACACAGGAATCAACAGTGTTTCATTACAACGACCTGAACCAGCTGATCAGCACGGTCCGTACCGACGGCGATCACCTGGTCGTCGATTCCCTTGTGCTCACCTATGATGCAGAGGGTCGGCTCGCGAGCCGAAAAACATACAAGCCGGCAGATCCAAAGCCAAAAAACTTCAGTCAGTTCTTCATCACTTACCCGAATGCCTCCGGCGCAGTGGTATCGCTTTATGATTTGAATACAAAGACCGGCGATATGTTGCTCACCGATGTGTACACCTACACTTTCGACGACAAAAAACTGCCCTACACCGCCGCCTACTACCAGCTTTTTGTCAGCTGGGGCAACATGACCTTTCCACACAATGCTGTGAGCGTGCACAAAAAATCTGTGGATCAGACAACGAATGTCACGCTGACCTACAATTCCGGCGGCTACCCATTGGTGGAAGGCACGACCACGTTCGAATACCAGTGCACCGCACCCAGGGAATAGGCCCCCATTCACTTCCGGCCACATCTGTTCACTAGCGAACAGGTCAGAAGCCACTTCCTTCTGTAAAACCCATTTTTGCGCAGTCGGTGCGACTGGCACGGTTTTTATATTACTACAAATAGGAATTTAATCACATGAAGAAATACCAGCTCGGTGAATTCGAAGAAATTGTCATGCTCACAGTCGGCGTGCTGTATGACACCGCCTATGGAGTCTCCATCAAGGAAGAGATTGAGTCCCGCCTGCGGCGAACGGTCAGTGTAGGCGCATTGCAGACTGCCCTCAAGCGACTGGAAGAAAAGGGCTACCTGCGGTCGCGCGACGGTGAAGCCACGGAGGAACGCGCCGGCCGCCCGCGCAAATACTTCCAGATCACCGCGCTCGGCAAGAAAGCGCTCGAATACACACGCACCACGCGCGAAGAGCTCTGGAATGACATTCCTAAAACGGCCATGCAGCCCCGCTTCGTCACCGCCTGACCCACCATGCCGTTGCAACCCCCCAGACTCCCCCTGCGCTTCTTCCGCTGGTTCTGCGACCCGGCGCTGGCTGACAGCATTGAGGGCGACCTGCACGAACTCTTCCGGAAGCGCGTGCAGCGGTCAGGGGTTCGCAAAGCCCGGCTGCTTTTCGTCATCGATGTACTCTTGCTGTTCAGACCCGGTATCATCCGGTCTCGCACAGCGTCTTATCCCACCAACCACCTCACCATGATCCGCAACTACCTCCTCATCGGCTGGCGCAACCTCCTTCGCCACCGGCTCTATTCCGCCATCAAGATAGCAGGCTTTGCCATCGGCCTTACCGCCTGCATGCTCATTGCGCTGTATGTTACGGATGAGACTTCCTACGACCGGCACTATCCTGAGGCCGAACGCATTTACCGCGTGATCGGCGTCAACAGTCTCGGCGGCGACCCGATCCGCGGCGTGCCATTCCCCGCACCGATGGCCGCGGCCCTCAAGTCCGACTTTCCGGAAATCCAGGAGGCAGGGCGTTACAACCCCAGCGAACTTTTTGGTGCCGGCCACGCGGAGATACGCGCCGCCGGTGAATTGGAGAATGCCTTTGAGACGGGTGTGCTGTACTTTGATCAGGAGCTGCTGGACATCTTTCAACCCACTTTTGTCTACGGCAATCCCGCGCAGGCGCTCACCAAACCCAAATCCATCGTCATCACACGCCGCAAGGCGGAGCGCTATTTTCCCAACGAAGATCCGGTGGGCAAGGCGATGGTGCTCAACAACGACGACGCCAACCCCTACGTTGTGGGCGGCGTGATCGAGAACTTCCCGGCACAGTCGCACCTGCAGGCGGACTTCCTCATAGGCACACGCGGACTTGCCTTCTGGAAAGACGAGCAGGCGGACTGGGGTGCAAGCAACTACGTGATCTATGTAAAACTGCGGCCGGGCGCCGATGTCGTGTCACTGGAAAAGAAAACGACCCGCGGCATCATTGAGAACTACGTGATCCCGGCCTTGCGCAAAGATGGCGTACCCGATGCGGAGCTCGCCAAAATCAGCGGCAAAGCCTGGCTCGAACTGCAACCAGTCACAGACATCCACCT
>JAIBBB010000376.1 GCA_019694905.1 Cyclobacteriaceae bacterium
GGTGACCAAATAAAAAGGGGCTGTCTCGACTTTTGAGACAGCCCCTTTTCTTTTACAGTTGGACGCGACTAGCGCACGTTAATGCCGAATCCGAGTGTGAGTGCTGAGTACTTTTGCAAAGTGTAATCGGCGCTAAAGGCAAATACAGCCAGGCGCAACCGGGCTCCCGCGGTCATCCGGGGACCTGATGAAGAAGCCGAAATGTCCACAGGGTCGGTGATGCTGACGCTGTTGCCAAGGTCATAGGTTCCTTGTGCTTTGAAGTTGGACTTCGCCATGTTGTAGCCAACGCCGCCATAAATTGTCAACACTGCAATCTTCTTGGAGATGAGTGCCTGCAAAGTAGTAGCAGTCACATCGAATTTTCCTGTCTGGTTCTTGGAAGCATCGAACGTGATATCCGTAGTCATCTTGGTGTAACCAGCGAAGACGGAAAGATCAAAAGGCAGTGACTTGATGCCTGGGATGTACTGTTTGATGTCGTGCATCAACCCAATACCCAGCAGTCCGAATTTACCCTGTTCGCCCAGGTCCAATGTGGGGACATAACGGAACTTGATATCAAAACCTGCAGGCAGGCCAATGCTGAGGTTGGCAGTTGGAATGGGCAATGCTTTCACACCGTACTTGCCTTTCAGGTCAAGGCCGGGAGGGCCACTAAAGGAAGTCAGCGGCGTAGGCACTGCCTGACCGTTGATCTTGGCGTTGTAAGTCGGGGCATTGGAACTGCCGAAAATAGTTGGCACATCCGCCGTGGTCGGCGTGATCTTGTCTGTACCATCGACGTGATTAAGGTTGGCCAGTTTGGCATTGTCGACTTTGTAGGTGTAGTCAGAAGTCGGGACATAAACCGGGCTGATGTTGACTGTGAGATCAAAGCCTACCAGTTTGTGCGGCTTGGCTGTATTGTACCAGCCCTGGTTGAGGCCGTTGCCAAGTACATTCAACATGGGGGCCACATAGCCGCCAACGAGGTAATTTGCATCTTCTTTGCTGCCCTTGATCAGTTGATAGATCTGATCGGGCTGCGCGAAGGACCACGTGGAGGTGATCACAAACAAGATCAGCAGTGGAACATAGCGCAGTTTTTTCATAACGTGGGTAGTTTATTGTAGCAAGTTAAATAATTTCGCAAACTTGTCCTGTTTCGTGCCGGATGCGTCTATTCTACACCCTATTCATCGTTTTTCTTGATGCACTTTACCGGTTTGCAACCCTGTTTAATGCGAAAGCACGG
Organism: Cyclobacteriaceae bacterium; assembly: GCA_019694905.1. Lineage (GTDB taxonomy): Bacteria > Bacteroidota > Bacteroidia > Cytophagales > Cyclobacteriaceae > ELB16-189. The sequence continues at coordinate 1,238 of JAIBBB010000376.1, forward strand.
CTGCTGGTAAACGGCAGAAAGGATGTTTTTACCCGGCTTCAGGAGAAATTTCGCTCCGGTGGCGATGCTGTAGTGTGGGTCCATTGTGCCTCGCTGGGCGAATTTGAGCAGGGCAGACCCCTGATCGAAGCACTCCATCGCTCGTATCCGACGATTCGGATTTTACTCACTTTCTATTCTCCATCGGGCTACGAGGTGCGCAAGAATTATGAGCTCGCCTATCATGTCGATTACCTGCCGTCTGACACACCTTCGCACGCACGCAGGCTTCTCGAACTCGTGAAACCATCGCTGACGGTGTTTGTCAAATACGAATTCTGGCCCAACTATTTCCAGGAAATAAACCGACAGCAAATTCCTCTGCTGAGTATTTCTGCGCTCTTCCGGGCAGACCAGTTGTTCTTCCGTTGGTACGGTGGATTCTTTCTGAACTCCTTGCACCAGGTGTCGTGGTTCTTTGTGCAGAATGAGTCGTCAAAGACCCTCCTGCAACAATACGGACTGTCGCGCGCCACCGTTGCGGGCGATACCCGTTTTGACCGTGTGCAGGCAATCATCAAAGAGGCGGCTGATGTCCGGATTGCTACGCGCTTTGCAGGCGACAAGCCTACCTGGGTCATCGGCAGTTGCTGGATGGATGACCTCACCGTGCTTGCGCCATTCATCAACGAGAACCAGCACCGCATTAAATTCATCCTCGCACCGCACGAGATCGACGAGGATACATTGTTGTCCATGGAACGTCAACTTCAGGTGAAGCACCTGCGATACTCACAGGCCGCTGACCTCTCAGACGACGTCGACTGCCTCCTCATCGATAACATTGGCTTGCTGTCTCGCCTCTATCGCTATGGTAACTATGCGTATGTGGGGGGCGCCTTCGGCAAAGGCCTGCACAACATACTCGAAGCCGCATGCTATGGCGTGCCCGTTTTTTTCGGCAACCGCAACTACAAAAAGTACAATGAGGCCACCGAACTCATTCTGCGCGGTGGTGCTTTTGAGGTCGCCGATTATGCCGATTTCAGAGCCAAGGTCCGCCATCTGGAACAAGATGAAAGAAACTACGAACTGGCAGCGGCCGTAACGCGGCAGTATGTGGTGGAGAATCTTGGGGCCACCGGAAAGATCATGGACTACTGTCACAAAATTCTGCAAGACCTATGAACGGACGTGTGCTGAAATCCACCGGTACCTGGTATGACGTCCTCGGCGACGATGGTCTGCACCACAAATGCAGGGTACGTGGCAAACTGCGCCTGGAGGGCAGCCGCGAAACAAACCCTGTTGCCGTGGGTGATTTTGTTTCGTTCGAACAGGAAGGTGAAGATGCCTCGATTGATGCCATCCTCGAGCGGCGCAACCACATGGTGCGTCAGGCCGTCAAGGCCGGCGACCACCAACAGGTGCTGGCTGCCAACATCGATCAGGCCGTCCTGATCGCCACTGTGATTCAGCCGCGCACGTCGACGGGCTTCATTGACCGTTTCCTCGTTACAGCCGATGCTTTCGATATCCAGCCACTGGTGATTTTCAACAAGACCGACTTGCTTGACGAAGACCAGCAGGAAGTCCTCTCACAGGCTGAAGCCATCTATGCCCAGATAGGCGTACGCACTGTTTCTATGTCTGCCATCCACGAAGCGCACTGGGCAGAGGTGTTTGAACTCTTCAAAGGCAAAGTGTCGTTGATCACGGGTCACTCTGGTGCGGGCAAGTCCACCATCCTCAACCACCTGGCACCCGATCAGGTAAGTCAGG
>JAIBBB010000377.1 GCA_019694905.1 Cyclobacteriaceae bacterium
CATTCGCACAGAGGATGAAGCGCCGGCAAACTCCCGCCATACAAAGATCCCCCACACAGCCGCCACAACGGTCGCACCCTGCCCTAGTCCATAAGAAATCGCCGCCCCTGCCTTGCCTGAGGCGATGATACTGAATGACATGCCGATGCACCAGATGACGCCACCCAGCATCCCGGTCAGGTGATTGCCAATAGTGCCTTTGAAGTAATCGCCATAACCCACCGGTGTGCCGCTCACCGGCTTCGCCATGAGGATCGTATTGAATACGATGTTACTCGCCAGAATGCCGAGGCTGAATACAAACACCGCACTGTAGGGCGACAACTTTCCATCGATGGGCACGGTGAAGTCGGAGAACATGGCGTTGGCGACATACTTGTAGAACAGCCCCATCATCGCACCACTGATCACTGACAGCAGCAGACCTCTCGTGGATACACCGGTGTTGCCACCTTTTTGACGATAGGCGATTGCATTCAGGACAATGGCAACAGCCACCAGTGCCACTCCGCCGAACAGCAAGGGCACGTCGCCTACCGGCTGATCCACATAATTCACAATCACGCCTATTACAAGAGCCAGCCCAATGCCTACCGGGAACGCAACTGACATCCCTGCAATCGCGATGGCTGCACCCAGGAGAATGTTGGCGGCGTTGAATACCATGCCACCGATAAACGCCGAGCGTAGATTGGCGAAGCTCCCTTGTTGGAGGTCTTCCAGAAAGGGGCGACCTCCTGTGCCAATGCTGCCCATGGTCAGCCCCAGCACGAGCGACAGCAGAACAATGCCGATCACATAGTCCCAGTAAAACAACTCAAACCGCCAGGTCGACGCTGTGAGTTTCTGCGTGTTCGCCCATGAGCCCCAGCACATCATGGTGATGAGACAGAAGATGACTGCCGTGGAATAGGATTCAATGATGAACATAGTCGTGAGTTAGGCCGGTATTACTTCATTCAAATAGGGCATGGAGGATTGGGCGCCCAGGCGGGTGACTGAGATGGCCGCGGCCCGGCATGCGCGTACGGCTGCATCATGGAGAGACAACCCGGCCGCCATGCCAGCCACCATGGCGCCATTGAAGCAGTCCCCGGCGGCAGTAGTATCTACAGCGGTGACCTTTGGCGTGGGAATGCGTTGGTTGTCCTGGGCATTGACCAGTAAAGCACCCTGGGAGCCCAGTGTGATGATCGCTTGTTTCACACCTTTTGACAAGAACCATGCGCCTGCAACTGCCGCTTCTTCGGCATCATGCACTTTTAGCCCGGTGATGAGGGACGTCTCGTGCTCATTGGGCGTAATGGCAAACACTCCGCTCAAAATTTCTTCCGGCAGTTCTGCTGCCGGTGCCGGGTTCAGCACCAATCGCCAGCCGTTCTTTCGTGCCGCCGAGGCCAGCGCCGCAACAGTCTCCATGGGAATTTCCAGTTGCGTCAGCAGGATACTGTCCGGCGGACAATGTGAAAGAACAGACTCTACATGAGCTGGCGTAAGATGTTGATTCGCGCCAGGCGCTACGACAATGTTGTTTTCACCCTTTGTGTCCACCACAATCAACGCGACGCCGGAAGGATACCTGCTGTCGCGCGTGATAAAACGCGTGCGAATCTTTTCGCGCTCAAATTGTTCAATGGCCTGCCGCCCAAACATGTCGTCACCCACATTGGCAACAAACGTGACATCACCACCCAGCCGGGCTGCGGCAACGGCCTGGTTGGCACCCTTGCCACCTGCGTTCATAAAGAAGTCACCGCCCAGAATGGTTTCTCCCGGCCGTGGAATCCGCGTCGTTCTGACTACCATGTCGGTATTCGAACTGCCAAAAACAAAGATGGGTGCGCTCATCGGTCCACAGGTTGGTGCATCATGAGTTGATCGATGTGTTGCTGAACGGCAGGCGCGGGTTGAAGGAAGATCAGACGCCGATGCCCGTGTCCGTTCGGATCCCACCTGTTGCTGCCATCAGGAAGCACAAGGATGCGACCTTCTTCACTGGTGAACCAGTTCTGTTCCCCCGGAATAGCTGCCAGCACTGCGGTCTGGTCCCAGCTCATCCGCCCGCTGCGGTCCTGCTCAGACTTCGGGATGGAAATCCGAAAAACATCTTTCACCGGACTGTTGACTATGTTGACCTGGTTAATCAGTGGCATTCCTGTTTTTATTTGCTCACCGATTTCAAAGCCACTTAGCACGACCGGCGTTGGCCAACGGGAGAACACTACCTGTGCCGCTTTAGGATCGCGCCATATATTGTATTCACGACCTTCGGGAAATCTGCCAGCCATCGCATACAGACTGCTGACCTTGGCTGTGACGAGCTCGGCTCCCGTGAGCGCTGACCATCGGTCAGGGCCGGATTCCAGTAACCTCGACAGGTTGGTGAGGAAGCCCACTGTGATAACTACCACCGAATGATCCGCGGCCGTGGAAAGCAGCTGCCGGTACAAGTCCACCGCATCTTTGGCCTGTTGGTTTGATTGAAGGGTATGCGGATACCGGGCCACCAATGTGTCTGTCCAATGCTGCACGTCGCTGTCAGTAACGCAAGGAGTGGCTGCTACACCGATGGGTGTGTCAGCTCTCCGGAAGTAGGTGTTAAGTACACTGAGGGTGGCAGCCACTCGCGGGTGTGCATCGCTGGCTATGGTCGCGAGAATACGTATGTGACCTTTGTCTGCGGCATGATGCAGGAGGGTGATGGCGCCGACATCGTCGTAGTCCGGGCCCATGTCGGTGTCAAAAATTACAGGAGTCTGCGCCTGGACGGTGACAAACAAGTTGAGTTGTGCGCAAACAAGGGAAACGATAGTAAGCAACCGCATCATCTACCCAAGTTACACAAAAGAATGCGTGACCTGACGCGGAAGCTGATCCAAAAAACGAGGGCCCCCTCCTTTCGGCACGAGCCCATTCCCTTCCCCTCTGTTCAACTACACTGTAAACTAGCCACCGATGGTTTTGGTTGTCGTCACACCATCAA
>JAIBBB010000378.1 GCA_019694905.1 Cyclobacteriaceae bacterium
AAGAAGCCCCCAGTTCGGTGCTGACACCGGAACTCCGACAGAAGATGGGTGAAGCAGCCGTCAATGTGGCGCGCGCTGGTGGATACACCAATGCCGGGACCGTCGAGTTCATCTTCGACAAACACAACAATTTCTATTTTCTGGAAATGAACACCCGTCTGCAGGTGGAACACCCGGTGACAGAAATGATCACCGGACTTGATCTGGTGAAATTGCAGATTCTTGTGGCGGAAGGAAATCCACTGCCCTTCCGGCAAGAAGATCTGCAAATCCATGGGCATGCAATAGAGGTAAGGGTATACGCAGAAGACCCCGCCAACAATTTTCTTCCTGACATTGGAAAGCTTGCCACATACACCAGGCCGCAGGGGCCAGGCATACGGATCGACGATGGGTTTGAACAAGGCATGAGCATCCCCTATCACTATGATCCGATGATCGCTAAAATGATTTGCCACGCGGAAGATCGCGGATCAGCGATTCAGAAAATGATTCGTGCTATCGACGAATACCAGATTACGGGTGTAGAGACTACCCTCGGCTTTTGCCGCTTCGTGATGGAGCACGAGGCCTTTCGCACCGGAAATTTTGACACCCGGTTTGTAGAACTTTATTTCAGGCCTTCAGTGCTCCAGCAGCCTGCCACCCCGGAAGAGTTGCAGGTCGTCGTTGCGCTCGCCTCAAGGTTGCATAGTGCCCAGTCAGAGCGCACACAACCATCCGCCTCTGTCCAGGCACAGGCAAGTCGCTGGAAGAAAAACAGGATTTGATGGCAGACATTCGGCCCATCCGCGCCTGGCGCTACAACGCGCAGTTGTCCCAGCGCATCGACGATCTCACCTCCCCGCTTTTTGACGTCGTCTCAGAACGTCAGCGACGTCAGCTCTATCAGGAACCCTTCAATAGTGTGCACCTGTCAGTACCCCTCGTACACAACCCAGCGGCCCTGCTCGGGCAATGGAAATCAACCGGCGTGCTCGTACAGGATGAAGAACCTTCCATATACGTGTACTACCAATACTTTTCCATCCCCGGTGAAAGCAACCCCTTGTGTCGAAAAGGTTTCATCTGCCATATCCGTGCTTATCCGTTTGAAGAGGGCGTCATTCTCCGGCATGAGAATACCATTCCCGACGCCGTGAATGACCGAATCGAACTGCTGCGCACTACCGGGTTGCACGTGAGCCCGACGCATGGGCTCTATTCAGATCCTGAATATGTGCTCGAGAAATTCATGGACGAGGCCATACGCACACCCCTCTATGAAACAGAGGACTATCAGGGCGTACGTGATGTGATGGCCCGCATCACAGATCCCAAAATACTGCTTGTGTTTCTGGCACACCTGCATGACAAGCAGATCATCCTTGCCGATGGCCATCACCGCTACGAAAGTTCATTGGAAATTCTGCGCGAACACAAGGCATCCAACCCCCGACATACCGGCCAGGAAGGCTACAACTTTCACCTGATGTATCTCACCAATACTGAATCCGGAGACCTGCGAATCCTGCCAACACACCGGCTGATTCAGAACGTGGAACGTTTTGATCCGGTCTCTCTGTTGGCAAAGCTGGGCCGGTGGTTCGACCTGCGCGAAATCAGTGACCCGGACACGGTACCCGAAGTGATCCACGGCAAACGCTGGGCCTTCGGCCTGCTCATCGGCGACCGCGCCTACAAAGCCCGACTCAGGCCTGATGTGTTGCCTGAAAACCACTGGCCCTTTCCGGAAGCCATCAAGCAACTGGACCTGACGGTGATGCACCATTTCATTATTGAAAAAGGATTGGGAATACCCGGGCGCGACCAGCGGGTATCCCACCAAATCTCCTTTGAACGCAGCTTCACCGAATGCCTTACCCGTGTAATGAAGCAGGAGGTGCAAATGGCCCTGATCACCAACGAAGTTTCCATCGACGAAGTGAAAGCCGTGTGCCACTCAGGCTTCACAATGCCGCAGAAGTCAACGTATTTTTACCCGAAGGTCATATGCGGGTTCCTGTTCAGCAGCATCCTTGAAGATGAACAATAAGACATCATGTTTCCCCAACGTCCCCTTATCCTCGCCTCCACATCGCCGCGCAGACAGCATCTGATGAAGGAGGCCGGCTATGCATTCAGCATCGGCAGACCCGATGAAGATGAAAGTTTCCCACCGGACATGCCTGTACAAAAGATTCCCTCCTATCTGGCGCGCAAGAAGGCATCCTCCTTTCAGGGAAAGATTCAGAACGAAATTGTGCTGGCAGCAGACACAGTGGTAATTCTGGGAGATCTCATCATGAACAAACCGGCGGATCGCTCCGAGGCCGTCGACATGCTGGGTCGGCTGTCAGGCAACACCCACAGGGTGATCACAGCAGTGTGTCTGTATGGCAACGACAAGACGGATACCTTTGAAGATCATACACTGGTCACATTCCGAAGCCTGACAAGTGAAGAAATTGCCTACTACGTCGACCACCACAAACCCTACGACAAGGCTGGTGCCTATGGTGCCCAGGACTGGATCGGAATGACAGCGATCGAACGCATAGAAGGTTCCTATTTCACCGTCATGGGATTACCCATGCATCTGGTTTACGAACATCTCCGAAGCTTCTGATTCATGAAGCCAATCTGGACACTGCTGTCGTCACATGTGCGGAAGGACTTTCACGCGGGTTACTATCTCACAGTAGCACTTTTCCTTGCCGTGGCATTGTACATCAACTACACGTTGGATCTGGAGAATAGTATCATTGACATCTACGCAGGTCAGCCCCGAAGGGTACCGATGTACTTTGCGCTGTATGGCGTCACTTATTTCATCGCCTGCCTCATTACATTTTTCTTTAATGGGTTCCCGGTTGGCAGGGACCGTAAGCGGTTCATCCTGTACGCGTTGTTTGGGGTTGGCGTACTCTCTCTCAGCTCGGGTTGGCCCTATACGCTTGCCGTGTTGCAGTGGATTGGCTACAAGGATAAC
>JAIBBB010000379.1 GCA_019694905.1 Cyclobacteriaceae bacterium
AAGGATCCGGCCTGAATAGGAGTACCTTACCAAATGAGTGAAATTTCAATTCTAACAATGCCATGGGTCGCTATTCTGATTGTTGTCATCTCCCTGTGGATTGTCTCGTATTTCATTCCAATAGGTCTCTGGATCAGCGCCATCTTTTCGGGAGTCGAGGTCAATTTGATCACGCTGGTGGTGATGCGTTTCCGGAAAGTGCCGCCGCGTCTGATTGTTCAGTCGCTGGTCCTTGCCCGAAAAGCAGGCATCAAGGATATCAACACGGCTGTGCTTGAGATGCACTTCCTGGCACGGGGCAATCTGACCGCCGTGGTCAAGGCGCTGATCGTTGCCGACAAAGCCAACCTCGAACTGAGCTATAAACAGGCTACCGCCATTGATCTGGCCGGTCGGGATGTATTGCAGGCCGTCCGGGTTGCAGTCACCCCTTATGTGATCAAAGTCCCATCGATTGTCGGCATCTCCGTAGAGGGCATTCAATTGCTCACAGAAGTGAGGGTAACGGTGCGGGCGAATATTCAGCAGCTGGTGGGAGGTGCCGGAGAAGAGACGATCAAGGCCCGGGTTGGGCAGGGCATCATTTCTGCTATTGGCAAAGCCAAGAATTACCAGGCCATCCTGAGCGACCCTGAACACATCAGCAAGGAAGTTCTGGCGAACGGGCTTGACGCAGGCACTGCCTTCAACATTCTGTCGATTGACATTGCTGACATCGACGTGGGGCAAAATATAGGGGCCATGTTGCAGATTGACCAGGCCAATGCAGACCTGCAGATTGCCAAGGCAAAAGCGGAGAAGCGCCGAACGATGGCGGTGGCCCTCGAGCAGGAGATGCTGGCCCAGACGCAGCGTGCCCGCGGACAGCTCATTGACGCATCGGCACAGATACCGGCCGCGCTGGCAATCGCTTATCAAAAAGGTCATTTATACGGATCATATAAGAACTAGCAGACGCAAACCTTTCTCTCCATGAAAACACAAACCAAAACAATACTCATGTGGGCACTGATTGCCGCATTGGTATTTCTGTTCGGGAGCAGTGCAGTCTTCAAATTCGCCGGCATGGCGGATGCCAACTTCGAACGGTGGGGCTACAATGTGAGCTTTCTTTATATGGTTGCGCTCGCTGAAGTGTTGTGCGCCGCAGGGTTGCTTATCAGAAAATACCGCTCCATGGCGCTGTCGGGAATTGTCGTGCTGATGCTGGGTGCCATCTACACGCATGCAAGAGCTGGGGAGTACAGCTCAATTGCCGGTGTGGTGGTCATTATTGGAATTGCCTACGCAGTTGCAATCCTGTCGCGCACACAGTCCTGAATTATTTTGGGAATAGAGTTGGGTCAAGCCCTGGAATGATCCTTAGGCCATTCCTGTAATAGACTTTCCGGAGGACCGTGTCGGGCAGATCAAGTCCATACATTTTCCAATGTGCGTGGCGCTTCCGATAGTAGTCGAAATACTCATCGGCGGTCTCTAACACTCTGAAGTAAGTATAGTATTCCTCCAATTTGTAGGTGTCCTTTCCCATCAGCACGCGGTCCTGGTAGCGGATCATCCATTGCCGGGCATTTCTGGGCTGTCTGCCAAGTTCAGCAAGCACAGCACCCAATTCAGTGTACACGTTGGGAAGATCGTCCAGGAGGCGCCCCAGGCGCTCCAGGTCGCCGCCCAGCCAGCCCAGATGGGCATCGATGAAAATCGTTTCCGGATGCTTCCTGAAAACGCGGTGTTGCTCGCCAAGGATTTCCTCGAAGGTGGGGTACTTGTCGGGTGACCGATAGCGGCCGGGTTCCTGCTTCAGTTCAAGCCATCGCTCGTTAAATTTGTCTCTTGGATCCCAGAAGGATGAGGGTTCCCCTGAATGAATCAGCACAGGAAGCCCCAGTTGGCCACACTTCGCCCAAATGGGATCCAGGCGGGAATCGTCGATGGCAATCCGCTTACCACTATTGTCTTTGTCGGTCAGTCCGAGCGACTTGTATACCTTCAGCCCTCTGACACCCTGCGCTTTGCCATCCTCCAGCAATTTGATGGCATTGTCGGGCCACCCCGGGTCATCCAGCAGTTCGAAATCAATGTTCAGAAAGAGCACGAATCTCGTGGGGTAGTGGTCGGTGATATTGTCCTGCGACCACTCCAGATACTTGCCGCGGAAGCCGCTGAGGTCAACCATCACGGCCATGTTGAGTGAGTCCATCTCGCGAACGAGTTTGCTCAGGTCTTGTACGGGCATTGCCCATTGATGATTGTGCACATCCACAAACGGGTACTTTGCACGGCGCAGTTCATGGGTAGATACCTTCAGTGTCGAGCGAGGCTCATAGTCCTCGACGTCCATCACGTTGAGGCGATACTGAATCCTGCCCACCAGCCACCAGGCAACCAGCAGGAATGCCAGCACGGCGAGGGGAAACCCGATCCAGTATCGCTTCCGGACAGCCACGTCTGTTTACTTCTGAACACCGATGGGCACGCGGACAATAGTCTGATCCCAGGCAAAGTCCATGTTCACCGCTGCGGAATCAGGCGTCAATGTGAGCGTGAATTGTTCAAGCTCAGGATTGGCATTGACAGGTACTTCAATGCGAGTGACATCCTTGGTGTAGTCCGGCTCCAAGGCACCCCATTGTCCGAGTTCGCTGTTGAGAGCGACGGTCCATGACTGCGCGCCGGGAATAGCATACATACGGTATGTGCCCGCCTGCACTGGCTTATCGCCAAACTGCACATCCTTGCTGAAGCTGATTTCCGTTGATGCGTTGGCACCGAGCCGCCAGTATTTGCCATAGGGCACAAGCGCACTGGCCGCTTCTTCGCCGAAGATGAGACGTCCCTTCTTGAAAGGCCGGCAGTATGTTACTTTTACTTCGGTACCCGCCAACTGAGCTGAGACCAGTTGTTCCGGACTCCGCTTGTTGCCGACCAGGATAACCCAGGCTGCGGTGGCGCCGGCCAGTAC
>JAIBBB010000148.1 GCA_019694905.1 Cyclobacteriaceae bacterium
CGTGCCACCAGTTTGGGTATCCTTACGAAAAAGGCGAAAAATCGCCAGATCATGAATTTTTGAAAATTCATTCATAATCAATAGATTAGCGGTTCGTACCTCATTTTTTAATATAACTGTTGCCTATGAGAGCGATTTGGAAGGGACATATCCGGTTTTCGTTGGTAACCATACCCATCCGGGTGTACAATGCCATTGATTCTGCGCAGACGATCAGTTTCAATCTGCTGAGCAAGGAGGGGCACAATCAGGTGGCTTATGAGAAGAAGGACAAGGTGACTGGCAAGCCCCTGCGGCAGGAGGATATTGTCAAGGGCTATCAGTATGAGCCTGGACAATTCGTAATTATAGAAGACGAGGACTTCAACAAGATCCGTCTCAAGAGCACCAAAGTGATCGACATTGAGGGGTTTGTCAAGACACAGGAAGTGCACCCATCGCTTTTTGATGCGCCCTACTTCATTGGCCCAGATGGGGACGTTGCTGCCAAGACATATGCGCTCCTGGTGGAAACTTTGAAAGACACGGGAAGGGTAGGTGTAGGGCGTGTGGTGTTGCGCGATCGTGAAACAGTTGTGTTACTCACGCCTGAGAAGAATGGCATACTGCTCTACAAGCTGCGGTATCCCCAGGAGGTCCGCAGTATGGGTGAAGTGCCTCAACTGCTTGAGAATATCAAGGTCGAGAAGGAGCAGTTGAAGTTGTCGCGCATGCTGGTGGAATCCATGGCGCGCCAGTTCGTGGATATCGAGATGAAGGACAACTACCAGGATGCGCTCAAGGCGATGATTCAGGCGAAGATTGACGGTAAGGAAATTGTCACGCTGCAGGAAGAAGAAGCACCGGTGGTGGATATCATGGCGGCGCTGAAAGCCAGCATTGAGGCTGCGAAGAAAAAGCCCATGGAGAAGGCCAAGGGATCTGCGGCCAAAGAGGAAAAGAAATCAGCGAAGGAAGTCAAGCTGAAGCGAAAGGCGAGTTAATCGATATCAGCGGGTCTCAGGCATTTCGTTGCCCAAGGCTTCTTTGTATGTGCGCAGCACGCGCTCCCTTGCCATTGCATGATCCACGATAGGTTTTGCGTATGAGCTTGATTCAAATTCCGGCACCCATTGCCGGATGTATTTTTTTTCCGGATCGAATTTGTCGGTTTGAAGTGCGGGATTGAAAACCCGGAAATAAGGCGCTGCATCACAACCGCTGCTGGATGCCCATTGCCAGCCGCCGTTGTTGGCGGCCAGGTCAAAGTCCAGCAACCTTTTGGCGAACCAGGCCTCACCCCAGCGCCAGTCGATGAGCAGGTGTTTGGTCAGGAAGCTTGCGGTGATCATGCGTACGCGATTGTGCATGAATCCTGTCGTATTCAATTCGCGCATGCCCGCATCGACGATAGGGTAGCCGGTGGTGCCATTGCACCAGCGCAGAAATTCTTCCGGATCATTCCGCCAGACAATCCGGTCATACGAAGGCTTGAAGGCCTTTTCCACATGAGGGAAGTGCCAGAGTATCATGTGATAGAATTCCCTCCAGATCAGTTCATTCAGCCACGTTTCGCGTTCGAGCTTTCGCGCAATTTGCACGAGCCTGCGAATCGACACAGTGCCAAACCGGAGGTGAACGCTGAGTCTTGAAGTGCCGGGCAGCGAGGGAATGTCGCGCTGTTCATGGTAGGCATGCAGTATTTTTTGCTGGATCAGTCGCGGCGGGAATGTGGCGCCGGTGTTGCGAAAGCCAAGTGCCGACAAGGAAGGAATCGCCATGGAGGCAGTGCGAGCGAACTGGGTCATCAGTTTCTCGCTCGCAAATGATCTCGCTGAATAGTCATCCAGTTTGCTCTTCCACTTCTTGCTGTACGGCGTAAAGATTGTGTATGGTGAACCGTCATCCTTGACCACCTCATCTTTTTCAAAGATCACCTGGTCTTTGACCGACACAAAAGGGATGCCTTTGCCAGCGAGTATTTCCCTGACCTTGTCATCGCGCTTCCGGGCGTAGGGCTCATAGTCGTTGTTGGTATAGACAATCGAGGGAGTAACCTGTGACCAAATGGCTATCGGATCGCCTTGCACAACCACCATCGAGCTACCGGCATTCAACAGATCTGACTGCATGCGCTGCAGACTTTGATGAATGAAGTCCACCCGCCTGTCGGCTTTGTCGTCCAGCTTGCTCAGGATCGCAGTATCGAAGATAAATACCGGTACTACGTCCTTGTGTTTGCTCAATGCCGAATGCAGCCCTGCATTGTCTTCCAGGCGCAGGTCACGGCGGAACCAAAAGACCGGCCTGCCATCGATGAGTTGCCGAATAGCCTCTGTCATACACCCATAACAGCGGCGGCGCGGAAAAGTTATCGAGTGGATCGGCCGAGCATGACTGCCGGATCGGTCTGGTAATAGCGGCGGTGCCACAGGACGAGCGTCCATACGGGCAGTAACACCACCAACAGCGGCACAGCCTTGAAAAGCACCAGTATGAACAAAACAAGAAATGCACCCAGTGTTGCCGGCAGGTAGGATTCCATGGTTGGTCGCAGAAAGGAAAGCGAATGAAAGAAGAGCATGACAGCGACAGTCCAGCCGTACAAGGCCAACCACTGGAATAAGGTGATCTTGTCATCAAGTGCTCTGAGCCACAACAACGCTTCGGGAAGAATCATCAGACATGTCCATGTAATGATGGGCGCGAGGCGCTGCCACGTTGACCAGGGAAAGTTGCGCAGGAAGACGAGCTGTTGTTCTTCGAAGCGGCGCATCTCAAAGATCCACGAGCTGTGGGCTACAGCAACTGCCAGGCACGTAAGGGCCCCGACCCGGAAGTCGGCGTGGTCATCCATGTTTGACGAGACCAGGTAGATGGCAAACAGGTTGAACAGTTTCGTCAGAATCACGCCCCAGGGCTGGTGTCGCCATGATTGTGTCCAGAAGATAAGAGGCAGGGGCCTGTGAAAGGTGGGTGTGAGCAGTGAAAAAAGCCTGTTACCGAAGGTGACTTGTTCCGGGTGGTTGATTCTGTGGCGGACGGCTTCCACTGTTGCAATCATGAGCAGGATGACGGCACTTCCTGCAAAAAGGGAAGCCAGGTACTGTTCAAAATAGATTCCTACCGCCATGAGTATGACAACATAGGCCCACACTGGCTCCAGCAAAACCAGTACTACTTTCCAAAGTAGTTTGCGTTGCTCGCTTTGAGTCAACAACTGATAGAGCAACATGAACTGGTTGGGCCTTAGTTGCAGTTCTTTGTGAATGAAATGGATCACTTTGAGGGTATACACAGCCCAGCTTGCTGTCACAAGTGAGAGCATCACCCAGGACGTAAGCATACCCGTCATCAGCGCCAGATGAAAATGGAGTAGCTGAGACGACTCCACAAGGCCGAACAGCAATACAAATCCAAACAGGAACAGGCCTGCATGCCGCTGGTAAAACGGAAGCACAATCACTTTGAACCAGGGCAAATACAGGGGGCTCATGCAGGTATCAACTGAGAATCTTTTATTCTGTGGACACTGGTGACGGCTAATCCCAGGCCGTCCAACGGCTGATGCGAAGTAATGAGAAAGCTGATGCCATTGCGGTGATGATCCTGAATAACGGATGACAGTGTCGGCAAAGCATGATCCTCCAGCGTGACGAGCGGTTCATCGAGAAGGATCCACTGCTGCTGCCCAATGAAGGCCAACGCCAGCGAAAGTTTCTTGAGCATCCCACTGCTGAAAGTTCCTACGGGCTGATTGGCAAAGCCGCCGATGCCGAAGTCGGCCAGCAATTTACCGGATTGTTGTTCAGAGCCTTTTCTTGCCTGCTGATACAGGTTGATCAGTTCTGTTCCCCGCAAGAAGGAAGGAAAGAGTGGTTCGGCTTCTGCGTAAGAAACAAGGTTTCGATAGGCCACTGGTGAAGTAGCCTGATCTATACCTTTTATTTTTATTGATCCCGAGAATGTTGCCAGGCCGGAAATCACTCGCATAAGCGTGGTCTTGCCAGAACCATTTCCTCCCTTGAGCCAGTGGATGCCGGGCAAAAACTGATAGGAGGGGAGGTCCAGGATGACTTGCTGGCCATACTGCTTCTGCAGCTTGAGAATTTCTATCATGCCTGGCAGAATTACTTCTTCCGGGCTTTGAATGTTCCATTGGGCTGTACAGAGGCAAGTTCCGTTACCTTGTTGTCGACCACTGTGAAACGGATGCTGAATCCGGACATTCCCTTCAGTTTGAACTCATGCTCCTTTACTGCCTCGAGTTCGTAGTCAGGCTGACCAGGCACCAGCAGCATCAGTTGGCTGTCGCCTTTGAGATAGACTTTGGCTACCGCACCACCGAAGTCATAGTCGCCTGTATACAACGAAAGTTGATCTTTGGACAACTTCTTGATTTCTGACTTGCGAACAAATTCTATTGCCTTCACGGCGGGTTCGAGGCGTATCATGGCTTTTTCGATCTGTCCGTTTTCGCCTGTAATAAAGTTGATCTTCTCGCCTTCAAAGTTGTTCTCATCCACGAGTTCAAAATAGTCGTAGTGGTAGTGACGCAACTTTATTTTCATTTTATGGTATTCGGTTCTAAGGGTATCACCATCCAGGGCAAAAGTGATGTCTCCATAGGCTGGGTGAGTGAAGGTGCCTGCATAATCTTTCAGGTCATGTGAAGGGCGTGTGTTCTTGATGCGGTTGGCATCCTCTTCCTTCTTGACTTTGGCGGCAGCTTCTTCGGCCTTCTTCACATCGCCCAGCATGCGGCCATTCCAGTCAACTTCTGAGAGGCCGAGCATGCGGTCGATGATATTATTGCGGATGATGGAGGTAATTCCCGTGCCGTTCATGTTGGTCAGCACGACAACTCCCAGTGAATCTTTTGGGAAGAAACAAGTACTGGCAGAGAATCCGTCGATGTTGCCGCCGTGTTCCACGCGCACATGTCCGCGGTAGGAAGTGATCATCCATGCGAGGCCGTAGCTGTTGTAGAAGCCTTCATCATAAGGCAGAGGAACGGTGGCGGGCATGATCATCGCGGGTGTTTGCACTTCTCGCACAGTCTGTGCCGACAGCACCTGTTTGCCGTTGTATTTGCCGCCGTTGATAAGTGCCACGAGCCAATGGCTCATGTCGGTCGCGGTAGAGTTGATGGATCCGGCAGGTCCAATGGCATCAATGTTCGAGTAGGGTATTACCTCCACTTTGTCCTTCTTCTTCACGTAGCCCAGCGAATGGTCTGCTGATTGTTCCAGGTCTTTGATAGAGAAGTTGGAGTTCTTCATTTCCAATTGCTGGAAGATGCGGGTGCGCACGTAATCTTCCCAACTGGTATGATTCATTTGCTCGACAAGGTAACCGGCCGTCATGAACATGAGATTCTGGTATTGCCAGACGGCCCGGAAAGGCTGATTCGGTTCAAGGTGCTGGAGGCGGTCGAACAGTTCCTGGCGGTTCAGTGAGGTGCCGTACCAGAGCAAATCGTGACGGGGGAGACCACTGCGGTGGCTGAGCAGGTCCCGCGCGGTCATCTGTTCTGTGGCGGTTGGGTCAAAGAGTTTGAAGGAGGGGAGATAGTTCTTTACAGGCTTGTCCAGTTCGATCAGCCCATCTTGTGCTGTCTGGCAAACGGCTGCTGCGGTAAATGCCTTGGAGCAAGAGCCGATGGCGAACTGGGTATTTTCCGTCACCGGAATTTTGTTGGCTACATCGCGGTAGCCATAGCCCTTGGCCAGGATCACTTTGTCCTTTTTGACGATGGCGATGGAGAGTCCCTGAACTTTCCAGTCGGCCATTGTTTTTTGCACAAAGGCGTCCAGGGTTTTGAGTTTGGCGGTTGTGGATTTGTCCTGGGCTGACAAGGAACCAGCGAGAACAATAAAGAGCAGGAGGGTTAGTGGTAAGCGCTTCATGATGGGAAGAAGGTAAGGTTGTTTCGGTAGGTTGGTAGGAGACTTCTTATTGGAACATGTTTCCTTGAATGACTTATTTACGTATGACGGGATTTTTTGTTTGACATTGCTTTTACCTGAAGTGGGATGGCAACCCTGGAACACAGGTTGTTTTCCAGGCAAGTGAACACGATTGATCAAGGTTATAAATGAATCGCAGTTTTGTGAAGGATTGTGTCATGATCCCACGCCGGGTTGCGCAGGATTCATATGCATGAGCAGGTCGTAAACCGAGATACCTGAAGAGGCCGCCACACTGTCGGGTGCCACCGCCAGATGGTCCGGACCCACCAAGACTGCAGTATCGCCTTCGTTCACTGTTTGTTCATCGCCCAGGGCCACGATGGTGTGGCTGGCGCTGACGGCACCGATGACGGGGTAAACACGGCCTTTGATGAATACCACTGCACCGTTCACTGCCGTTCTGGGATAGCCATCTGCGTGGCCGATCGGAACGGTGGCAATCCAGGTGGGTTTGGTGGCAATGTACTTGCGGCCGTAACTCACGCTGTCACCTTTCTCCATTTGTGACACTCTTACCACGCGCGCTGACCACCGGTAAGCCGGAATCAGGGGAGCCTGGAGTTCCTCTTTCTTGTAGTCGGATGGATAGGCGCCGAACTGGGACAGGCCGGGACGCACCAGATCCAGGTGTGCGTCGGGCCGGTGATAGATGCCATGGGAGGAGGCCGCATGGAGTGCTCCTGCCGGGAGGCCCGATTGTTTAAGTTCGTCTGCCAGGGCGCGCAGCCGCCGGACTTGCTCGAGGTCAAACTCCGGATCTTCAGTGAGGTCAGTGAAGGTACTTACCAGTTCAATTGAGGGGCTGGAGGCCAACTCTGCCAGCCATTGGGCCGCCTGCCGATGCGGCATGCCTACACGGTTCATGCCTGTATCAACATACGCGTGCACCTTGATCCGTTGCTGAAGCTGGGCGCTGAATTTTTCAAAGCGGGACAAAGCATCCGGTGTATACAGGCACATCTGTATGCCGTGTCGTACGAGATCGAATTCGGCACCATCGTCTGGCCGGGCGAGGAGCAAGATGGGTTTGCGGATGCCGGACTTCAGCAGTTGAAAACACTCTTCGGTCTTTACTACACCAAACGCTTTCACTTTCGGGTGAGGTTCAATCAGTTTGGGCGCGAGTGCAATGCCCAGACCATAGCTGTTGTTCTTGACCATGGAAATGATGGACCTGCCGCCGGCGAGACGCGAGAGCGTGTTGATGTTTTCGTGGAGGGCACGGGCTTCCACTTCCAGCCAGGGATCGTAACGATCGCGCATCGGGCTCGCGGGTTCAGGTGCTTTGGGTGCAGGCCATGAGTTTGTGAGGGCGGTTGCGGGCAGCAGGCTGGCGGCCGTTGTCAGAAAGTGGCGGCGCGTGAAGGAAGGCATGGTGGGTGAGTGGTAGTTGGTAGGTGAGTGAGTTGATAGGGTGGTAAGTAAGTAAGTAAGTAAGTGGTGGAGGAAGTGGACAAGGGAAATTTGCTATTTTAAGATTTCCCTATCTCAAATTTCCATAAAATGAACATCATTAATATCCTTTCTCTTCGACAAGTTATTTGTTTTTTGTGTTTGCTGGGCGCATTGACTGCATCGGCGCAAAACCAATTGGTAAAGCCTGGTTATGTAGTGATGTCGCAGGGCGACACTGTGCGTGGCTTTATCAAGGATCTTCAGTGGGTGAAGAATCCGGAGGCAGTTGATTTCTCCAGGAGCGCTGGCGGTACCTTCGACAGCTATGCTGTATCACAGATTGCAGGGTTTGGCGTAGGCCAATCGCTGTACAGGTCTGCCACCGTTCAGTACGATGGCGATCCACAGCAAGGCGAGAAACTACCCTTGAGTCGCAGGCCGTTGAATTGGATTACTGCCAGGGTATTCTTGCAGGTGTATTTGACCGGACCGGTTTCTTTGCTTGGCTATACGGATACAAATGACAGACTTCATATTTTTCAACAAACAGGTTCCGGCAATCCTGTAGAATTGTTGCGTAGAAAATACCTGGAGAGCCACTCCAACGAAAGCGCCAACGTGCCTATTTGGTCTGACGAATACAAGCAGCAGCTGAATGTGCTGGCAGCCGGTTGTGGGTCACTTCAGTCAGCAGCCGGACGGACACAATACACGGTTGACGCATTGGCATCATTCTTCAAGGGACTGGCGGCATGCCAGCAGGCGACCGTAACGGAATACGCCCCACTGATCAAGGGAAAAAGGATTACCTGGATCTACCTCACTGCGATGCCACATTTTTCGGGATTGGTTCAAAGTGACCTGCAGGCCAAATTCGGCCAGCTTTTTTGGGGCTATGGTGCGGGTATTGAATTCAAAAGCCGCAAGAAGCCTGCCCGCAACTCAATCTTTGTGGAACTCAAGTACCGGGCGGGTAAACAGGATGCCACTGAATATTACAGCGTCGTTCTTGGCAACGTAAGACTTGACAGGGAACAGCCATGTACAGTTGACAGGGCTGATCTGATGGTAGCCGTGGGGTCCCGGTTTTCGAGGCCGCAGGGGTGGGGGAGATTCTTTTTCAATGTAGGCATTCAGGTGGGAACCCGCATGACGCACAATGTAACTTATCCTGCTGGTGCCTCCAGTACACGGTATGCCGGAGAATTGGGTGGCGGCATGGTCATGGGCGCACAATTCGGAGCCGGCGTTACCGTGCGGAAGCACTCGCTTGAGCTTCGCTATGACTACAAGGTTGATGCCGGAGCGTCTTCGCTATCTACGAATCAGGCGGGCTTGCAGTACAGCTTTCGCCTATTTGAGTTGACAGGGCGATAGCCGGTCGCAAGGTCTTGTGAAAGGGCACTCATGCCACCTTGTCTGGCAATTGCGTACTTTTGCCGGTACCTTAAACCTATTGCATCATGGCCAAAAAACAGAGACTTCCCCGCGTCGCGTACTTCTGCATGGAGTACGGACTTCAAAGTGATTTCAAAATCTACGCCGGCGGACTCGGCATTCTGGCAGGGGACTATCTGAAGGGCGCCAAGGACCACAAGTTTCCGATTGTGGGCATAGGCATCAAATGGAAACAAGGCTATACGGACCAGCGGATTACAAAAGAGGGCAAGGCACTCGATACGTTTCCTATTTACAAGTATCCTTTCCTCAAAGACACAGGCGTTGTTGTGACAGTCAACATTCGTAACCGGCCTGTCAAATGCAAAGTATGGCTCGACAAGACGCATGACAACGTGCCGCTCTATCTCCTCGACACGGATGTACCGGGCAATGAAGATGGCTGGATCACCGGACAACTCTACGGTTGGTTTGGTGAAGAGCGGATCGCGCAGGAAATGGTGTTGGGCATTGGCGGCGTGCGTGCTTTGCGCGCATTGGGCATCGACGCCGATGTGTTCCATTTCAACGAAGGCCACGCACTCTTTGCTGGCTTTGAGTTGCAACGCGAGAAAATGGAAGCGGGCATGCCGTACAAGGACGCGCTCGCAGCTACACGCAACCAGATTGTATTCACGACCCATACACCTGTTGTTCAGGGCAACGAGTCGCACTACATCGACAGGCTCATGTACATGGGTGCCGACAATGGCTGTTTTACCAAATCGCAGCTGGCCGCTCTCGGTGGTTCACCATTTAACATGACCGTAGGCGCACTCCGCTTGTCCCGGAAATCAAACGCCGTGGCCAAACTCCACGCAAAGACTGCCAACAAGATGTGGAAGCACGTCAAGGGACGTTCGGAGATTGTGGCCATCACCAACGCGATTCACACACCCACGTGGGTGGACCAGCGCATGCTGAAGGCAGCGGAGACCGGCGGGGATCTGTGGACACTTCACCAGCAGAACAAGAAGGCACTTTTCAAATTT
>JAIBBB010000149.1 GCA_019694905.1 Cyclobacteriaceae bacterium
CTACGAACGAATTTACCGTCTGTATGTGCTTGGGAAATTTGCGGATGGGGATGCCATTGCCGGAGCGATTAATCCCGAAATAATAAGAAGGGCAGCGACTGATTTCAAAGAAATTGAAGAATATACAAGAATTGTCAAGCAAGATAACTTCTTTGAAGGCTCCTTGCCTCACAGGTCCCAGCTTTTCCTTTCTTCCACGAATAAGGAAAACCAACGATCATCTTTTATGGAGACGAGGATTGCCTATGCAGATCCGAATTTTTTTGATTTTTTCTCCTTTCCATTGCTCGCAGGGAACTCGCGTAGTGTTTTGTCTGAATCTAATTCAGTAGTTGTTTCTAAAAGCATGGCAAGGAAATATTTTGGAGCACACGAGCCGCTCGGTGAAGTGTTGTATATTAATGATACCATTCCACTCCAGGTAACCGGGGTGTTTGAAGATCTTCCGTCAAACACTCACCTGGTTTTTGATGTGGTCATTTCTACATTGACCATTGAAAAGTATCTCCGCCTGCCGGATTCACGGGCGTTTACCCATGGATATTTTAAGCTACAAAGGAATATTCCAGTGCTGGCTCTTGATAGCATGGTAAACGCGTATGTTCAAAAAAGCTTTACGGGTACGCTTGATAGAATTTTTGGGCCAGCAAAGTACGAAGCTCACCTTCAGCCTTTGAAGGAGCTTGCCTTCAATAGGCATGGGCTTGATAGGTATGTGCCAAAATCAAGGTATTTACTTTCTGTCCTTGGCTTGGTTTCCATTTCGGTATTACTGATGGCTTGGGTGAACTACATGAATATGACCCTTTCCGCCAATCAAAAGCGAATGAAGGAATTGGCCGCCAGAAAGGCGGTGGGTGCCAATTCCATTGACTTTATACGGCAGTTTATCATTGAGGCAATGCTCCTCAATGGGGTTGCGATTCTTGTAGCCATTACCCTAATTCAATTGATCCGAACCCCTGCTCAGGTTTATTTTGGCTTCTACGTGGTCTCCTGGGGTGACATCTCTTTGACAGGCAAACTGCTCATAAGTTGCGCGACTTTGGCAGGGATAACAATTACCGGTATGTATCCGGCAATAGCAACGTTGAACGTCAGTCCCGGGGTTTTGTTTGGCGAAAAGCGTTTGGCAAAGAGCAGTTCTGGATTCAGTCACTTGCTCACCTCATTTCAGTATGGTGCTGCCATGGCCTTGATCATTTGGGCGTTTTCGGTTTACCTGCAGATAACCCACGTCTTAAATTTCAATATCGGTATCAAAAAGGATCAGGTGGTGGTTATTGATTTGCCATTTCATCAGGATTCACTACTAAGGTCACAAGTGAAGCATTTTGAAAGCCTACTTTCATCCAGCTCTTCCATAATGGATTATGCATTTAGCCATGACATGATCGGAGCCAGTGATTCCAAGTTCCTTAAACGAAACGACCGGAGTGAAGCATTTATGATGGAGTCCTATACTGTCGATGCACGCTATATTCCATTCTATGGCATAAAGCTTATTGCAGGGAGAAATTTCTTGTCCAATCACCGGGCAGACGAAAATACCGTCATTCTCAGCAGGAAAGCTATCCGGACATTAGGATTTAAAAATCCGGAGGGTGCATTAGGTGCACAAATTCTTGTGCCTCAAGATTTAGCTGGCCATTCTGATTATGCACCCTCAACGGTCATTGGTGTTTTTGAAGACTATTTTGCTGTCCCATTGTTTACTATTTATCAGGGCTATACGTCTGGCATGTCCCTATTTCCAAGCTCTTTTGACGCCTCTCCGCGGCAGGCATCCGTGAGGATTTTTCCTGGACAACTCAAAGACGCAATGAGTCAGTTGCAAGGAGAATATGTTGCAGCTTTCCCTCATGCCATCTTCAACCCGAATTTCTTGACGGATCAAATAAGTCGTGCCTATGACGAAGAAAAAATAGTGAGCAATCAAATCATTTTGTTTACGCTCATTGCCATTGGTATTGCTTGCCTGGGATTGCTGGGCATGATGAGCCACAAGGTGGTCGAGAAAACCAAAGAGATTGGAATCCGAAAAATCCTTGGAGCACGGCTCTCGAACATTGCGTACATTATTCTGAAGAGTACGGTTAACCAGATTTTCATCGCAGTCATGATCGCGCTGCCTGTGGCATATTATTTGGTACGGCAATATCTCCAGAAATATACCGAACAGATTACCCTTCAATGGTGGCAGTTTGCGTTGCCCGTAGTCATTTTGATTCTGATTATGCTCGCCACCGTAGCAACCGTAGTTTGGAAATCCGCAAAGAGCAACCCGGTGGAGGCGCTGAAGCATGAATAATATATTAACGAACGTGCGTGCTGATGTGTTGACGTTGCGACGGATCGACACTTTGGCTATTGAAAGTTGAACAATTGAGAATCATGCTCCTCAACTACCTCAAACTCGCTTACCGCATTCTTCTGAGGAATCCATTCATAGGTCTAATCAATATCCTTGGTCTATCCATTGGCTTTGCCTCCTTCTTCATTCTTTGGAATCACGCCACTTCCGGGTTAGCATCTGACACGCACCACCCGGATGCCGACCGGTCGTTCCGACTGGGTGCCATTTGGTCGTATGTGGAAGGAGGCAGTACAGGCAAAGTGACTATGGCCTACATACGTTCTTATCAGCTTGCTATGATTCGCGAGGACTTCCCGGAGATTAAGGATTACACCTGGTTGGTACAGCAAACCTATTTCATGTACAACGAGGAAACACTGGGCTATTCACATCATCTGCAGGTGGCAAGCATTGCAGATAATGGAGAACGTACCATTTTC
The DNA here is from genome assembly GCA_019694905.1 of Cyclobacteriaceae bacterium. Lineage (GTDB taxonomy): Bacteria > Bacteroidota > Bacteroidia > Cytophagales > Cyclobacteriaceae > ELB16-189. The sequence goes on from JAIBBB010000149.1 coordinate 2,797, forward strand.
AACGAAACGAAAGCGATCGTTGCAGCGCCCAACCTGTTTGAATACTTCTCTATCCCGCTTACCCATGGAACTCCTCAGCATGTGTTGAAACGTGAGAATACGGTAGTCTTGTCCCAAGATGCCGCAATCCGATACTTTGGCAAAGAGAATCCGGTAGGCAAAACGCTGCTGATCAACCAAAACAAGATGGTTACCGTTTCGGGTGTCTTCGAAAATTTGTCCAGAAGAAGTTCACACCTCGACTTTGATCTTGTTTTTTCAGGAGCTGCAGCACAAGCCAGGCTGGATGAGCCCTTGGAAAACAAACCCTGGATTCAGTGCTATGTAAAATTGCGTGACGGTGCAGGAGCAGAAAATCTGCAAAATAGAATGAACCAGGGAATGGAGAAGTATTGGGGACTATATTTCAAGTTCTATGGACGTGCGAAAGCCGAGTTTTACTTGCAACCCTTGCCTGAAGTCATTTTCAGCAACCATTATTGGGGCGACGAGTTTCAGCCTAAGTCAAAACTCATTCTAAGTACACTGAAGGTTGTATCCGTACTAATCATCATCATGGCATGGGTAAACTATATCAATCTGTCCATCGCCAGAATTCTGAAACGGCACAAAGAGATTGCGGCGCGGAAGATCGCTGGAGCTGTCAGCGGCAACCTTATTTGGCAACATATTACAGAGAGCTTCTTTGTGAATTTCCTGGCCTTGTTGGCTGCACTCACCTGGATGCAGTTGATCCGGCAGCCGCTAAATGAATTCCTTCAGATTCGGGCCCCTGAAATTGAAGACATGACTGTCGCTACATGGATTCCGATTGCTATTGTAGCTTTTGTAGGGATTCTCATAACGTCATTCTTTCCTGCATATCTATCCATTACGCATAGTCCCCGGCGGCTAATGGTACTGTATGGGGGGCCGGGCTCACGTGCGACCGTTTCTTTCTGGCTTATCGCGATGCAGCAGGCAGGGGCCAGTGCACTGATTGTGTTCGGATTTATTGTGTTCCTGCAACTGAACCTGATTCTGAACAAAGATCTTGGCTTTAACAAGTCGCAGGTACTGATCATTGAAGTGCCCGCTACGGCATCACCTCGCTTCGAACAAGACTTTCATTTCTTGCTTACAAGCATTAGGAAACAACATGAGGCAACGTATAGTCATTCGGTCCCAGGCGATTATCGTCAAGGTGAGGTAAGGTTGACGCGACCTGGACAAACGTTCTTCATAGGAGCCGTTTCCAGTGGCGGGGTAGATGAAACATACATTCCCTTTTTTGGGATAAAATTGTTGGCGGGCAGAAATTTTACTGCAAACGATCGTAGCGATGTTTGCATTATTAGTCGGATGTCAGTCGAGCGGCTGGGCTACAAAAGTGTCGCTGATGCCATCGGAAGCAGGGTTTTCGCAGATGATGGAAAAGACAAGGATTTTGGTGGAATCACTGTTGAAATGGAAGTCATTGGGGTGATTGAAGACTATCGCATCAATCCATTTTTTGCATTTGGCGAAGATCTCACCCTTGAGGTTGAGGGCACTTGTCTTACGTTCGGTCAAGGAGCATTCTATCACATGCCCCCTGGGCGTATTGCCATTAAGGTCGGGGATGAAACTAACGAAAGCCCAATTGAGGCCATATCCCATGTGTTCAAAGAGGTCTTCCCAGAGAACGCCCTTAACTGGTACTTTCTGGATGACCACGTTAATAGAGTGTATGACCGGGAAAAAATAACACGCAACCAAATTGCGCTCTTTACATTGCTTGCAATTGGGATATCCTGCCTTGGCCTGGTGAGCATGGTTTCGAACCAGGTAGAAAGAAAAAAGAAGGAATTGGGAATTCGTAAGGTGTTGGGGGCGGGGCTGCCTCACATGGCAAGTCTACTACTGCGCGACACTTTTCAACAGTTATTGATATCGATTTTTCTTGGTCTTCCCGTCGCCTATTATGTCGGCCGCCTCTATCTGGATAAGTATTCCGAACGAATTGAACTCGAATGGTGGCACCTCACCCTCCCAGTACTGCTTTTGACGATCACGCTGCTACTTACGATTTCGTCGATTCTTTTTCGCGCCTTGTGGTCTAACCCTGTAGAGGCGCTTAAACACGAGTAGTCATTAATCTGATCAGCCAAGCCATGCTCCTCAACTACCTCAAACTCTCTCTCCGGCTTCTGGCAAGAAACCCCTTCTTCACGGGCATCAACATACTGGGTCTTTCCGTTGGGTTTGCCTCCTTCTTTATTCTATGGCAGTATTCATCATCGGAGTTAAAGGCGGATCAGCACCACCAGGACTTTGAGCAGATTGGTCGCCTGGGGGCTTATTGGCGTTTCCCCCAGGAGGGAAACTGGGGCTTGCTCACATTCGGAGGCATCCGACTTCATCAGGCGCCAACAATTGCTGAGGACTTTCCTCAGGTGGAACAATACGTTAGGGTGCTCATGCAACCTGAATTCGACCCCGACCTGGTTGGTCACGACAGCCGGATTGTTGTCTCCCTAAGCCGCGAAGATGGTGGCCGGGAACTCTTTGAAGAAACCCGGATGGTATATACCGACTCCAATTTCTTCAGTTTCTTCACCATTCCCCTCCTGAAAGGAGAAAAGACGACGGTCCTTAAAAATGCACGCACCGTTGTACTCGCTGAGCAAACGGCCAGGAAGTACTTTGGATCCAGCGACCCGGTTGGGCAATTCATCCTGGTCAATAATTCAGTCTCTCTTCTGGTGACCGGTGTTTTCCAGGACCTGCCGCACAATACCCACCTCGCTATCGACCTGGTCGCGTCCATGACAGCTCTTCCCGTAAACGAATCTTACTCGTTGGCAAACACCTACATTAAGGTTGGTCCGCATGCAGTCCTTGAGGATCTGGTCAGCGAGATCAACAAGAATTCCGCAAAATACTGGGCGGCTGAATTACGTACCTTCCCGGAGGGGAAGGCCGACATCTTCTTTCAGCCATTAACCGACATTGCCTTCAGCGCTCACTTTGAACGAGACTACCTGACGCACAAGTCAAAACCAACATTGCGGGTCATGCAGTTTGCTTCTTGCCTGATCCTCCTGATGGCATGGATCAACTACAACAACCTCACGGCATCGAGAATGATGAAGCGAATGAAGGAAATCGCGACGCGCAAGATGTCCGGCGCGCTTTCCGCTGACTTTGCCAGGCAATTTTTCGTTGAATCCTGTTTGGTGAACCTCCTGGCAGCCGCATTGGCATTCACCGTGATGCAATTGGTCCGTGTTCCTGCCCGTGAGCTGTTCAACATTCACATCGCGGAATTCCATGCCACTAACTACAAGACCTGGTTGATTTTTGGCGTGGCTATCCTCTCCGGTATTTTGGTTTCCGGGCTTTATCCCACGATGATGTCCGCGTCATATAACCCGCGATCGCTATTCTTCATGGCAAAGAAGAGCCGCTCTACGCGATGGATACAATCGCTGCTGACAACCAGTCAGTATGTGATGGCCCTGGTTCTCATCCTGTGGGCGTTCATCATTTATCTTCAACTTGATTTCATCCTTGGCAAAGATCTTGGCATTGAGCGGGAGCAAGTGGTGATCATCGACGCGCCAGTCATTAAGTCGGAAACCTATACCACGGAATTTGAGTCGTTTCTCCAGGAACTGCGGTCCTTGAACGGGATTGTGGAGGCCACCTACAGCTCAACCGTAATCGGTGACGCGGATCGATTCTTTGTTTTTATGAAAGGCCCTGCACAAGGCAATTCTACCTCGATCGATTCCAATGGCGGAGTCGACGAGAGCTACATTCCCTTCTATGGTATCCAGCTCATCGCCGGCCGCAATTTTGTGGCGAACGACAAGTCCGATGTTGTCATTCTTAGCCGACAAGCAACCAAGCGACTCGGGTTTTCCGAACCCGGGGATGCTGTCGGTCAGAATATCCTGGTTGACATGTCAGATACCGTGCATGTAGTCGGGGTGATCAATGACTACAGGGTAAAGCCATTGCTCAATCTTTCCAGCACAATGACAGAAAATGCAGAAGGGTGGGGTATTGGCCTGCTCTACAAGAATGGGATTCATGAGTGGCGCGTGCCCGAGCGAATATCTGTTAGAATCGAAATGGATAAACTGGGGGCAACGCTCGAAAAGGCACGGGCCCTGTTCGCCAGAACGTTTTCCGGTAATGTTTTCCACTGGTACTTTCTCAATGATCACATCACCAAAGTCTACAGCAATGACAAGATTGCCCGTAACCAGATTGCCTTGTTTACAAGCATAGCCATCGGCTTGTCCTGCCTGGGCCTTTTGGGAATGATGACCACGATTGCCGAAGAAAAAGTGAAGGAAATTGGCATTCGCAAAGTTCTCGGGGCAGGGGTGAAACAAATCGGTCAGGGATTGCTCAGGAATGTCTTTACACCGGTCATTCCTGCCATCGCGATCGCCATACCCATTGCCTACTACCTATCCGGCCAATACCTGGACCGGTACCTAGAAAAGATTGAGTTACAATGGTGGCATTTTGCCCTGCCGGCTCTTATCCTGATCTCGCTTTTGTTTGGCACCATTGCATCCATGCTCATCAAAGCCGCAAAAGGCAACCCGGTGGAAGCGTTGAAGCACGAATGATAGTCTAACCAACAGATGCTGCTCAATTACCTCAAACTATCCCTTCGCCTTTTTCTCCGTGATCCATTCTTCACGTTGATCAAGGTGTTTGGACTTGCGGTTGGGTTCACCGTCTTTTTTATCTTATGGCCTTACGCGACATCGGAGTTGAAAACTGACCAATTCCACACCGACTTTGATCGAATAGTAAGAATCGGTACGCGTTGGCAATTCCTGTCTGATGGAGAAAACTGGGGTGATATCAGTTTTGGTGAAGCCCGGCCCTATCATATTCCCATGATGGCTGCCGACCTTCGGGAAATAGAATCGTACACCCGGTTTCTCGCTCAACCCGAATTCAACAAGGAACTGGTAGGGCATGGAGAAAAAATTACGATTTCAGTATTCGACGGGCAAGGCAATCAAACCTTGTTCAAGGAAGACCAAATGGTGTATGCCGACCCGAATTTGTTTGAGTTCCTAAATATTCCGTTGATTCTCGGATCACCGGCCGCCGTGCTTGAAAAGCCAAACGCGGTCGTGCTTTCCCAAAGCAAGGCAAAATCTTATTTCGGCAATACGGACCCGGTGGGTCGGTACCTCGTCTTGAATGACAGTTCCACGTTACTGTTGGTGACCGGTGTTTTTGAGGATCTTCCGGTTAACACCCACCTTTATTTCGACCTGGTAATTTCTAACGTTGGTGTAAGGAAAAACTGGTATGGGGTGAATGGTGGGCCTTTTGCGACCTGTTACGTGAAAGTCGGACCTACCGTGAGCATTGCCAAGTTTGAAGAGGCCATCAACCGGAATAAGGAAAAGTATCTCGCGGTGGACTTGCAGGATCACCTTGGATATAGGATGAATTTCTTTGTTCAACCCTTGACAGAGATTGCGTTTGGGCCTCGCTTTGACTACGATTTCTTTTTTAAGAAAAAATCGAAGTCAACACTGAGGCTGCTTGTGATCGTTTCAGTGGTAATCCTGCTGATGGCGTGGGCCAACTATATCAACCTGACGTTGTCAACGATGAGGAAGCGAATGAAGGAAATAGCCACGCGCAAAGTTTCCGGAGCGAATTCCGTCGATCTTCTTCATCAGTTTGTTGTGGAGGCCTGCCTTCTCAATCTACTGGCTGTCGCACTCTCGTTGACACTTATGCAGTTGCTGAATACGCCTGTTGAGTTATTTCTGGGCATTAAATCCATCCCCCTGGAATCAATTAATCCGGCAACATGGGCTGTGTTCTGCACGGTAGTCGCCACAGGAGTATTGGTTACCGGCATTTATCCAGCCATCCTTTCGCATTCCTATGGCGTCAAGTTTTTTGTTTCTTATGCCCGAGTCACAGCGAAGGGTAAGTCGCTGACTTTGTTGACGACCGGTCAATACCTGGCTGCCGTTGTTCTGATCCTTTGGGCATTCCTTGTATCGCTTCAACTCAATTTCATTCTTGACAGGAACCTGGGGTTTGACCGGGAGCAGGTGGTGATCGTGGAGGCACCTTTGCGCAAGTCAAAGGCCTACCCGGCAGACGCCGATGCGTTCATGAATACGCTGCGTGCGTCACCGGGTGTCAGTGATGCCACCTGGAGTTATCGCCTTGTCACCGATGCAAATATTCAACTTATTGGTGTCTCTCGGCCGGATAGCACCCTAGGAACGATAATGTTCACGTATGGCGGAGTGGATCAGGGCTACATTCCTTTTTATGGAATCACCTTGCTGGCAGGCCGTAACTTCAATGCAAATGACAAGAAAACAATGATCCTGAGCCGGTATGCAACCCATCGGCTCGGTTACAAGAATCCGGAGGATGTCATTGGCGAAAAAATCCTCGTAGGAGGTGCAGGAGTTGCGGATGTGGTGGGCGTAATAGAGGACTATCGGCAGAAGTCCCTTCTTTATCAGGCAGAAACCAACTCGGAAACTACTTCAGGGAGTGGAATTGTTCTGACGTGTCATGGATTTCTTTCTTGGCAAGAGCCCGAGAAATTTGCCATCAAGCTGGACTTGTCAGGAGTTGACCAGACGATGGGTGGAGTGAAAACTCGATTCAACACAGCATTTCCAGGAAATTATTTCGATTGGTACTTTCTTAATGATCGCGTCAATGCCGCGTACGCCACAGAAAAGTACGCCCGCAACCAAATTGCGGTGTTTACAGGCTTGGCCATCTTCATTTCTTGTCTTGGACTCCTCGGCATGATGAGCATATTGGCGGCAGAAAAGACAAAGGAAATCGGAATCCGAAAAGTGTTGGGGGCGGAGTTGCATCAGATTGGAGTTCTTTTGCTCAGGAGGAGCGACTTGGAAATTCTCATTGCCCTGATAATTGGTGTTCACATAGCCTATTACCTGGCCCGGC
>JAIBBB010000150.1 GCA_019694905.1 Cyclobacteriaceae bacterium
AAGACCGGCACTATCACGCTCGACTTTGGCTACAAGAACACAGGGGCTACCAAGAGCGCCATCACCTTTCTGGACGGCGACAAGGGAATTCTCCGCTACAGGGGATATTCCATTGAGGACCTCGCCGCCAAATCGAGTTTTATCGAAGTTGCCTATCTCCTGATCTTTGGCGAACTCCCTAACAAAGCTGAACTCGCCAAATTCAACAACGACATCAAGACGCACACGCTCGTCCATGAGGACATCAAGAAGATACTGGACGGATTTCCGTCGACCTCGCATCCCATGGGCGTATTGGCGTCCCTGTTCTGTGCACAGACTGCCTTCTATCCTGAATCACTCGATCCAAACCGGTCAGCAGAAGGTGTGTATCTGAGCATCGTGCGCTCACTCGCCAAGATGCCTACTTTTGCTGCCTGGGCCTACAAGAACGCCGTTGGCCATCCGGTCAATTATCCTGATAATTCGCTGGACTATTGCTCACGATTCCTTAAGATGATGTTCGCGCTGCCCGCCGAACAGTACGAAGTAGACCCTGTGGTAGCCGATGCGCTGGACAAACTGCTGATCCTTCACGCCGACCACGAACAAAACTGCTCTACCTCCACCGTGCGTATCGTAGGTTCTTCCAAGGCAAGTATCTACTCATCAATTTCTGCAGGCATCAATGCGCTGTGGGGTCCCCTCCACGGCGGTGCAAACCAGGAAGTGATTGTCATGCTCGAAAGCATCCGCAAGGACGGCGGCGACATCGACAAGTGGATTGCCAAAGCCAAGGACAAGAACAGTGGCTTCCGGCTGATGGGATTTGGCCATCGTGTGTACAAGAATTTTGACCCCCGGGCCAAGATCATCAAGAAGGCAGCCGACGATGTCCTTGGAAAACTGGGCATCAATGACCCCGTGCTGGAGATTGCGATGAAACTGGAAGAAGTTGCGCTAAAGGATCCATACTTCGTCGAACGCAAGTTGTACCCCAACGTCGACTTCTACTCAGGCATCATCTATCGCGCATTGGGTATACCCGTAGATCTCTTTACAGTCATGTTTGCTATGGGACGTCTGCCTGGCTGGATTGCGCAATGGAAGGAAATGCGCGAAAACAAGGAACCGATCGGACGCCCCCGCCAGATTTATGTCGGAAAGACCGAGCGTCCCTATGTAGCGCTTGAAAACCGCAAGTGATGGCCCTGGAGGATGACTTTCAGGCGGCAGTTGCCAATTCCCGCAACTTGACCCAGCGGCCCTCCAATGAGGAACTGCTGGACTTGTACGCCCTCTTCAAGCAGGCCACAGAAGGCGACGCCACCGGCGAGCGACCAGGAGGCTTTGACTTCAAAGCCATCGCCAAATTTGATGCGTGGGCTGACAAGCGCGGCTTGTCCGGCGATCAGGCCCGCCAGCAGTACATTGACCTGGTGGCCAAACTCCGGCAGCAGTACAGCTAGCCGGCTTCCCTGTCACCTATTCACCACCAACAGAAAAGAAAAACCCCGACAAATGCCGGGGTCTTTCCAGGTTTAGGTAAAGAAAAGTCTTATACGTACTGATTGAGCATCACTGGCATCACCAGCATCAGGATGTCTTCGCCCTTGTCCTTTTCTGCCGGCAGGATGACACCTGCTTTGTTGGAGGCAGTCATGTGCAGCCTGATCTGATCTGCGTCCAGGTTGCTGAGCATTTCTACCAGGAAGCGCGCGTTGAATCCAATCTCAATGTCTTCGCCTTCATGCTCGCACGACAGACGCTCATTCGCTTCATTTGAAAAATCCAGGTCCTCTGCTGAAACCTGCAGTTCGCTACCAGTGATCTTCAGTCGAACCTGGTGCGTGGTTTTGTTGGCGTAAATAGAGATACGCTTCAGGGAGCTCAAAAATTCGTTGCGGTTGATGCCCATCTTGATGGTATTCGAGCTGGGGATCACGTTTTCATAGTCAGGGAATCGTTCGTCGATCAGGCGGCAGATCATCCGGATGTTGCCAAACTTGAAGAACGCGTTGGACATGTTGAAGTCGATGCTGACATCCGTATTCTCTGCAGGAAGCGTTGCCTTCAAAAGGTTCAGCGCCTTGCGGGGGATGATGATGGCGTTGCCGTTGTCTGACTTGATATCAAGACGGCGGTAGCGAACCAGCCGGTGCCCGTCAGTGGCCACAAAGGTGGTATTCTTTTCACCGAGGTTGACATACACGCCGGTCATGGCCGGACGCAACTCATCATTGCTGGTGGCAAAGATGGTATTGTTGATGGCGCGCGAAAGTACTTCAGAAGAAATGACGGCACTGAAGTCATGAGACACTGCGGGAACCTTCGGAAAGTCTGTGGCATTCTCACCGGCCAGCTTGTAACGACCGTTGTCAGAACTGATTTCAATGCTGTACGTTGATTCGTCAATTGAGAACGTAACCGGCTGATCCGGCAGGTTCTTCAGCGTATCCAGCAGAATGCGGGCCGGGACTGCGATGTTGCCCTTCTCTTTGGACTCCACATTCAACTCAGTAATCATTGACGTTTGCAGGTCAGAGGCTGTCACAATGAGACTGTTCTTGTTCACTTCAAACAGAAAGTTCTCAAGGATTGGTACGACAGGGTTGGTAGTGATAACGCCATTGATATTGGACAGCTGTTTGAGCAGGTAGCTGGAGTTGACGATAAACTTCATCGCGGTTCTGTGGTTTGTAGTTGTAGAAGCGGTAAAGTTATAAAGAAAAGCCAATAATGGAAACGCCAAACAACGAGCCAATTAGACTCAAAAACCGCGTTTTTACTTGAATTGGCCGGAGTCAGGATTATCGATCAACCAGCACTTTAAACTGATTGCGCAATCCCTTGAAGCCCACGAGGTCAATGCCTGTGTGGCCGATGAACATACGCGCCTGCATGCGCACGGGTAACCGGTTCTTGTCGTCGGAGAACCAGGTTGAAATGGCATTGGCTCCATCAAACAGCTGGTTATCAGGTAAAATGGGCACTACCTTGATACAACTGATTCTACCAAGGCTGGTTTTGATCACCTCCTTGCCATCATAGATCATCTTCAGGTGATGGTATTCATCCTGAAGAAAGCCGGTAAGCACCAGGGTATCTCCCTTGTTAAACTTGCTGAAGTCAATGACGCGCAGAATCATGAAACCACCGGCCAGGTCCGTGGTATTGCGAGGCACTTCATAGGTCTTCGCATTCCCGTACATCCCTGACTTTTCGTCCAGCACCTTCACTTCGACTTTCCAGGTGGCGTGGTCGAAATTGACCTGCTCATCCCTGGTGTAACGGCCTTCCCTTAGCTTCCGGTAAGACACCTGGGGCAAACTGGTGGCGGTGTCGAGGTAAGCGCCCCACACATCTTTCACTTTGGTAACCCAGGACACCATGTCGCTGGTGGCACCACGGCACTCTACCTTGTAACAAGGTCTGGAGTTGACCATGTAGATTTTCTTGTCGATGTACGTTTGGGCTTTGCCCACCGTGAATCCCCAGAATGTGACCTTATAATCCAGTTGCTCCCCGGTTGAATAACTGTGATTGGGCAGAATCGGCATGTTGCTGCCATTGAATTGGCGATCAAAGGCAGCAAAGGCGCAAAGACCCGCAGAAACCAAGACCAGCAAGAAGCGCAACATGGGGTAAAATTAAACCTTTAGTCGAAGGGAAGGCAAAGCATGTGCCAAAGCATTGGTCAGGCAGCTACCTGGTTGTCACGCAGTGCGTCGTTTAACGAAGTTTTCTTGTCAGTACTCTCTTTGCGCTTGCCAATAATGAGGGCGCATGAAATACCGAAATCACCCGCCGGAAACTTCTTCTGCACAGTGCCAGGCACTACTACCGATCGCTCAGGCACATATCCTTTGTATTCCACGGGCTCGGTACCGGTTACATCAATGATTCTTGAACTGGCGGTGAGTACCACGTTGGCTCCGAGTACCGCCTCGCGGCCCACACGCACACCCTCTACCACAATGCACCTTGATCCAACAAAGACATTGTCTTCAATAATAACGGGCGCAGCCTGAACCGGTTCAAGTACACCGCCAATGCCCACACCGCCGCTCAGATGCACGTGCTTACCAATCTGGGCACAACTTCCTACCGTAGCCCAGGTGTCCACCATGGTGCCCTCGTCTACGTACGCTCCGATGTTCACATAGGATGGCATGAGAATCACCCCTTTGCTCAGGTACGCACCATGACGGGCAACCGCATGGGGCACCACCCTTACCCCCAGGTTCTTGTAGTCCTTTTTCAACGCAATCTTATCGTGAAACTCAAACGGCCCAACCTCGATGGTGTGCATCGACTGGATAGGAAAATAGAGGATCACCGCCTTCTTCACCCATTCATTCACCTGCCAGCCCGCCGTATGCGGCTCGGCCACACGGAGATGTCCCTTGTCGAGCAATTCCACCACTTCACGGATGGCTTCCTGCGTACGCGCTTCGCGCAACAACCCGCGGTCCTCCCAAGCTTTTTCAACAATCCCCCGTAGTTCCATTTTGATTATTTTTAAACCGTGGCGCAAGAAATGAAAAAACAGAGAATTGTCCTTGCCTCTGTATTGAAACCTGTAGACGACGTGCGGATGGGCGCCAAACTTGCCCGCACGCTGCAGGAAGCAGGCTCCTATGAGGTTATTGTCTGCGGATTTCCAGCTTTGGGTGCCAGTCCACTTCCTTACCAGACCGTCGTCCATGGTCCTTACGGACGACTCAACTGGCGCCGGTGGTTTGCATCCTGGCTGTTTCTGTTTCAGTGCTGGCGGCTCAATCCCGAAGTCCTGATTGTGACTACACACGAGTTGCTCTGGGCAGGCGCACTGCTGCGGAAACTCCGCGGCCTGAGGCTGGTATATGACGTGCAGGAGAACTACTATCTCAATATCCGTTACGCCGGTACTTTTCCGCCGGTGGTGGGACGGGTGGTCGCGTGGTGGGTTCGGTTTGCTGAGTCGTTTTTCTCTGCCTCCGTCGATCACTTCCTGCTGGCTGAGTCCATCTATGATCCCCAGCTCCGGTTCTTCCGGCACCGGTTTACGGTTCTCGAGAATAAGGTGGCCAGTGCAGAGCCGCCGCCCCGGCAACCAGGCCCTGGCTGCCAATTGCTGTTCAGTGGCACTCTCGCTGAAAGCACTGGCGTCTTTCGCGCCATTGCACTTACCCGCGCACTCCACGAAAAGGATCCCTCAGTGACCTTGTTGATTGCAGGGCATGCAGCCCACGAGCCGACGCTCCTCAGGCTCCGTCACGAAATCCGCGGCTGCAGCTACATCCGCCTGATGGGCGGTGACAAGCCCCTCGCACACAGCGAAATTGAAACTGCGATCCGACAGTCGCAGGCAGGACTGATCTGTTATCCGCACCGACCCCACACTGCCGGCAAGGTTCCAACGAAGTTGTACGAATACCTCCATGCCCGGATTCCGATCATCACTGAATCACGGTGGCACTGGGTAGCAGAACACAGTCATGCACAGCCCTTTGTACTGACCGACTTTGACAAACCCGACGCGCGCCAGATCCTTGCACGCCTGCAGGAGCCGTTCTACACCACGGCACCCGCCCACCTGACCTGGAAGGAACAGGCACCCGCCTTTTTACGGGCCATCGCCGGCTTAACGCCAGAAAAGTAATTCTCTAAATATTTTTTTAGAGTAACCTAAAATTCATAGCTTCGCCGCTATGAGTACCGAGTTGAGTTTTACCGAAGAGAACTATCTCAAGGCGATCTACCATTTGTCGGCCGGCGGCGAGAAGGCCGTCCAGACCAATGAAATCGCGGAAGCCGTTAGCACACGGGCTGCTTCGGCAACAGACATGATCAAGAAGTTGTCTACCAAGGATCTGCTGCACCATGAGAAATACTACGGTGTGACGATCACCTCCAGGGGAAAACACCACGCCCTGCACGTGATCAGAAAACACCGGCTGTGGGAAACATTTCTTGTGCACAAGCTGGGATTTACCTGGGATGAAGTGCACGAAGTGGCAGAGCAACTGGAGCACATCAAGTCGGACCTTCTCATCAGCAAACTGGATGAATTCCTGGGCTTCCCGAAAGAAGACCCGCACGGTGACCCTATTCCGGATGGCAAAGGACGATTCAAAGTCGCTCCACAAAAAAGCCTGGATCAACTGGCGGTGGGGTATCAAGGCGTCATCGTTTCTGTCAAAGACACCGACGCTACGCTGCTCAAATTTCTGGACAAGATCGGTGCCCGTCCGGGTAAGAAGATCAAGGTACTCGACAGGGAAGCATATGATCAGTCGGTTGAAATCATGATTAACAACCGCCCTGTGTTTGTCTCCAAAGAAGTCTCTCAGAATATTCTTGTTGCTGTGTGATGAAAGAGGAAACTACCACCCGCAAGTCGCTCAGCGAAGTCAACGCCACAGTAGAAACCGGCAACCGGCGCGGTTTCCGCAAGTTGCTGGCCTTTGTTGGTCCTGCCTATCTCGTGAGTGTTGGGTACATGGACCCTGGCAACTGGGCGACCGACATTGCCGGTGGCAGCAGGTTTGGCTATTCGCTCCTTTGGGTACTGCTGATGTCCAATCTGATGGCTTTGCTGTTGCAAAGCCTGAGTGCGCGGCTCGGCGTCGTTCGTCAGTTGGATCTGGCACAAGCCTCGCGCGCAACGTATGGTCCGTTCGTTAATTTCTGTCTGTGGTTGCTGGCTGAAATTGCAATTGCCGCCTGCGACCTTGCAGAAGTCCTGGGAATGGCCATCGGACTTCAATTGCTTTTTGGACTTCCGATGATCTGGGGTGTGAGTCTTACCGTGCTCGACACTCTGCTGCTGCTCGTGTTGCAAAGTTACGGCATGCGCAAAATCGAGGCATTCATCATTGCATTGGTGGCCATCATCGGACTATCGTTTCTGGTGGAGATGCTGCTCGCCCGTCCTGACATGAATGAACTGGTGCTCGGCTTCATACCCTCACTCGAAAGCAACCAGGCGCTCTACATTGCCATCGGCATCATCGGCGCCACGGTGATGCCTCACAACCTGTACCTTCACTCCTCACTGGTGCAATCGAGGCGCATCGACCGCTCATCGAAAGGCATTCGGTCAGCACTCAAGTACAACTTCATTGATTCCACCATCGCACTCAATGCGGCCTTCTTTGTCAACGCCGCAATTCTTGTACTCGCTGCGTCCACTTTCTACAAGGCGGGTATGTTTGATGTGGCTGACATCCAGGACGCTTATCGATTTCTCGAACCGCTGCTCGGTTCTCACTGGGCTCCCTTACTGTTTGGTGTGGCCCTGATTGCTGCAGGCCAAAGCTCGACAATCACGGGTACCCTCGCCGGGCAGATTGTCATGGAGGGCTACCTCAACCTTCGCATCGCCCCCTGGTTGCGCCGGCTGCTCACACGGCTGATCGCCATCACGCCTGCATACATCGTCATCCTGTTGAACGGTGAAGGCAAGACTGGAGAACTGCTCGTACTCAGCCAGGTTGTGCTCAGCCTGCAACTGGGCTTCGCCATCATCCCGCTCATCCATCTCACCAGTGACCACAAGCACATGGGTGAGTTTGCGATCAAACCCTGGATGCGCTATACCGCGTGGGCGATTGCCCTTATCATCGTCTCACTCAATGTCAAGCTGGTGTATGAGGAAGTGGCAGGCTGGCTGGCTGTTGAGGGCGACTATACCTGGCTTCTCTGGATCACCGTCGTGCCCCTTTGTGTGCTCGTCGCTGCCCTCCTTGTTTTCATCACACTGAAGCCTTGGGTCGACCGCCGTCGATCCGAGCGGCAGACCAGGGTGCCTCATGGTTCCGCCACTACATTACACGACATAGAAAAGCCTGTCTACCGCCGAATTGCCATCTGCGTCGATTTCTCCTCGGTGGATGAGCTGGCCATTCGCAGTGCCCTGTCGCAAGGCGGCATGGAAGCCACCTACCGGTTCCTCCACGTGGTTGAGACCGCCGGCGCCATGGTGTATGGCAGTGAAATCGCCGACCACGAAACAACCGAGGACCGCTCTGCTCTTGCGAGCTATGTGGAACAGGTGCGGGCCAGGAAATTCAACGCCGACATGAAAGTCGGATACGGCAACCCGCGCCGGCGGATCCCGGAGATGGTCAGGGAATTTGACGCAGACCTGCTCATCATGGGTGCGCACGGGCATACGTTCATCAAAGACCTGGTGTTGGGCACCACCGTCGACACCGTGCGTCACCGCGTGGATATTCCCGTGCTGATCGTGCGCGCCAGGTGACAGTTGTCGAGCCTGTCCGTTATCTTGCAGCATTCTATGCAGGCCCATCACGAAGACACCATCGCCGCCTTGTCGACTGCGCCAGGGATCGCCGCGCTTGCGGTGGTGCGCCTGACCGGCGATCGGGCAATTGGCATAGTCGACGAGGTTTTTCGAGGCAGGAAACTGGCTGACCAGCCCAGCCACACAGCCCATGTGGGTCACATTGTCCGCGACGGACAAATGATTGACGAGGTAGTGGTAACACTTTTCAAGGCACCCCGTTCTTTCACGCGCGAGGATGTGGTAGAGATTTCGTGTCATGGATCGCCCGTGGTAATTAAAGAAATTCTCCAGTTGTTGCTGGCCCACGGCGCCAGGCTGGCAAAGGCGGGTGAATTCACGCGCCGCGCATTTCTCAACGGTCGGCTGGATCTGGCGCAGGCTGAAGCGGTAGCCGATCTCATTCATGCGGAAACCGCCAACGCCCGGCAGGCTGCAGTGAACCAGATGCGCGGCGGCTTTTCCGGAGAAATCCGCAAACTGCGGGAAGAACTGATACACTTTGCTTCCTTAATCGAACTGGAACTGGACTTCGGCGAGGAAGATGTGGAGTTTGCAGGGCGCGAAGACCTGCGCAAACTGATCCTGAAACTTCAGCAGCATCTTCATCCCCTCATTGAGTCATTTGACAAGGGTAATGTCATCCGCAACGGTGTGCCTGTGGTGATTGCGGGCAAACCCAACGCTGGCAAGTCCACCCTCCTCAACCGGCTGCTGAATGAAGAGCGGGCCATCGTCTCGGATATCCCGGGCACGACACGCGACTTCATAGAAGACGAAATCACCCTGGGCGGCATTCATTTCCGATTCGTAGACACTGCCGGGCTGCGCGATACCTCCGACACCATTGAGGCGATTGGCGTGCAGCGCACAAAAGAGAAAATCATCCAGGCTGCGGTGGTGCTCTACCTGTTTGACTTATCGGGCACCACCATTGAAGAGATTGCTGCGCAGGAGCTTGAGCTGGCATCTTACTCACAACCCGTCATCAGAATCGGCAACAAGGTGGACGCTGCCAGTCCGGCATTACTGCGGCAGCTGGATGGGCGCTATCTGCTGATGTCCGCCAGCCGCGGTGAGAACCTGCAGGCACTGAAAGACCGACTCGTACAACTCTTTGATGCGGAAGTTCGTCCATCTGATGTGCTCGTAACCAATGTGCGCCACTACCAGGCGCTGAAAGAAACCCATGCCGCGCTGGCCCGGTCGCTCGATGGACTCGACCGCGGCATTACTGGCGACTTTCTTGCCATGGACATCCGGCAGGCTCTGCATTACCTGGGTGAAATCACGGGAGAAATCACCACGGAAGATCTCCTGGATAATATCTTCTCGAAGTTTTGTATTGGGAAGTAGGCGGCACGCCATCCCGGTTGTCACTTCACTTAGTGGCGATCCTATTTGCGCCCCGCTAACCGTTATTCCCCCTCACTCACCCCGGAAAAATCACTCGGGCACTGAACAA